>DHJM01000123.1:1441-6409 GCA_002404335.1 Gemmatimonadales bacterium UBA4720
GTCGCGTCGAGTGTCGCCATCTCCCGGGCACTGAGTGACACGTCCGCCGCGCCGACGTTCTCTTCCAGGTACTTACGTCTCTTGGTCCCTGGGATCGGCGTTATGTCCGGACCCTTGTGCAGCAGCCACGCGAGCGCGATCTGGCCCGGGGTCGCGCCCTTCCGCTCGGCGATCTCACGCACGGCCGACGCGGCCCGCATGTTGGCGTCGAAATTCTCACCCTGATAGCGCGGATCGTTGCGACGGAAGTCGCCTTCCGGATACTTCTCGGCGCGCTTGACGGAGCCCGTGAGAAAGCCGCGGCCGAGTGGCGCGAACGGCACCAGGCCGATCCCGAGCTCGCGCAGCAGCGGGATGATGCGCGTCTCCAGGTTGCGCTCCCACAGCGAGTACTCGCTCTGGAGTACCGAGATCGGATGCGCGGCGTGCGCACGGCGAATCGTCTTCTCGCCCGCCTCGGAAAGTCCGAGGAAGCGAACCTTCCCCTCGCGCACGAGATCCGCCATCGCGCCGACGACGTCCTCGATCGGCACCGCGGGATCGACCCGGTGCTGATAAAGCAGATCGATGTAGTCGGTCTGCAATCTGCGCAGTGACCCTTCGACGGCCTCGCGGATGTGCGCGGGCCGGCTGTCCACGCCAGCAATGATATTCTTCTCGTCGAACTTGAAGCCGAACTTTGTCGCGATGACGACGCGGTCACGCGAGACGTTGAGCTGCTTGAGCGCCCGTGCGAACAGCTCTTCGTTCGCGTATGGGCCGTACGCCTCGGCGGTGTCGAACAACGTCACGCCGAGCTCGATGGCGCGCTGTATGGTGGCGATGGATTCGCGCTCGTCGCGTTCTTCCGGTGTCCCGTACGACTGGGTCATTCCCATCAGGCCGAGGCCGAGGGAGGAGACCGTGAGGCCTTGCGTACCGAGTGTGCGTTTGGTCAGCATGGGGACGATGCCTCTATAGTGCGACGACCGTGCTGTAGACGCGCACGTCAGAACACGAGCGTCTGAATGGAGTGTGGTAAGCTGCTGACTTCCGCGACGTTGCCGTCCAGCCAGAGATAATAGGAAACCTTCTGATCGGTCTTGTTCATTACCACCACCGACACTTTTCCATCAGGATTGACAAAGGCGGCGGAAAGCAGCGCACTTCTGCTCGGTGAGCTGGCGATTCTCCTTGCGCCCGGACGGACGAACTTTGAAAAGTGCCCGATGTAGTAATACGAGTTTGTGTAGGTCAGCTCACCCGTTTTCGTATCCGCGTGAACCGGGGCGAAGCAGAAGTTCCCGACGTGATTTGGCCCACCTTGCTCGTCAAGCAATACGTTCCAGTCTGTCCAGCCAACGGCGCCGCTGTTGAAGTCATTGATCATCGAGCGTCCGTACGCTTCGCCCAATCTCCAGTTGTGGAGATCTTCGGCTTTGAAGGAATCGACGCAGCCCTCAGTGAACATCAGATTCTTGGTTGGAAACGTCTCGTGCACGAGCTTGACGTTGTCGAACATCTGGTCGCCACCGCTCCATGGCTCGTACCAGTGAAAACCAATGCCCCATACATACTGGGCGGCTTTGGGGTCTTCCAGGATGGTGCTCGCTCTCTGGTAGATGAGGTCGCGGTTGTGATCCCAGGCGATGATCTTCTTGTCGCCCAACCCTTCTCTCTTCATCGTCGGGCCGAGGTGGTTCTTCAGGAAGTCTCTCTCGTCTTCCGCGGAGTAGATGCACGACTCCCATGTCTGCGTCGCCATCGGCTCGTTCTGAACGCTGATGCCCCAGATGGGGATTCCTTCCCGCTCGTATGACTTGATGAACTTCGTGTAGTAGTTGGCCCAGGACTGATAGAACTCCGGCTTTAGCTTTCCACCGTGGAGCATGTCATTGTTGCTCTTCATGAATGCCGGTGGACTCCATGGGCTGCCGAAGAGGGTGAGCTTCCCCCCGGCGGTGGCCATCGCCCGCTTGATAAACGGAATGCGGAATTGCTTGTCGTGGTTGACGGTGAAGGACTTGAGCTCCTTGTCGCCTTCGGTGACATAGGTGTAGCTGCCGGACGAGAAATCGCAGCTGTGGATGTTGGTTCTTCCAATGGTGTAGCCGATGCCCTTGTTGGGATCAAAGTAGGCATCCAGAATTTCCCGCTGTTTCGCGGGGGGAAGCTTTGAAAACGTTTCCGCCGAGGCATCCGTGAGTGCGCCGCCGATGCCTAGATGCGTTTGAAATCTCTTTGAGGGATCGACGAAGACACAGACCTGGGTCTCCAGCGGCTGGCCCATTGGTTTGAATGTCAGTTTGTCGGTAGCAGAGAGGCGGTAATTTGTTTTGTCGGCGGTGGTGTAGACCGCTATCTCTTTTGCCTCGATTCGCTCGAGCTCGGGCGGCTCGGGAGTCTCGGTTGGTTGCTCGTATGCCGCCGGCAGGAGCTTTGCTTTCCCCAACACCAATGCCGAAGACGACGCTACCAGGAAACCACGGCGATCGATTTTCATAGTTGATGGGTTTGAGATAAGGGAAATATGTGGGCAGTTTCTGACGTTGTCTCGCCGCGGGAAGCTAATGACCGATGCGGTACTCGAATCGCGTTGCGACTACTCCGTGATCTGATGATGAAGTCAGCCCGCGTCCCACCGAGACCGCCATCTCCCAATCTTCCGCCCACTCTTTTTCGAATGCAACGAAGAGCTGGTGTTTCTGCTCGGAGCGTGGATCAAATCCGGACGTTGGCCCAAGGGTACTGTAATACTCCAGAGAGATTGATCCTTCGGCTCCGATGCCATAACCGACTCGGGCTTTCGGCTCAAATTCCACCGGGTGAGAAGTCTCCCCAGCCAGGCTCCGTTCAAACACCGGATTGAAAGCGACCGCTAAGGGACCCCAGGTCTTTCCAATCATGGGAGAGAGCTCATACGTCCAGCGATTTTCCGCGAAGCCGGGGCGAGCGTAACCAATCTCCTGAGTCAGTCCGAATTCCACTGGCAGGTTCCAGGCGGAGGGCGCCGATGCAGTTACCCGTATGCGATTTCCGACATATGAGCTGCCTATGCCGGATTGATGGACACCGAGCACGTACGCGCTCGCTTCAAGCCAATTTGTAAGACCTCGTCCGATCTCGAAGCTGGATCGCAACATGTGGTGCGTGGGGAACAGGCCGTTCTCGATCTGCTTGCGGCCCGACGCCACAAAATTTGCGTTCAGCTCGAACTCCGTGGTTCCCGGCGTTGTGAGATGGGTATCGTATACCTCAAACTCATAACCCTGCTGGGCCGATGCGACTGATAAAGGGCTCGCAAGTATGATGGCAAAGGAAAGCAGGTAGCGACGATTTGGCATGGGTCAGCTTGGGTAGGTGAGGCTTCGAACGGCGGGAAGCTAACCGTGTACTTTAATCCCGACAAGAGGGGTCGGGTTTAGTCGCGAGACCACGAGCAGGCCACGCCGTCCGGCCCTAGCTTGACTGAAACTAAAAACTAAGTTATTCGTATTGCCCACAACGGCATTAGGGTCTTGACAGTATACTGGCATGATGACAGTATACTGACATGACGAGTCCGGGGGTTCGATCAGCGCACGACCGGCAACGAGAATCAACGCGTAACGCTATTCTCGATAGCGCGATGGCGATGATGCGCGAGGAGCCGGCGTCGACGGTGTCGCACGAGGCGATCGCCGACCGATCCGGAATCGCGGCGCGTACGGTGTACCGGCATTTTCCCACGCGCGGGAATCTGGTAGGCGCGCTGTGGGAGCGGATACGCGATGACACCGGCACTCGGTGGCCCACCACCGAAGCGGACATCGCGCCTGCCGTGCGCGCACAATTCGCGCAGTTCGAGAAGCACGAGACACTTGTGCGCGCCTCTATCGTCGCGTCGGCGACGACTGACTATCCGGTGCACGGGTCCGCGGAGGGCCGCGCCGCATTCGGACAGAGTCTGACCGCGGTCACCCACAACCATACCCCCGCGGAGAGCCAGCGATTGATCGCGGTCTGTGTCGCGATGTACAGCGCCCCATTCTGGCAGATGCTGCGCGATCGTGGGAAGCTGTCGGCCAAGGAAGCGCGCGAGGCCGCGGCGACGGCCCTCGAGGCGGTCATCTCGGCGGCAAAGGCCCGTGCACGCGTCCGAAAGCCTCGCCCAACCAATCACAAGGAGACCCGGCCATGAGCACAGAAACCGCTGGAACCACGGAGGTCGCAGGATCAACGTGGCGTCACACGCCAATACGGTCCAACGTCGTGGCGGCTCGCGACGGGCGCACGCCGGTGCCGCTGAACATCGTCGGCGAGGAGACGCTCGTGAAGGTGTCGGCAGAGGACTCCGAGGGAACACTGGCATTCTTCCACCTCGTTGCCCCACCGATGTCCGGGCCGCCGCGCCACGTGCACACGCGCGAGGACGAGCTGTTCTATGTCCTCGAAGGAGAGCTCGTGTTCGAGCTCGATGGAGAACGGCATACCGTGCGCGCAGGTGATACGGTGTACCTGCGGCGCGGCGTCGTACACGCGTACCAGAACTTCACCACGTCGGACGCTCGGCTTCTCATCGCGACGACGCCGGGGGTGTTCGCCGGTTTCTTTGCTGAACTGTCGGCGGCCACGCCACTCGGTGGCTTGCCCGCTCCTGATCTGCTCGACGCCATCGGAACGAAGTACGGCATCACGATGCTAGGGCCACCGATGTTCCAGTGAGCCCCGAACACGCTGAGTCGACCAACACGAAGCTAGCGATAGACGGGCGCGACCGTCAGCCTGCTCTCGCACGCAGCCTGTAGTATCCGTTCACGGGATCTGAACGAACTCGGGGCTTTTTCGGCGGCGCTTTCTTCGGACCAATTATAGGTGGCACCATCGGCTTCTTTTGGCGTACCGAGAAGTGGATTCCAGTTTATCGCTGTCAACCGTTGCGAGAGAGGAGCGGGCTTAACCCTTCCAATTCGGGCTTAAGATCCAATATTCCCCTTGCGCGGTATACCG
>DHJM01000123.1:6528-6894 GCA_002404335.1 Gemmatimonadales bacterium UBA4720
GGTATACCGTTATACGGTATAATACGCTAGCACAAATTACTGGCTGGATCCGAGGACAGGCAAGTGATTGTCAGCTTCAGAGACAAGGGTACGGAGGATGTGTACAACGGTGAAAACACGAAGGCTGCTCGTAGAAGCTGTCCCAGCACCATATGGGGCGTAACATGGCGTAAACTCGACATGATCGATGCCGCTGCAAAACTGAGTGACCTTCGAGTTCCGCGCAAAAACAATCTGGAAAAGTTAAGCAAGGATAGAATTGGCCAGCACAGTATCCGAATCAATGACCAGTACCGAATCTGTTTCGTTTGGGCGGAGCAAGGTGCCGAGGATGTCGAGATAACTGACTACCACTAGTAATTATTC
>DHJM01000123.1:7029-7324 GCA_002404335.1 Gemmatimonadales bacterium UBA4720
CGGCACCCGGCACAACGTAGTTCGTCGTTAGTTGTCATTCTTAATCGAGGTTCATTGTCATGCTCCGCATTCCAACCAACCGCGCCCCGGTTCACCCAGGAGAGGTCCTACGCGAGGAATTTCTAGAGCCGATGAAGCTTAGTCAGGTCGAACTCGCCAAACTTCTCGATATTCCTTTTCAGCGCGTCAACATGATTGTTAACGAGAAGCGCGCGGTAACACCTGATACGGCTCTCAGGCTGTCGCGATTATTTGATACGACTGTGGACTTCTGGATGAACCTCCAGGTAGCACG
>DHJM01000146.1:0-671 GCA_002404335.1 Gemmatimonadales bacterium UBA4720
GCGGCGGAGGTTCGCGTCATCATGTTCAGCGCCGCCTTCGCCATGTTCGTGTGCGGATGCCGAATCGTCTTATGCGAGCGATAGAATTGCCCCTCGACGGCAGAGACATTCACGATGTGCTTGTCGCGCTCGGGCGTTCGCGTCATCAGGGGCTTGAGCCGCGCGTTCATGATGAACGGCGCGATTGCGTTGACGAGATGAACCTCGAGCAGCTCAACGGACGAGACTTCGGCCAACAACATCCGCCAGGAGTTCCGTCCCCGAAGATCCAGCTGCTGCAGATCCTGGTCGAGCAGTCCTATCGGAAAGAGACTTCCATCCTCCTGTGACCCGCGCCCCAGAAGCGAGACATCCGACTTCGGATGGATCGTGTGGCTTGCGTGCGGATCCTCGTACGTGCCGAGCAGGCCTCGCACGTGAGCAGGCATCGAGGTCAGCGCCGCGGTTTCTGTTTCCCTCATGTGCTCGTAGAAGTCGACCGGGCGGCGGACAGTCTGGCACGCGTTGTTGATGATGAAGTCCAGCTGTTGCTCTGTCGCCAGCACTTCCGTGCAGAATGCTTCCACGCTCGGCGTATGTCGCAGGTCGAGGCCGTAGATCTCGAGCCGGTCGGCCCACTCCTGGAAATCGGGCTCGCGAGCGTAGCGAGCCGCCGAGTCGCGCGGAAAGCG
>DHJM01000146.1:750-2952 GCA_002404335.1 Gemmatimonadales bacterium UBA4720
ACCTTCAGGAGCTGGCGGCGGCCGAGCGCGTCGGGGCGTGAGACGCGACCGGCGGCATTCAGGAACCGGTTGCGATCGGCTTCGGGAATGTCCGCAAGCAGCGAACGATCGGCGACGATCTTCTCGAGCAGATCAGCGGCTGCGCGCAGGCGATCAGCGAGGGAATTGCTCTCCGGTTCTCGCTGAGGTGAACGATTGGATGCGGTGTTGGTGTGCATGCACTGAATCTACCCGCAAAGGTCCCTCAGCCGAACCGCGTCGGTGGAGACCTGTGGCGGGGGCCAGGCTCCTGAGACCCTGGCCCCCCTTTCCGTCACCCAGCGAAACAGTACCCGCACCCGAGCTCCTGCGCGTGGGCCACCCCGAGCACACCGGACGGCACCATTTGCACGCCCGGCAGCAGGCCGGCGATCCATTCCTTCTTCACTGCGGCGGGATCGAGGCCCATCTTCTTGGCCGCCCCGCTGCTGTAGATCGTGAGCGCGACGTCGCATGCGCCCACGAGGACGCCCGACTTGATCAGCTCGGCGATGCCCAGGCCCGGAATCGGGAGCCCGGTAATCGTGGCGTACGGGTTCCGCTTGGCGGGCGCGTCGCCGTCCTTGATCCCGAACATCTCACCGATCCCGTACTTGGCCCAGACAGCGTCACCCAGCGCGAGCGAAAGCGCCGCGTGCCGCAGGATGACGACGGCCGTCGTCGGACCGGGATAGGTGGCGTCCATGGTGTTGAGATAGACTCGTGGCCAGATGGCCACCACGCCGCTATTCGGCTCCGGCGCGTCGAAGACCATGCGGTGCTTTCCCGTGATCTTCCCGAACCAAGCCTCGAGGGCGGGGTCGGCCGAGCCCCCGCTCGGCGCATTTTCGGCGGCCACGCGAGATGGCAGTACGCCACTCAGGCCGGCAACCGCTGCGGCCGCGGCGATGCGGCCAAGGAAGCCCCGGCGCGCCGTTTTGGACGCCATGAGATCAGACATGAGCACCCCTCCTGGCCAATGGCCATGAATTGTTTGAGGAGGCCAAAGTAGCACTCTTCTCGGGGCGCGGAAGGGCGGCGAGAGGGATGCCCGGGACGGGCACGCCCTCAGGTCAACGAGGCCATGTCGATCACAAAGCGGTAGCGCACGTCACTCTTCATCATGCGCTCGTAGGCTTTGTTGATGGACGCGATGTCGATCACCTCGACGTCGGAGGTGATGCCGTGTTCCGCGCAGTAGTCCAGCATCTCCTGCGTTTCTGCAATGCCGCCGATCCCCGAACCCGCCAGGCTGCGCCGGCCGCCTATCAGGCTGAACACCGCCACTTCGGCTGGCGTGGGCGGTGCGCCGACACAGATCATCACGCCATCGGTATCCAACAAATGGAGATAAAGGTTGTAATCGTGTTTGGCCGAAACGGTGTCGATGATGAAGTCGAAATATCCAGCCAGCCCCTTGAGCTGCGCGGCATCGCTCGTGAGCGCGAACTTCTGCGCACCCAGACGTCGCGCATCCTTTTCCTTGGTGGGCGACGTGCTCAACATCGTTACTTCGGCACCGAATGAAGCTGCGAGCTTTACTGCCATGTGGCCAAGACCACCGAGCCCTATCACGCCAAGCTTGTCGCCTTTGCCGACTTTCCAGTGGCGAAGCGGCGAATAAGTAGTGATGCCGGCGCAGAGAAGGGGCGCCACTCCGGCGAGCGGAAGCTTGTCGGAAACGCGCAGAACGTAATTCTCGTCGACGACGATCTGCTTTGAATAGCCGCCCTGCGTGACATCGCCGTTTTTGTCACGAGCGCTATACGTGCCCACCATGCCCACCTTGCAGTACTGCTCGAGACCCTTCTTGCAGTTGACGCACTCGCGGCACGACTCGACCATGACTCCGATGCCGGCGAGCTCACCACGCCGGAATTTCGTGACCTTGTCGCCAACCGCGGTTACTCTGCCCACGATCTCGTGGCCCGGAACGATGGGATAAATCGTCTGCTTCCACTCGTTGCGCGCCATGTGTATGTCGGAGTGGCACACGCCGCAGTAGAGAATCTCGAGCTGCACGTCCTTCGGTCTCAGCGCTCGGCGATCGATCTGGAAAGGAGCGAGAGGAGTGTCCGGCCCCTGAGCCGCATACGCTTTGATCAATGACATTTTGGTCGGAGTTGAAGGGCGCTTCTGACTGTGGAGAAGAAGCAATTTATCTATGTAGCGCCCGAATTTCAG
>DHJM01000146.1:3184-4657 GCA_002404335.1 Gemmatimonadales bacterium UBA4720
CTGGCTGTGGCTTGTGGTCATCGCGACTTCGATCACCCTTCCGGGCTATTACCGGTACCACCACACATGGGCAGTCGACGTCGCATTGAAACAGCAGGCGGTTCACCCGACCCTGGGTAACACCATTGCGACGGAACCCCTCGCTCTATCGGACGCCGGCTGGTGGGCGCATACTGAATCGTATGACACGAGCATCAATCAGATGTGGCACATCGCGTCGGCGGCGCTGATCATTTGGGGCCTCGTCAATCTGTTTTGGGTTTTGCTGGTCGTAACCCGGGCACGCCGGGAGCAAGGGAAGCCCGGTAAGCCTGGGATCATCGACGGCGTTCCTGTTGTCGTCACCGACTCGATCGGTCCTGCCACCGTCGGATTGTTGCGCTCCCGGGTGCTGGTCCCGCGATGGGTGCTCACCTTGCCAGGCGTCCAGCGCCAATACGTGCTGCGTCACGAGGAAGAACATCGAAGGGCCCACGATCCGCGCCTTCTTTTTGCAATGTCATTCCCGCTAATTCTGATGCCGTGGAACCTCGCCTTCTGGTGGCAGCTGTGGCGGCTGTCCCTGGCGGTCGAGACGGATTGCGACAACCGCGTGGTGGCGGCGCTCGGCGACGCGGCCGGATACGGAGAGTTGCTGTTCAAGGTGGCACAAGCGGCGAACCGTGGCCCGCGCCTCCAACCAGCATTCCTCGGAGGGAAAGGGATGCTGGAGCGGCGACTCACCAAGCTCATGGCACCCGCGCCGCGCCAACATTTTCAGCGATTCCTTGCGGCCGCCGCGGCGTGCGCGCTCCTCGTTCTCGCGCTCTCGATGCCACACCCCATCGTCTCGACTGGGTCCCATGCACATGGCACGATGACCTCATCCGCGACGACCACAACCCCAACACTGCCCTCCCAACGTTGACGGACCTACATCTGACCCAGCGCGAGCTGGACATAATGAGTGTGCTCTGGGACCGCGGCGAGGCGACGGTAACCGAAGTCCGGGACCGGGTCGACCCGGACCTCGCGTACACGAGCATCTCCAGCATGATTCGAACGCTTGAGATCAAGGGTTACGTCTCGCACCGGCGCGGCGAGGGTAAGACGCACGTCTACTTTCCCATGATCAAAGCCGAGGCAGCCGGAGAGACCGCGTTGGGCCGAGTGCTGGACAAGATCTATGGCGGGTCGCCAATCAAGCTGCTCGCTCACCTCGTGCAGCAGCAGCGCCTTTCCGCAAAGGAGCTCGAGCGCATGCGCGAGCTGTTGAAGCGAGCGCCGAAGCGCCAGAAGAAGTGATCGTTCATCTGATCGACGGCACCTACGAACTTTTCCGTCACTTCTACGGCCAGCGCAGCTGGAACGAAGGGAAGGACAAGCCGTTCGGCGCGGTTGCAGGCGTGTTGCACTCAGTGCTGGAAATGATCGAGACAGGCGCGACACATGTCGGCGTAGCCACCGACCACGTGATCGAGTCCTTCCGGAACG
>DHJM01000146.1:4779-7368 GCA_002404335.1 Gemmatimonadales bacterium UBA4720
GGACCGATCGAGTCATTTCCGGCGGGAACACTGGCAGACACGCGTGATCGCGCGATCCTGTTCAAGACGCTCGCCACGCTGAGAACTGATGCGCCACTCTTCGCGAATGTCGATGAAATGGAATGGAAGGGGCCAACGGCGGCGTTTGCGGATTGGGCGGCGCGGATTGACGACAAGCGCCTGTTGCCACGCGCGGAAGCTGCGATTGGTGTACGAGATCGGCGGCCAGTTGCTGTGCCTGGCGAGCGATCGGTGGCCGTGACACAGGATCCAACGCCCTGAAGAAGCAGCGGGCGCTGAGAAGTGTTCTCCCCACGCCCGCTCTCACGATGACCTCGATTAGTCGCGGTTCAGGTGCCGGAAGGCCCGGTATCAATCGTGCTGATCTGCCGACGAACGGTAGTCCAACCGTTGTGCAGTTGCGACGACGCCCGTGCGTTCTGCATTGCGCCATCGACACGACGCGCGGCGCCTGCGAGCGCTCGGCCGGCAAGCACGGCTGCGTCGCGATTGCCACCGCTCGTCACAATCTGTTCGTAGATCGCGGCGTTGTCTGCGAAAGCCGACAGCGCGAACCAAAGATCCAGATCGCCCTGGGCGTACGTGCGGGACGGGTCCAGTCGCCCTACGCCGGAAGCAGCCAGCTCACTGCGATAACGTGATACGAGAGTCTGCGCATCACGCCGAACGGCTGACGCCTGAGCGGCGGACAAGGAGGAACCGGATACGCCCCCTCCGAAGTTGATTCCCAATGCCTGGGCGGTGCGCCCGTCGAGATTTCCGGTGGCGCTCAAGCCGCGGTCGACCTGAAACTGAAAAAGCGCACGACGTGTGGCGTCGTCGAGCTCGCCGGACTGCGGCCCACGATAGTAATTCAGCTGCGCGAGCGCCTGCTGCGCCGCGCGCACTCGATCAGTTGCTGTGTAGATCGTCGATGCCTCGCCACCGCGCAGCCTTCCACCACCTCGCAACGTCACCGCACTCTCGAGCCGGACGGCGAGTGGAGTTCCGGTCGGCACACTCACGTCCCGACCCTCGGAGAGCAAACTGCCCAAAGCCGCAAAAATGTTGTTCGAGCTTTTTCCCGAGCCGGCGCCGGCGATTGTCGCTCCGATGCCACCTCGCTCGCCTACCAGAACCACATTCGCGTTCGGATCGCTCTCGATCTGGCGTCGCTCCGCGGAGTCAGTGCTCGTGAGCTTGCCCGAAATTGGCAACGTCGAGCCATTCGGTAGCATCAGTTGATCGAACACGATCTGAATGACACCAGACCGCTGTCGAGTGGCTGGCGTGGCAAGCGAGACGACGCCTCGAATCTTGCTGCCGGCGGGAATGACCGTGTATTCGTCCACGCCAACGCTTTCATCCACATTGGTTTCGAATGTCTGTCCGGTTCTGGCAGACGCGGATTGCAGCGGCGTGGTGGTGCGAACAATGATGACGCTTCCGGCCGGAAGTACGACGCGCGATTGCGCGGAAGCGGCGGACACTGCGACGAACGCGAGCGCGAGGCTCCGTACCGCGATCCGGTAGCCGTTGGGTCTAATGAGCTGCATTACAACCTCCTGATGAGCACTTGACGGGAAAGCTTAGTAGTTCAAGAGGCGTTCCGAAGTGAGGTGTAGGGGATTGATGAGCTTTAAAACCCTGTCACTACTTGTGTTGCGCAGCAGAAATCGGGACCGCTGAGCTCAGTGTGGAGACTCCGTTCTCGTCGAAGCTCTCGATCGCCACCCAATAGGCCTGGCCGACTGTGAGCGCTCGTAGCTCGAGCGTCGTGCCCTGATCGGAAAAACGCTCGTAGGTCTGGTACAACTTTGAAGGCGAGATTCCCCAGCGCACATTGTAGCCGACGACCCCCGGCACAGCCTGCCACGTGATTATCGCGTTGCGCTCATCTCGATCGCGCCGCGCTGTGAGAACTGCAGGCGTCGCGGGTCGAGATCCGTCACCGTTTCCGAAGACGCGGACATCACTGATGGCGAGATTTGCCGCGCCGACGTGAATGTGCTCGTAACGCACGAAGCGCGCGCGCATTGGCGTGGAAAGCTCGATGTACGCGTTGGGACGGTCGCGCTGCTCGCGCGAAAGATCAGCGACCGTTTTCCATTGTCTACCATCAATGGAGGCGTGTAGACGGAAACGCGTGACCACCGTGGAGTCCGTGCCATAGAGGCCCGACTTGTAATCGGCGTAGTTCACCTGAATCGCCTTTACCTCGTAGGCGCGACCGAGATCGACCGTGAGCGATTCCCCAGGCCGATTCTGTCCCGCGACCCAGAAGGTGCGCGGATTCTCGTCCGTCACATTGCTCGCGGGAAAACTGTCGCGCGCTGAAGATGCTGTCGCTGTCTTGTGGTACGACAGCAGCATCCAGCCGGTGAAGAGCTCGTCGCTCTTGCGATAGGCTTTCGTCGGCAGCCAGTGAGGAAAATCGCCGAACCGTGTATCGACGTACATCTGCCCGTCGCCGTCGAAGCCCGCCGGATGGAGACCGATGCGGCGCTCGAAGTTCCAGTTGACCGCGATCCACGGCGTGCCGGTGTTCCACCAGTTGCCGTACACATCCTGGAAGGTGTTGCCGTGTCC
>DHJM01000146.1:7481-7955 GCA_002404335.1 Gemmatimonadales bacterium UBA4720
CCGTACTGGAGATAGTATCGTCCCCCGTGTTTCGTCATCCACGAGCCTTCTATGAATGGCCGTATCGTCGTGTCGCGGTGATCCTGGCCGAATCGCTCCCACCCGTGCTGCTCCGGATCGAGACCGAACAGCCAGTGCGGCGTTCCCTTGTACGCGAGCCGTTTCGTCTTGTCGAGCTCGATGACGTTCAGCGGATAGACGTTCGACGAGTTCCAATAGAGGAACCAGCGTTCCGTGTCCGGGTCGTGGAAGAATTGCGGGTCCCACGGACCTGGTTGCACCGAGTCCGGCTTTGCCAACGCGAACGGGCCGACCTCGTGGTCCCGGGCCATCGGTAGCCAAGGGCAGCAGGCGATTGTAAAACTCGACGCGTCCCGTTGCCGGCTGTGTCAGCATCAGGATCGGCAGCGGACTGGTCGTGCTGGGCAGGACATAGATCGTGTCGCGCACCGACAACACGGCTGGCGCGACAAT
>DHJM01000146.1:8081-8803 GCA_002404335.1 Gemmatimonadales bacterium UBA4720
CGCGATGCCTGTGCCGAGATGTCAGTGGCGATCAGCAGGGCGACTAATCCTGCAGCAACATGGCGCACGACAAAAGTCATCTTGAGTTTCCCCTAAGGTTTCTTGTCAGCTGGGGGCTTTGTTTCGGTAGGAGCGCCCAGGCGTTCACGATCTGCTGACGCCGGGTCGAATCCATCGGCTCTGACATCGAGAACAAGAGAGTATGGACTATTCGCCGCGAACTCGTCGCGGATTACAATCCGCGAGCCGGGTTCGGCGGTCGCAAGTTTAGCCTCGACGAGCTCGGCGAGGCGGGCGAGACCCGTCAAAGAACCACGAATTGCGTTGCCGTCGAATCCCGCATCCGGCCACGTCATTATTTCGAGAGATCCGTAAGGTCCGTAACGCTGGTGCTCACGGTCCGGCGCGTTTTGTGGATCCGCGACATAACCGAGCAATAGGTCAGGAAAGTAGAGCAGCCCTGCTCGAGATCCCGTCAGTGTCCATCGCTTTCTCTCAACGTCCAGCTCGCAGAAGAAGCCGAGCTTGCGCCAATGTTGCTTGATTTGCTCGTCCGTCATACCGATTGGCGGTTGCTCTTGACTCTGCTTGCTTCGCCAATACATGTAGACGGCACCCGCGAGCAGTATTGCGACGAGTGTTAGTTGGAGCAAATGAGTTTGTCCTCGATTTTTTGTGAATCAGCAGAACTGAAGAGCGACATTTCACGGAAACAGTAACTT
>DHJM01000148.1:0-1894 GCA_002404335.1 Gemmatimonadales bacterium UBA4720
GCCGCGCGGGGCGGATTGAGTTTGAGCACGGTGCTGACTGGCATTCCTGGTCCCTATCTGGACTGAATCTAAATATATGTCCAGATCTGGACAAAAGCAAGAACGGCCTCGCCGCGGCCCGACGGCCCCACGCAAAGCTGAACAACGATCGACAATCAGGCGCCGCATCCAGTTGTGAACAGATGGTTTTGGTGGTCTCGATTATGCCGTGTGTTCAGATACTTGCCGCACTGCCTCATCAGCCGCGATCGGCGCTTTCTGACACCTTTTTTCCCGGATCCTTGCCATGCTTCGCTCTTTCAAATTCGTGGGCGCCTTCGCCCTCGCGGCCACGGCCGCCTGCAGCTCTGATTCAATCGGCCCAAACGCAAAATCAGCCGACATCGCACTGGCAGGAGCCGCCAGATCCGGATCCTCTTCCAGCAACAACATCGTCGTCACCGAGACCGATGTCGCGCGCCAGATCGAGGACACGCCGCCAACACGAAGCTGGGTTTTCTACACGAGAGTTGCCTCGCCGGCGACCGGCGCTTTTGTCACCGGTCCCGCCTTTCCTCCTTTGGGCGCCGGAAGTTTCGAGATGAACACGCCGCTCGCCACCGATAAAGGCACCCTGTTCAACTACGATCACGTCGGGACTCGGCTCACCAACATCAATTCGATCGGCTACTCCACTTATCGCGATCCGGCGTCCACGGCTCCCGCGGTTCAACTCCCATCCGTCAATATCGAGGTCGACTTCAACGGGCCCAACGTTGATGGAGGATATACCTCGCTCGTGTTCGAGCCCGTTTACAATCCGGATGAGGGCGCGATCCAGTCGGGTGTCTGGCAGACGTGGAATGCAATTCCTGGAATCTGGTGGTCGACCCGACCGATCAACGGATGCGCGGTGGTCCCGTGCTACCAATCGTGGAGCGACATCGTGGCGGCCAATCCCGATGCCACGATCCTCGGAGGGTTCGGCGTGAACCAGGGCTCGGGCGCGGGCGGACTCATCGCCGCCACGGACGCGCTGACGCTCGGCGCCAACGGCTCACGTTGGACCTACAACTTCGAGCAGTTCCGGACGCCGATCACCAAGGACGACTGCAAGGACGGCGGCTGGGAGAACGTGACTACGGCTGATGGCTCCCCCTTCAGGAACCAGGGGCTATGCATCAAGTACGTGAACGAGACAGCTCACGGAAATTGAGAGATCGCACCCGGACAGAAAAAAGGTGGGCCTTGAGAGGAGGACCCACCTTTTTTGGCATTGGCTACCGCGCCGAAGCGTGGCTTCTTGTTGAGCGGGCATCCGCCGCTGCTACCCCCTTGGCATTCCGCGGGCCCAGGGCGTCGGAAGTGCAAGTTGTTGTAAGTCAATCACTTGGCAAAAGGCGCCCGAGCCAGAGCTCGTGAACCTGTTGCATTCGTGCCAGCGATTGGATGCGCCGCCGACGCAGGACTTCTCAGGGGAAGGACTCGACCGCGCACTGGCTATCTTGAGGACCGAAGCAGGGGGCCGTCAGCTAACAAAGCTGATTCGCTCGGAGCTTTCATACTCGCGTACTGGTTTCCGCATGACTCGGAGTCGGCGGGTTCCGAACTGGTTCGCCACGGCGAGCAAGACCATTTCGGCGGATTCCTCGAACGCCACCGGATAGGCTCCGAGCGATCAGGCTGCGAAGCTTTCAGCCCCCTGCTTCGGTATTCTCGTGGTGTAGTAGCGCCCGAATCCCGGACGATGANNGTGGGATCCCGCGCCCTGCGAAGTCATGCGCTGCGTCATCCCTCCGCGCGGAATTTCCTCTCCCCACACCGGGAGCGCGAACGAGAAGATGCTCCCGTGCCCTACCTCGCTCCGGACGTCGATGGTCCCGCCGTGCGCCTCGACGATGCCGCGCGCGATCGC
>DHJM01000148.1:2024-2689 GCA_002404335.1 Gemmatimonadales bacterium UBA4720
CCCGCGGGCGTGAACTTGATCGCGTTTCCAACGAGGTTGGAAAGAACCTGAAGCACGCGAGCGGGGTCGGCGCGCACCGCCGGAAGATCGTCGGCCGCCATGACGGCGAACGTGATCGACTTTTCGCGGGCAATCGGCTCCAGCATCTCCGCCGCCTCGCGAAAGAGGTCATGCACCGTCACCTTTCGCGGCACAATCGACAGCCGGCCGGCCTCGATGGTAGTGACGCTGAGCAGATCACGGATCAAGTGATTCATGCGCTCGCCGGATCGCTTGATGATCTTCAGCTGACTGATCCGCGCGGTCTCCGGGCCCGGCTCCTCGATGAGGAGCGACGTCGCCATCGCGATCGTGTTGAGCGGATTGCGCAGATCGTGGGCAACGATCCCGAGAATTTCCTCGCGAGCGTCGATGATTTTCTGCGCATCGTCATAGAGGCGATCGAGCGTGACGCGCCCGACTTCGTTCATCACGACTCGACGAACCATGTCGGTGACGCCGAGCGCAAGCACACCGGACAAGAGCACTGCCACGAGTGATCCGGCGCCCGCAAGCACCGGCACCCAACCGAACGCTGCCGCGACAAGGAGCGCCAGTGCTCCAAGGCCGGTAGTGAGCTCGACGGCGGAGCGAGTGAGGCGGAACGCGCCCGTGAACGCGAGCAC
>DHJM01000085.1:0-2062 GCA_002404335.1 Gemmatimonadales bacterium UBA4720
GAGACCGGCATCATCGTCGCGGCCGCGCTCCTGGAAGACGATACCAGGCACGATATCACGACGGCCGCAACCGTAATGTCGAACCGAAGGGCGAGGTGCCGACTGGTGGCGAGGCAAGCGGGGGTGATCGCCGGACTCACGCTCGCGTGCGAGGCGTTCGAGCAGCTCGACCCGGCGGTGACGATGCGGATAGAGCACCCCGACGGAACGCACATTGGTCCACAGACTCCGGTGATGTTCCTGTCCGGTCACGCGCGCGGATTGCTTTCCGCCGAGCGTGTGGCGCTCAATTTCATGCAGCGCCTGTCGGGAATAGCAACGATGACAGCACGATACGTGGAAGCGATCGCCGGGACGCGGGCGCACATCCTCGACACGCGGAAGACGACTCCATTGCTGCGTCGCCTCGAGAAATATGCCGTTCGCGCGGGCGGAGGACTGAATCACCGCATGGATCTGGCTTCGGCCGTTCTGATAAAGGACAATCACCTCGCGGCGGTCGATGGCGATGTCGCCCTCGCCGTGAGTCGCGCGCGGGCCCTGGCTCCGGCGGGGATCAAGATCGAAGTGGAATGCGACACGCTCGAGCAGGTTCGCGCCGCGATCGGCGCGGGTGCTGACATCATCATGCTCGACAACATGCAGCTGATGGAGCTACGCGAGGCGGTGAAGTTGGTGGATGGATGCGCGGTGACGGAGGCTTCGGGCGGAGTCACGCTCGACACCGTTCGCTTCATTGCGGAGACGGGGGTGGATTGGATCTCGGTTGGCGCGTTGACGCATTCAGCGCCGGCGCTCGATCTCGCAATGGATTTCGATTGATGCCGGGGGAAGTCTGCGACGTCTGCGGCTCGACCAACATCAAGGAGATCAAGTGCAAGGTGATCTGTCAGAACTGTGGGACGATTTTGAGGAGCTGTGCCGATCTCGGTGCAATCACGCCTTCAATTGAGGTGAATCGACATGGATCGTAGAGATTTCGTGCGGGTGAGCGCCATCGCTGGCGCCATGGCAGTAAATGGTAAGCCGCTGTCAGCCGCCGAGGCGTTGGCCGAAGGTGCATCACACGAGAGGCTCCCTGCGAAGCGCCCTTTTTCCAGCTCTCCATTCGCGCTCGAGGAGGCGACCATCGCCGATCTCCAGGCGGGAATGGCGGCCGGACGCATGACCGCGCGATCCATTACACAACTGTATCTGGACCGCATTGCGGAGCTCGATCGGAAGGGTCCGACTCTGCGTCATGTGATCGAGACCAATCCCGACGCGCTCTCGATTGCGGATTCACTCGATCGGGAGCGGAAGGCTGGCAGACTACGCGGTCCTCTGCATGGAATTCCGATTTTGCTCAAGGACAACGTCGATACGGCCGACCGCATGACGACCACTGCCGGATCACTCGCGCTCGCGGGATCGATTCCGCTACAGGACTCGTTTATCGCAGCTAAGCTGAGAGCGGCGGGCGCGATTTTCCTCGGGAAAGCCAATCTCAGCGAGTGGGCGAACTTCCGCTCGACACACGCCACGAGCGGATGGAGCGGACGGGGAGGTCTGGCGAGGAATCCCTACGTGCTCGATCGGAATCCCTGCGGGTCCAGCTCGGGCTCGGGTGGAGGGGTGGCCGCTAACCTTTGCGCGGCCGCGATTGGAACCGAGACCGATGGATCGATCGTTTGTCCCTCGTCCGCCAACGGCATCGTCGGAATCAAGCCGACCGTTGGACTGGTAAGCAGGGCCGGGATCATCCCGATCGCGCACAGTCAGGACACCGCTGGCCCGATGGCGCGAACGGTTAAAGACGCAGCGATCATGCTCAACGTGCTGACTGGTATCGACCCGCGAGATCCAGCGACATCGACAAGTCGTGGACGTGGCGCGGCCGATTACACGACCTATCTGGATCCCAACGGTTTGCGCGGCGCCAGAATCGGCCTCGGACGCAGTTTCTTCGGTGGCAGCCCTGTCGCCGACAAGCTCACTGAAGATGCGATTGCCGTGATGAAAGCGAACGGCGCTGTGATCGTGGATCCCGCCAACATTGAAACCGCCACCAAGCTTGGCGACA
>DHJM01000085.1:2172-2460 GCA_002404335.1 Gemmatimonadales bacterium UBA4720
GTGGTTCGGGCAGGAGATCATGATCCAGGCGCAGGCGAAGGGCCCTCTCACGGAGAAGAAATATCTCGACGAGCTCGCCAGCAATCTCAAGCTGTCGCGCACCGACGGGATCGATGCGACGATGGACAAGTACAAGCTTGACGCCATTGTCGCCCCAACCGGCGGCCCGGCCTGGTTGACGGATCTGATCAACGGGGATCACGGCACGGCCGGAAGCTCGACGCCGGCCGCTGTCGCGGGCTACCCGAACATCAACGTGCCGGCGGGGTTCACGCACAATCTCCCGAT
>DHJM01000085.1:2613-4696 GCA_002404335.1 Gemmatimonadales bacterium UBA4720
GCGATTTCGCGTTCGCACGTCTCGATGCCGCGCTCGTCGATGAGACTCTGGGTCCGCGCGATCACCGACGCCGTTGCAAACAGATCGATCGCCATGTCCGCCAGCCGCTCGAGCATGAGCTGGCTGTCCACTATCTGCTCGCGATGGCGGATGATCAGACGATCGGTCGCCGAGCCAAGTTCGGCCACGTGCTGCTCGAAGTATTCCTTGTGCTTCCTGAGCCGGTCATGGAGCTCGATGTCGAGCGTCGATGTTTGACCGAGTCGAAGCTTCACTCGTGAAGTGGCGTATCCACTCAGCAGTCCGAGATTGCGCAAAGGCCGCCGCAGGGCCGACCCGACCTCCTTCAGCGCTTCGGCCGGCGCCTGAACTCCGTTCAGCGCGATGAACAGGCGCAAAACCTCGTTCGCGCCCTCGAATATCCGATTGATGCGCGAGTCGCGGAGGATTCGCTCGTACGGATACGGCTTCACGTAGCCGCGTCCTCCGGCGAGCTGGACCATTTCGTCGGCCGCTCGCCACACCATCTCGCTGGCGAACACCTTCGCGCACGCAGCCTCGAGCGAGAAATCATTGTCGCCGCGATCAACCAGGGACGCGAGAATCCCGAGCATCGAATCGGAAGCGTAAATCTCGCTCGCTATCCGAGAGAGCTTGCGCTGCGTGATCTCGAAGTCCGCCAGCGGATGCCCGAACTGCACGCGCTGCTCGGCGTACGACGCCATCTGATTCAGGGTACGCTTGGTGCCGCCGGTGCATCCCGCCGCGAGAGTGAGTCTCCCGGCATTGAGCACGTGCACCGCGACGCCGAATCCGCGGCCCACAGCGCCGAGCAGATGATCGACGGGAACCTCGAGCGCCTCGTAGCTCAGCTCCGCCTGTGTCGAGCCGCGGATGCCGAGCTTGTGCACGGTGCCGACCACCTTGAACCCCGGCATGTCGGGGCGGATCAGAAAGGCAGTCATGCGCTGCACCGTCTCGCCACGCCGCTGAACGAATGCCTGCGCGAAAGTCGCAATCACGCCAGCGCGATGGCCATTCCCGATCCAGATCTTCCGTCCGTTGAGCCGCCAGTGCGATCCATCCTTGCTCAGCGTCGCGGTCGTCTTGATGTTCTGGGCATCCGATCCGACATCCGGCTCGGTCAGCGCATAGGCAGCGAGAAAATCACCGCGCGCAAGCGGCGGCAGATAGCGCTCCTTCTGCTCGTCGTTCCCGTGCAGCACGATCGCCTTGGAGCCAAGGCCGCAGTGGACGCCGACGAGAACGGCGAGCGATGCGTCGATCGCGGACAACGTCTCGAAGACTCGCGCGTACGCGGACGACGACAGCTCCAGCCCACCGTACTTCTTCGGAATGGTGAGCCCCAGCATCCCCGCCTCGGCAAAAGCGCGGATGACATTCTCGGGGATCGTCTCTTCCTCATCGAACTTCGCGGAGTCGATCAGATCGCTCTCCATCTCGCGGAGGCTCTTGATCAGGCGGCGAACGGTGCGCGCCTCGTCGGCGTTCCGTTCATCGAGCCTACGCGGATATGGAAAAAGAAGCGAGTCGAGGACTACACCCGCGAAGATCCCGCGGGTGAACGATAATGTCTGCTCAGCCACTCAGATGCGCCGCTCTCATGACGAGGTTCGCGCGCCGTTCACGCCGATGAGGGCATTGCGTCGCGCCGCTTCAGCCAGCGCCAGTGGATGCCGAACAGGACAGCGGCGAGCACAATGAGAAGGAGATTGCCGACGAGCGAGCGAGTCGCGCGAAAGCGCGCGTTCCCCGTCGCCGTCTCACGCTCGGCATCGTAAAGACGTCGCAGAGCGGAGTCGGATGCCGCGGTGTCAACTGCTACTTTGACGGGAGCTACACTCGCGGGCATTGGACCAGCCTGGGCGCGCATCCCGGCCTGATTTTTCATCTCCACCTTGTACACCTCGAAGTTCGTGAGCGTTCTCCCCATTCTGGTGCCCTCCGCGCGAATGGGATCGCTCAGATCGATCGCGGCATCGACGACCTGCTTGATGGCGATCAGCATCACGATGACCGTGATGAGGCAAACCGCGTAGCCGTACATCTGCGAAATACGATT
>DHJM01000085.1:4803-5804 GCA_002404335.1 Gemmatimonadales bacterium UBA4720
GGATCCGTTACCGGTTTGTCGCAGGCGTAACCCCGACAGACGTAAGCGGTCGGCTTGTTGTCTACCAGCGGACGGCTCTCCAATAGCTTGACCGTGGAACGCGACCCCGGAGCTCCGCCCGCCAACACGAGTGATGGAACGTACCGCTCGGCCACCGTGCGCTCCAGTGCCCGGAAGCCCGGGTGTGATGTCTCTCCGACGAGAGCGAGCTCGATCGCGCCGTAGAGCTCCATGTCCGCGCAGCCGAGCAGATGCCCGAAGGCGGTGGGGAAGCGAAGCATTGGCTCGGCGAGTGTCTCGAGCGCAAAAACGGCGCGGCGGCGGTATTCGCCGTCACGTTGCAGCTCGGCGAGATAGAGGAGGAGCTCGACGGCGAGCGACGTCCCGGAAGGCGTCGCGTTGTCGGTGATATCGCGGGGTCGTGTTATCAGCTGCTCCGCATCGCGCGCGGTATCGAAGAATGCGCCGACCCCATCGTCCCAGAACCATGCGATCATCGCGTCGGCGATCTCACGGGCGTGCGTTACCCAGCGCTCGTCGAACGTGAGCTCGTAGACGGCCAGAAATCCCAGGGCGACCGCGGCGTGGTCCTCCAGAAATCCGCTGATCCGTGTGACGCCCTCCTTGTGCGAGCGCATCACTCGTCCGTCGCGGACCATCT
Source organism: Gemmatimonadales bacterium UBA4720 (assembly GCA_002404335.1). Lineage (GTDB taxonomy): Bacteria > Gemmatimonadota > Gemmatimonadetes > Gemmatimonadales > Gemmatimonadaceae > UBA4720. Next base: position 5,465 of record DHJM01000085.1, read on the forward strand.
CGCGCGCGAGGAATTCAGCGTTTCGTGTCGCCAACGTGGCGAAATCATCCCGACCGAAGGCCCTCGCCGCGGTCGCGACACCTCGGAGCATCAGGCCGTTCCAGGAAGCGAGGATCTTCTCGTCGCGGCCGGGCCAGACGCGGCGCGCGCGCGCATCGTAGAGAGCTTGCCGCGCCCGCTCGAGGATGGCATCGAGCGTTGCCTCATCCACCCCGGCGCGCACCGCTGCGGCGGCGCGGTCCGACGGCACAAAAAGGATATTCTTCCCGTCGAAGTTTCCGCCGCGCGTGACGCCGCAATAAATCTTGAATGCGGACGAGTCCGCGCCGAGGAGTGAATC
>DHJM01000085.1:5897-7006 GCA_002404335.1 Gemmatimonadales bacterium UBA4720
TCGTACAGCATCTTCTCGAAGTGCGGGACGAGCCAGCTCGCATCGACCGAGTAGCGGGCGAATCCGCCGCCGATCTGATCATAGATTCCGCCGCGCGCCATTTTGCGGAAGGAATTCACGACCATCTCGAGCGCCTCGTCGGTGCCGGTCCGCTTCCAGTGGCGAAGCAGGAAATCGAGCACCATCGTCGCCGGGAATTTCGGAGCCGAGCCGAACCCTCCATTCTGCGCGTCGTAGCGCTGCGCGAGCGATCGATAGACGGTCTTGAGCATCTCCCGAGTAAGGCCGCCGCCCGGTTTTGTCTCGGCGAGATTGCTCTGGTAGATCTGCCGGAGCTGCTCCGCGCTCTCGGCTACGCCTTCGCGTCTCTTTCCGTAGGCGTCGGTCACCGACTGAAGAACCGTCCGGAACGATGGCAGGCCGTGCCTGTCGTCGGGCGGGAAATACGTCCCACCGTAGAACGGGCTTCCGTCGGGCATGAGGAACATCGTCATCGGCCAGCCGCCCTGGCCGGTCATCGCCTGCACGGCCTGCATGTAGATGCCATCGATGTCGGGCCGCTCTTCGCGATCGACTTTGATGTTGATGAAGTGGTCGTTCATGAGTCGCGCGGTCTCTTCGTTCTCGAACGACTCGTGCGCCATGACGTGGCACCAGTGGCAGGCGGCGTAGCCGATGCTCAGCAGGATCGGCTTGTCTTCGCGCTTCGCTCTCTCAAGAGCCTCGGGTCCCCACGCGTACCAGTCGACGGGGTTGTCCGCGTGCTGGAGGAGGTAGGGGCTCGTTTCGTTGGCGAGGCGGTTGGGCATGCTTCCAATGAAGCTATCGCTGACCAAAGCGGGTAGTGCCGGCAATCTTGACTGCGCGCCACACGCACCCTAGCCTTAAGCAATTCACTGTGGCGATGGAGTTCGCCCTCAAGTACCGCAGAGTATCAGCGGTTGATGACTCCTGCTCGGCGCAAGCCGGAGCGGGAGTTTTTGTTTTTCCCACCCGCTCCCCGGGTGCCGCCAACACCTAAACAGGGAGCTTCGGTGGATTCCAACGTCTGGCTGGTCGCAAGTGTATGGATGGGCCTGGCCCTGCTGGCAAGCATCATCTCCATCAGA
>DHJM01000085.1:7195-10759 GCA_002404335.1 Gemmatimonadales bacterium UBA4720
GGAGCCGAGATCGATCCGGCCTCTTTGCGGCGCCACCTGAAGCCTGCACTCACGATCGGGGCCGTGAGCTTTCTCATCCCGTTTCTCGCAGCGGGCGCGTTTGCTTACTGGGTTGCCCACTGGGATCGGCAAGCCTCCTACATCGCCGGGATTGCTCTTTCGACGACTTCAGTGGCCGTCGTTTACGCGGTGATAATCGAAACGGGCCTCAGCAGGTCCGAGCTCGGCAAGCTCATTCTTGCCGCGTGCTTCGTCACTGACTTCGGGACGGTCCTCGCGCTCGGAATCATCTTCGCGAACTTCAACGGATGGTTGGCTCTGTTCGTGGGCGTCACCGCGATCGTTCTCTGGTACCTGCCGCGGCTCACGCGCTTTGTCATCAGGACCGTGGGCCACCGCATCAGCGAGCCTGAGGTCAAGTTCGTCTTCCTGATTCTCTTTTTGCTCGGTGGATTGGCCAAGGTCGCGCAGAGCGAGGCCGTTCTTCCCGCGTATCTGGTGGGACTCGTCATCGCCGGAGTTTTTGTCAACGATCGAATCCTGATGGACCGGATGCGCTCGATAGCGTTTTCGATTCTCACTCCGTTCTACTTCATCAAAGCCGGACTCTATGTTTCGCTTCCAGCCGTGGCGACCGGTGCTCTTCTGATCGCCGCCTTTCTCGCGGTCAAGATGATTTCAAAAGTCGCCGGCGTGATGCCGCTCACCGTGTTGTTCAGGTTCGAGAAGAAGGAAGGGATCTATACGACACTTCTCATGTCGACTGGACTGACGTTCGGAACCATCTCGGCGCTGTTTGGCCTCACGAACAAAATCATCAGTCAGGGTCAGTACACGATTCTGGTGACGACGGTCATCGGGAGCGCGATCGTGCCCACACTCATCGCCCAGCGATTCTTCCAGCCAGGGGGACCTCGCTTCGAGACAACCGAAGAAGACATCGAAACGATGAGTCCACCCGAGTCAAGCCTGCAGCGTCTTCCATGACCCCGTCACGTCGAGCGACCAGTCGTCCGGCTGTTCTTCTTCGGTGTTGTGCGGGCGGTACATGATTACCTTCACTCGCTCGAGCGTGATCAGACCGCCACCAACCATCTTGTCCAATTCAGGCAGTATCGCCTTGATATTATCCTCGGTTTCGACGCATTCGACGACGATCGGAAGGTCGAGCGACAGCTCCAGAAATTTCGCCGTATGAATGCGGCTGCTTGCGCCGAAAGCCATGATTCCCTTGGTGACAGTCGCCCCGGCATAATGCCGCTTCCTGAGCAGCTGGACGATCGCCCAATACAGGGGCTCACCTTCGTACTTGTCTCTCTCCCCGATATGGATTCGCATCAGAACCCGCTCGCCCTTGAAACCGTGCATGCCGCCTCCTTTCTCCTACGATCGCTACTCTTCCGCGGAGCCCTCAGGAAGATATCGGTATCGGCGCATGAGTAGTCAACAGGCACGGCTCAACGACAACCAGATCCGCCATGTTCTGTCGGTCATGTCGCAGGTGGACTCCGTGCTGTCCACCATTGAGCGGCTGGCGGATTCATCCGACTCACCGTTCGCGCGCGAAGCCAGCGACCTCTCGGCGGAGGAGCGCAAGGCCATTCAGGATCTCGTCGCAGCGCTCAGATCGAGAATGACAAGCGTATTGGCCACGCTAGGGATTCCCTCAGCGCGGAAAGACATGTCAGCCCGGTGGAGCATCGAATCCGCGTTACGGGTCGCCGACGTATCCTTCAGTGACCTCGGGGGCCGACGCCTCCAGGGCTATGGAGATCTCGACCCGGCGACAGCCGACCTCGTGGCGACGCTGTCGGTCGAATTGCGACGCATCACCGAAGAGGGAATATTCATGCTCCGGCAACGCCCGTAGATATCAACTTCTGATGATCCTATTCCTGATTGCACTTGGCGGAGCGGTGGGGTCAGCGCTGCGCTATCTGATCGGCGGTGCGGTCCAACGCTCGAGCGCCAGCGGTTTTCCGGTCGGGACGATGTTCGTCAACGTCGCCGGCTGCTTTCTCATAGGCGTGTTCGTGCGCTATTTGCTCAACATGCAGACCTCAGCCGAATTGCGAGCGCTGCTGGTCGTTGGATTCTGCGGCGGCTTCACCACCTTCTCGACATTCAGCTTCGAAACAGTGGGATTGATCGAGGGCGGTGAATACGCGCGCGCCGCGACCTACATTCTTGGAAGCATCGTGCTGTGCCTCGTGGCGACCTTTGCGGGCATGGCCGCTGTGAGCGCCCTTGCGGGCGCGAGTAATGCCAGGTGATCCTGCCTGCTGGTCCCACCTCTTTTACGATGACGAAAACGCAGACGAGCCTCAACCAATGACCAAGTCAAGCAAAGCTGTTCGTGGCGCGAGCAAAACCGCTCGCGGCAACACAACCATTCCGGCGGATCTCGAGAGGTTTCTCTCCGACAACGACCCGCGGATCCACAATGAGCTGTTCGAGTTTCTCCGCATCCCGAGCGTCAGCGCGAAGTCGGACCACAACGCCGACACGCGGCGGGCGGCAGAGTGGGTGAAGGCATCACTCGACAAGATCGGCGTGCCGGCGAAGATCTATCCCACCGCCGGCCACCCCGTCGTCGTCGGCGAATGGCGAAACGCGCCCGGAGCGCCGACCGTCCTCATCTATGGCCACTACGACGTTCAGCCGGCCGAGCCGCTCGAGCTGTGGACATCGCCGCCCGTTCGAGCCGACGGTGCGCGACCGAAAGATCTTCGCGCGCGGATCTGTGGATGATAAAGGTCAGATCTTTCTCCATATCAAAGCGCTCGAGGCGCACCTCGCCACGCGAGGCACGCTTCCCGTCAATGTCGTTGTGATAGTGGAGGGCGAGGAAGAGATTGGTAGTGAAAACCTGGCGGCGTTCGTCGCGGAGCAGAAGAAGCTGCTCAAGGCCGATGCGGTCGTGATCTCCGATTCGGCGATGTTCGCGCCCGGGCTGCCGTCGATTCTCTCTTCACTGCGCGGACTCGCGTATTTCGAGATCAACGTGCAGGGCCCGAAGGGCGATCTGCACTCGGGCAGCTACGGCGGCGCTGTCGTCAATCCGGCAATGGCGCTCGCGCGCATCCTCGCGACGTTCCACGACAAGGACGGCCACATTGCGATCCCCGGCTTCTACAAAAAAGTGCGGGCGTGGGATCCGAAGATCCGGAAGCAGATGCGCTCACTTCCGTTCAGCGACAAGACTCTCATGAAAGAGACGGGCGTCAGCGCGCTCGGCGGCGAAAAGGGCTACACCACTCTGGAGAAGCTCTGGATTCGTCCTACCTGCGAGGTGAACGGCCAGCTCAGTGGATACACGGGCGAGGGCGCAAAGACGGTCCTGCCCGCCAAGGCGATGGCGAAGGTGAGCTGCCGTCTCGTGCCCGATCAGGATCCTGCCGAGATCGAGAAGCTGATGAAGGCGCACGTGGCGAAGGTCGCGCCGAAGGGGGTGAAGGCCACCGTTCAGGCTCTGCACGGCGGACGCCCGTGGCGGGCCGAGCTGAATGGGCCGATCTATGATGCGGCGCGGAGAGCGTTACGCGCGGCGTTCGGGAAGGAACC
>DHJM01000045.1:0-1736 GCA_002404335.1 Gemmatimonadales bacterium UBA4720
CGCCGGTACTAACCGGATCAGGTTCTGAGGGACTTTCTCAGCCGCGCGTCGCTGCCGGACCCGGCAGCCAGGACCCGCGTGGCACCCCTGTCTGTCTCCAATATATACCGGCGATAGTCCTCGCGACTGTTGCGGGCGGCGGGGCATGGCTGCGGGGCCGGCCGGGTGAGGTTACATGTGTTCCTCTTGACGCGGCTGCCATTGATATAGACACTCCCTCAGATGCGGCCCCATTTGCATCCACTTCCTAGACAGAGGATAGCATGGCCATAAACACGCAGAAGGTCCTGATCGGAGGCATCGCTGCCGGTGTCGTGATGAACATCATCGATTTCGTAACGAACACTTACATCTTCAGCGCACAAATGAAGGCGGCATCCGACGCGTTCAAGCCGGGCCTGTCCGATCAGATGATGCAAGGCTCCGCAATAGCCAGTTACATCGTCATGGACTTCGTGCTCGGGATCGCTCTGGTGTGGACTTACGCGGCGATTCGCCCGCGCTTTGGTCCCGGGATCAAGACGGCGTTCTACGCCGCAGTCTTGTTCTGGATCGTCACCGCGGTCGCCATGTCAGGGTACCTGCACATGGGAATGGTACCGACGGGACTCTGGATGTCATTAGCGTTCATCGGACTGGTGAACTATTTGCTTTCGGCGTGGGCCGGGGCCAAGCTGTACACCGAGGCCTCCGCGGGGTAGAACGGCGAGCGCAGAAAGGCAGGCGTAGAGGGGCGGGCGCCGAGTGCCAATCTCGCTTGGCGCTCGTCTATTTGGTATGGGAAAACTCTTCGCTTTCATCGGTTCCACCATCGGCGGTTACGCCGGCTGGGCCCTTGGGGCAACCGTTGGACTCACGACGGCGTTCATTGTCAGCATGGTCGGAACCGGGATCGGCATATACTACGGCCGCCTCATCGCCAAGAACTACATCAACTAGCCAGGACTGACATCGACTCGGAATGCAAAAAAGGCGCGCTCATCTGAGCGCGCCTTTTTCATTGATACCTGCTGGTTGAATCAGACCGACTGCTGCACCACCATCGCCTGATTGAGCTTGAGCGAGATGCGGCCGCCATTCGGAACGCAGCCGTCGTACTTCCCGGTTATGCCGGCGACCACTGCTCCCGCCGCTGCGCCCGTCGCGGCACCGATCACCGTCGACTTCGTATGATGTCCGAAGATCTGCCCCAGGATCGCGCCGACCACCGCACCGGTGGCGACTTTCTTCCCGTCGCTGCTGGCGTCGCCGTTCCGAACCTTCTCGACCTCCGCCGCGGTGACGGAAGAATTGACGGGGTAGGTCTTGCCATTGAAAGCGATCGACTTGACCACGAACTCCATTTCGACGTTGTCGTTCGCGTTCTCGCTACGCTTGAGCGAAGTCAGCTCTATGACGGCGGTAGCTCCAGCCGGAATCGAAACTCCGTTCGAGCCCTGCACCGATTCAGCGACACTGGCGGTGAACCGGTCTCCCACCGCGTAGGTATTCGTGCAAACGCGCTGTCCCGAGTAGAGCGAGATGTCCGATCCGCTCGCTATGGTGCCGATACCGCGCTCGGAGCCAGTCGTGCCTTCGGTCACCGTGTTGCCATTGCTGGTCGTTACGGGGACGGGCGCCGCCTCGACAGGCTGCGGGGTTGACCGCGGCGTCGTCGCCACGCGACGTGGATTCCTGCTCGGCGTCAGAATCTCGGACGGCTTCTGCCGCTGCGAGATTTTCGGCGCTGGAGCGGC
>DHJM01000045.1:1849-29169 GCA_002404335.1 Gemmatimonadales bacterium UBA4720
GCCCGTGCCGTCCGTCCGTGCGCGGATCGCAGTTGTCGACGTCTCCACCGACGACACCGCCGCGAATGACCACGCCCAGAATTGTGCCGAGGACCGCGCCAACGCTTGAACCGCCGCTGCTCACGCGACCATCGCCACCACCAGACGACGGGCCGCTCGGATAGGAAACCGCGACCGGCTGTGGACGCGGCGAGACTGGAGTCGGGTCCGCGGCGGGCGCCGGAGCGACCGACTGAGGCTCGACCTGCGCGACAGTGGCGGGCGCCTGGGTCTGGACGACCTGTGGCGGCGACTTCGGAGCCGCGCGATGGGTTCTCGCGCGGTTGGAAGGGGCTTTCTGGCGGGCGGGCGGAGCAGTCTGCTCGATAGCCGAGACGACCTGTTGGCCCGCATTCGGGGAGCTGTTGGCGAGGGTGATCCCGTCCGACGAGGAGGCGAGCTCCAGGTCTTTCTTGAGATCATCGTTGATCGAAGCCTTCTTGTCGCCGCTGCAAGCGGCCAGGAGGACGGCGCCAACTCCTGCAAGCAACAGATAACTCTTCCGCATGAAAACTCCTTCCCGCAAGCAAGGGAATAACTCGATACGTCGGTGCTACACCAACGAGGAACAGATGACTCGCGCTGGCGTCATCTATAGAGGCAACCAGCAAGCCGCGCGTTCCCCCCGAAAAACGGGGGTTAACGTCGGTTTCCGGGGCGGCGTGTCATCGGCGAAGGACAGCGGGTGTCTCCATTCCGAGACTCGCGCGAATAACGTCCGCCATGTAAGCTTCGCCGCGATGAGACATCTGTGGCTTGTAGGGACCGCGATTGTCGCGGCTTTTGCATGCGGATCACGCTCTGCCGCCAACATGTCCGCGTCCGAAAGAACAGCGATCGCCGACTCGCTCAAGCGCCTCGTGGTTTCCGCCTACGATCTCTCCAAGCCGGATCCGGTGAAGAGCTTAATGAGTCTCTACCCGACCGAGGGGCGCGTCATCTCTGCCAGTGGGGGCGTCGTAACCACGACGCGCGCGCAGCTCGAGCAGGGGATCAAGGCGTTCTGGACCTACGTCGGCCAGAACATGCGGAGTCCCAAATGGGAGTGGACTTCGATGAACGTGGATGTGCTCGCCCCCGACGCAGCGGTGATGACGAGCACATATCGGGTCCCCCACCTGACACCGACGGGAATGAACCACGTCATTGGCGGGGCGTGGACGGCGGTCTTTCAGAAACGGGGAGGCCAGTGGGTGATCATCCAGGAGCATCTTTCGGATGTACAGAGCAATCCGAATCTCCCGATGAACATGAACCCACAGGGCAACCCCAACCCCTGACTCTTTACTCCTCCGAGCCGCCCCCGGTACCACCGACCGATGACTTGAGCTGCTGCCCCATCTCGGCTTCACCGCTGATGATGGCGCGCCATGTCATTTCCGGACCTCTCCGGAAGCCCTTCTGCGTGACTTTAACTCCCTCGGGTGAGATCGCCACCATGTAGGCCTTTCCATCGATCGTGATCTCGCGCTTCAGGGTTTTCTCGAGTTTTGTCGCCATGCCCCCTCCGGGGAGTTAAATGTGGATTGGCGGTATAATACGCGCTCCGGGCCCCGCCTACGAGCCCCCGCCCAAACTCGGCCTTCCGGCAAGCCTTTTATGTAGCCTCATCAAAGGCTCGTTCGTCCTGTAATTACACGGAGAACGAATGGCTTTTATGGCTCTGCAAGCCCCGGGCGATGACAGTGCCCACTTGATATACGAATTCGAGCGCCGCGCCTATCCCGTCAGGAATTCACTGCTGACGATCGGGCGCGACGCCGCGAGCCACATTCTCATTCGCGAGCCAGCCGTTTCGCGTAATCACGCCGAGCTGCGCTCGGAAGATGGCAAGTTCGTTCTGCATCCGTGTGGCGTTAATCCAACGACCGTCAACGGAATGACGCTGGCCGAGCCCCGCTCCCTGGCCGAAGGCGACAAGGTCGAAGTGGGATCAGCGATTCTGACCTTCACGACGAAGCGGCTCCCCTTAGGCGTCGCGGTCATCGAGCCGGCCGGAGCGAGCAAGCGCGAGAAGGACATCAACACCCGCCGCAACACCATCAAGCACCCGATCCTGGCAGGCGATCTCGATCCCGATTCGCCGCGCAGAGTGCCGACCAATGTCATCATTGGGGCCATCGCGGTGATCATCGTCATTCTCTACCTGCTCGGCCGGTAGGCACCTTCGCTCCACCGCCAATCACAACTGAAAACTACGCTGCTGCCCGCTTCGCGCTGGTCGCTTTTCGCTGCGCGCGAAAGCCGTGGGACAGTTCGATTCAGACTTCGTCGGCGAACCGGGCGAGCACCATCTTCTCGAGTTGCTCCCTGAGCGGTACGAGCGGGATCGTTTCGAGAACGTCCGCCGCGAACGCGTAGGTGAGCAGCATCCGCGCCGTCTCCGGCCCGATCCCACGGCTGTTGAGGTAGAACATCGCCACGTCGTCCAGCCTCCCCACCGTCGCGCCGTGGGTGCACTTCACATCGTCGGCGAAGATTTCCAGCTGCGGCTTGGTATCGACACGCGCGGTGGGTGAGAGCAGGAGATTGTTGTTGCTCTGCTTGCCGTCGGTCTTCTGCGCCTCGGGGTGAACGTAGACTTTTCCGTTGAACACACCGTGCGAGCGGCCGTCCAGCACTCCCTTGTACAGCTCGTGGCTCGGGCAGTTGGGAGCGATGTGCTCGATGCTGGTCTGGTTGTCGACGTGCTGTGTCCCGTCGGTGAGATAGAGCCCGTTGAGCGTACAGGTCGCCGCATCTCCGTCGAGCGACGTGTAGATGTTCGTCCGAGCGAGCGAGCCACCCACCGCCAGCGAGAAGGAATGAAGCTGACTGTCGCGCGCTTCTCGAATCTGCACCGTGCCGACGTGGAACGCTTTCTCGCTCTCGCGCTGGAGCTTGTAGTGATCGAGGTGCGCGCCTTCACCCAGGGAGATCTCGGTCACGGCGTTGGTGAAGTAGCCGCTGTCCCGCAGCGAGACGTAGCTCTCGATCACGGTCGCGCGCGAGTGACGCCCCGCGACGATGAGATTCCGCGGATGCGAGACGCCCTCTCCCTCCGAGACGAACACGAGATGGATCGGCTGCTCGACGACTGTGTCCGCGGCGAGCTCGATGTACGTGCCATCGCTGATGAACGCGGTGTTGAGCGCAGTGAAGGTGTGCTGCTCGAACGCCGCGATCTTGCCGAGGTGGCGCTCAATGCTGGGTGTTCCGGATTTTATCGCCTGCGCGAGACTGCTCACCCGGACGCCGTCGCCGAGCACAGCGTTAGACGAGAGATCATCCGAGAACGCGCCATTCACGAAGACCAGGGTATGCCAGCCGTTCTCGCCGAAATCGAAGCGCGCGAGATCCGCTCGCTTGACGCCGCCAACTCCGAGTGGCGCGAGGCGAAAAGTGCGCTCCGCGATCGGCGCGACGCTCGTGAAGTGCCAGTCTTCGTTTTTCGTCGTGGGAAATCCGAGCGTTTGGAATCGCGCCATTCCCTGCTTCCGCAGGGCCTGGAGCCAATCCGGACCGGCCATCTTGCGCTCGAAATCCTCCCGATACACCTCGATCGAGCCGGGCGCACGGGTGGTCACGGAGCTCGCGCCACTCTTCCCCGCGGCGCCAGCCGTTGCGCCCGCTGGATTTTCACGAGCGCTGTTCATCGTCGCGACCTCGCTCAAGCAACTGCTCCCGCACCCGCCTCCTGCAACCAGTCGTATCCCTTTTCCTCGAGCTCGAGCGCCAGCTCCTTCCCACCCGACTTGACGATCCGCCCGTTGGCGAGCACGTGCACGTAGTCCGGGACGATGTAGTTGAGCAAACGCTGATAGTGGGTGACGACGATTGTGGCGTTCTCCGGAGAGCGAAGCTTATTGACGCCCTCGGCGACAATGCGCAGCGCGTCGATGTCGAGCCCCGAGTCCGTCTCGTCCAGAATCGCGAGGCGCGGTGACAGCACCGCCATCTGGAAGATCTCGTTGCGCTTTTTCTCGCCGCCGGAGAATCCATGATTCACGGAGCGTGAGAGCAGTGACTCATCCATGTCGACGAGCTTGAGCTTCTCCTCCACGAGATCGAGAAACTCCAGGGGATCGACCTCTTCCTGACCGTTCGCCTTGCGGATCTCGTTGTACGCGGAGCGCAGGAAGTAGGCGTTTGAGACGCCAGGGATTTCCACCGGATACTGGAACGCGAGGAAGATTCCATTTTGCGCCCTGACTTCCGGAGCCATCTCGAGGAGATTCTGCCCGTTGTAGCTGACAGTTCCCCGTGTGACTTCGTAGGACGGATTCCCCGCCAGCACCTGGGCGAGCGTCGATTTGCCCGAACCGTTCGGCCCCATGACGGCGTGTATCTCCCCGGCCTTAACTCTGAGAGTAATTCCACGAAGTATTTCCCGATCGCCGATGCCGGCGTGCAGATCATTTATCTCGAGCACGAAACCAGTGATTGAATGTTGTTTGTATTGCGTACACTGCCTGACTGAACAGTGTCCAGTTTGCCGTGAACGGATATCCCGGCGTCCTGGGACCGGAGCGGAGCCAGGCCCAGCCGGCGCGGATTCTGTCGACGGGATTCCATAGTGCCATGGCTAATCAGCTGGAGCGCCTGATTCTCAACCGACGCTGCCTTCCAGCGTGATGCCGAGAAGCTGTTGCGCTTCTACCGCGAACTCCATCGGCAGCTCCTTGAACACTTCCCTGCAGAAGCCGCTCACGATCATCGACACCGCGTGCTCAGCGCTCACCCCTCGCTGCTTGCAGTAGAAGATCTGGTCCTCGCCGATCTTCGACGTCGAGGCCTCGTGCTCGAGAGTGGCGGTGTTGTTCTGCACTTCGATGTACGGGAACGTGTGCGCGCCGCACTTGTTCCCGATGAGCATCGAATCGCACTGCGTGTAGTTGCGCGCGTTTTCCGCCTTGGGAAGGACGCGAACCAGCCCGCGGTAGCTGTTGTTGCCTTCGCCGGCCGAGATTCCCTTCGAGACGATCGTCGACTTCGTGTTCTTGCCGATGTGGATCATCTTGGTACCGGTGTCGGCCTGCTGCTTTCTGTTGACGACGGCGACGGAGTAGAACTCTCCCACTGAATTGTCGCCCTGAAGGATCACGCTCGGGTACTTCCACGTGATCGCCGAGCCGGTCTCTACCTGAGTCCATGAAATTTTCGAATTGACACCTGCGGCTTTCCCGCGCTTGGTGACGAAGTTGTAGATGCCACCCTTTCCCTGCGCATCGCCGGCGTACCAGTTCTGCACCGTCGAGTACTTCACGGTGGCATTGTCGAGCGCGATCAGCTCGACGACCGCGGCGTGGAGCTGGTTCTCGTCGCGCTTGGGCGCCGTGCAACCCTCGAGATAGCTCACCGATGCGCCTTCGTCGGCGATGATCAACGTGCGCTCGAACTGGCCGGTGTTCTTGCTGTTGATCCGGAAATAGGTCGACAGTTCCATCGGGCACTTCACGCCCTTGGGTACGTAAGCGAATGATCCGTCGCTGAAGACGGCGGCGTTCAGTGCCGCAAAGAAATTGTCGCTATGCGGCACGACTGTGCCGAGGTATTTCTCGACGAGCTCCGGATGATTTTGAACTGCCTCGCCGAAGGAGCAGAAGATGATTCCGTGCTTGGAGAGCTCGGTGCGCATCGTCGTGCCGACGGAGACGCTGTCGAAGATCGCATCGACGGCGACGCCGGACAGCATCTTCTGCTCATTGAGAGAGATGCCGAGCTTCTCGTAGGTGCGAAGGAGCTCGGGGTCGACTTCGTCGAGGCTCTGGAGCGGCTTGACGCTCTTCGGGGCCGAGTAATAGACCAGCGAGTTGTAATCGATGGCGGGGTAGCGGACGTTGCCCCAGTGCGGCTCCTTCATGGTGAGCCAGCGTCGGTACGCTTTGAGGCGCCATTCGAGCATGAACTCCGGCTCGTTCTTTTTCGCCGAAATGGTGCGAATGATGTCTTCGTTGAGGCCAGCCGGGACGGTATCCGTCTCGACATCCGTGACGAACCCGTACGCGTATTCGCGGTTGACCAGCGCCTCAATTCCCGAGCTCATTCCAACTCCTTGGCGTTTCTATACTTCCCGGCGTAGATTCAATCTAAAGCAATTCTGTCGGGATAGTCAAGCGAACGACGCTCTTTCTATCCCATTGTCTCGTCAGCACTTACGCCGCTGGAAAATGTACAGAGCCCGCCCGAATTCATATGTTAGAGGACCCGCATGACCGTGGGGACTGGCCTCAAATGACCGTACCGAGAACCCTCGAATGACGAGCGCACCCTGCCCCGTTTTCGATTCGCCGGCCGGAGCCCCCGAGTTCGAGCCGGTCGCCTCCGTGGCTGACCTGACCGAGGGGACCATTCTCCAACGGGTGCGCCCAAGTGGTGATGCGGTTTGTCTGGTCCGGTACAAGGGCGAGATCTCAGCGCTGAGCGATATCTGCACCCACCAGCACTTTTCGATGTCGCTGGGCGATCTGCTCGAGGATGGGACGCTCCAGTGCGCGTGGCACGGCGCGCGATACGATTGCAGGTCGGGCGAAGTGAAGCAGGTCCCGGCCGCGGCTCCGTTGCCGGTGTTTCAGGTGCGGCTCGAGGGCGACACGATCCTGGTTGGCCCGCGCTGCGAACGGATCGACGGGAAGTACGAAGCATCGACGGTTCGCGCCCCATGAAGCTGCGCCGCGATTCAGAGTTTCCCGCGGATCTGAAGGTTCGCCCGGATTTTCCGCTGCTGGCGAACAATCCGGGTCTCCACTACCTCGACTCGGCGGCGACGTCGCAGAAGCCGAGAGTGGTTCTCGATGCGTTGCGCGATTTCTACGAGACGGCGAATGCGAATCCGCATCGCGGGGCGTACTCGCTTTCAGTGCGGGCGACCGAGTGCTACCACCAGTCGCGCGTCAGGATTGCTCAATTTCTGGGCGTCGCGGATTCCGATTGCCTCATCTTCACACGCGGCACGACGGAAGGATTGAATCTCGTCGCCAGCTCGTGGGGAATGGCGAACGTCTCGAGCGGCGACGAGATCGTGGTCACGGCCATGGATCATCACGCCAACTTCGTCCCGTGGCAGGTGCTCGCGATGAGGAGGGGCGCGAAGTTCAGGGTGTGCGAGCTCACTCCCGACGGAAAGATCGATCTAGAATTCCTGAGCGGCCTGCTAAACAAGCGCACGAAAATCGTCGCGTTCAGTCACGTATCCAACGCTCTGGGGACTATCAATCCAATCGTGGAGATCGCGCGGTTGGTGCGCGAAAAGACCGATGCGATTCTCGTCTGCGACGGCGCGCAGAGCGCTCCGCACTTTCCTGTCTCATTCGATTCGCTGGGCGTCGATTTCTACGCCTTCAGCGGGCACAAGATGCTGGGGCCGATGGGCATCGGCGGATTGATCGGGAAGCGAGAGATGCTGGAAGAGATGCCGCCCTACCAGACGGGGGGCGACATGATCGAGTTCGTGCACGACGATCGCACCACCTGGAACGTGTTGCCGCACAAGTTCGAAGCGGGAACTCCCAATGCGGCCAACGCTGTCGGTCTGGCCGCGGCGGTCGAATATCTCGACGGCATTGGCATGGACCGCGTGCGCGCCCACGAGCGGGCACTGATGTCAGAGGCGCAGCAGCGGCTCGCCGTGATCGAAGGCCTGCACATTTATGGACCTCCCGCCAGCGAGCGAAGCGGCGTGCTGAGCTTCACGCTCGGCGATGTGCATCCTCACGATCTGGCTACGATTCTGGACGGTGAGGGGGTTTGCATTCGCGCCGGTCATCACTGTGCGCAGCCACTTATGCGGCGGCTCGACGTGCCTGCAACCGCGCGGGCGTCGTTCTACGTGTACAACGATGAGAGCGACATCGAAGCGCTTGTCGCTGGGATACTCAAGGCGAGGGAGATCTTCGGATATGCGCCAGTTTAGCCGAACGCGCCGGACCGGGGGGCGAGATGCCTCAGCCTAGGAGCGCGGCCGAGATTGGCGCGCTGTACCAAGAGATGATTCTCGATCACTACCGGAGACCGCGGAACAAGGGGACGCTCGAGAAACCGGACGCCAGTGTGGAAATAAAAAATCCACTCTGTGGCGACGAGATCGGCCTTCAGGTGGCGTTCGACGGCGATTGCGTGTGCGATCTCAGGTTTTCGGGACGCGGTTGTTCGATCTCTCAGGCGTCGGCGTCGATGATGACCCAGCTCGTGAAGGGAAAGAGCACGGAGGAGATCGACGCGATCAGGAAGCAATTCCGTGAGCTAATGCTTGGCAATGCCTCGGCCGCCGACGATCCGCAACTCGGCCAGCTCCGTGCGCTCTCGGGTGTATCGAGATTCCCCGCGCGCGTGAAGTGCGCGCTGCTCGCGTGGAACGCGTTGGAGAGTGCGCTGGGTGAGCGATCTTAGGAGCAGCCCTAACACCCTGAAGCAGTCGAGCGATCAGCGACGCTCGTTACTTGACCGCACCCGGGGCCTTCTTCTCCCTGTCCCCCAACCACAATAAGCCGTCGATGATCAGTTGATCCTGTACTGGATTATTAAGTGTATGTGAAAGTGTCTTGTTGGTAGTGTCGTACTTGTGCTCGTAGTCGATGTCGTTGTGACCCATGTTCAGGTAGATCATCTTGTATTTCTTGTTCGTCCAGACCACTGGGTAGTACCCGCTGTGCCAGATTTCGCGGAGCTTTGGCCCGGTGCCCAGCGGAAAGCTGGTTGAGTCTATGGAAAGCAGAATGTCTATATCAGGATTCTGTCTCAGATCTTTCTCCCATCGGTACCATTCACTTGGCGAGGACTTGAAGGTCTCGGGGAGATTGTGAGTCGCGGGATGCTTGCGGTCTTCGACACGCAGGATGGCCGACACGGGTCTCCAGGTGTTACTGACGTATGATCCTGCGCCGAGGAATGTGTTGTGGTACCAGTCCCAGTTTGCCGGATACACTGACGGTGTCAGAGCAAAACCGGCAAAATGAAAACCCATCCAGGCTCCGCCATGCTCCATGTACGCCTGAAACGCAGCTCGCTGTGCAGGGTCTTCAGGACGCGTATCCAGAAACACCACTACCTGGTAATTGGAAAGAACATCTGAATTCAGATTCTTCCAATTGGATGTGGTGTCGAAGCTGAAATTGTATTTGGCCGCTATTTCAGGAAACCATCGCTCGGCTTCATGTACGAAGCTGATATGGGCCTGATCCTCCTTGGCGGTAAAGAACGCTATGACTTTAAATTCTGGCTTGCTGTTATTGGCGCTAAGGGCTGAACAGAAATAGATGAGCGCTGCGATGCTCAATGCTTTGAGGGCAGACATGGTGACGATTCTGAATACGCGGGACGAATGGCGCAAGGTGTGGGTCATGCTCGCGGTTGCGTTCGCGGCGATCTTCACCATGGTCAGTGCTCTGCGCGCGCAGGTCAGTCCTGATTGGACCGAGCCATTTCCGCCATTCCGCATCGCCGGGAATCTTTATTACGTCGGAAGCAAAGGCCTCGCGAATTACCTCATCACCACTCCGCAGGGGCACATCCTCATCAACAGCGATCTCGAGGCGAGCGTTCCCCTCATTCGGGCAAGCGTCGAGAAACTCGGATTCAAGTTCAGTGACATCAGGATTCTCCTGATCAGTCATGCGCACTGGGACCACGACGGCGGCAGCGCTGCGATCAAGGAGCTTACCGGCGCGAAGTACATGGTCATGGATGGCGACGTGTCGGTTGTCGAGTCGGGCGGTAAGACTGACTTTCAGTACGGCAACCAGCCGGCGTCGCTCTATCCGCCCACAAATGTCGATCGGGTGCTGCACGACGGCGACGAAGTGAAATTAGGCGGCGTGACGCTCGTCGCGCATCTGACGCCGGGACATACGAAAGGATGCACGACATGGACGATGAAGGTGGAGGAGGCGGGAAAAACCTACGACGTCGTCATCGTCGGCAGCCCCAACGTAAATGAGGGCTACAAGCTCGTGATGAACTCGTCATATCCGGACATCGCCTCCGACTATGAACGCACTTTCCGAGTACTCAAATCTCTGCCGGTCGACATTTTTCTGGGTGCGCACGGTGACTACTTCGATCTGCAGACGAAATACGCGCGACTGAAAGAAGGCGCCGTAACTCCTTTCATCGATCCGACGGGCTACAAGAGGTACATAACAAACAGGGAAGACGCTTTCCGGAGGGAGCTCGCAAAGCAGAAAGCCGCTCTCCAATATTGACGACCCTCGAGGAGGTACTTGTGGACCGACGAGAATTTCTCGCAGCTGCTGCCGTTGCCACCGTGTCGCCGCTGCCCCACCTCAAAACACTCGGCCAATCCGCGCCGCGCCAGTATATCGAACTGCGGCGCTACCACTTGCTCCCCGGTACGAAGCAACGTGCGTTCAGCGCCTTCGTCGGCGAAGTAGCAATCCCGGCGATGAACCGAGCTGGAATTGGGCGCATCGGGGCATTTACCATCGTATACGGCGAAAACGCGCCGTCGCTGCTCCTCGTCCTTGCGCACCAGACGCTCGATACCGTGGTATCGCTGCGCGACCGCCTCGCAAGCGACGCAGTGTACGCGCGCGCCGGCGCTGCGATCCTTGACACGCCGATGTCCGATCCGGCCTTCGTGCGCGTCGAGAGCACGCTGTTGCGCGCCTTCGACGCGATGCCAACGCTGGAACCCTCAGCTGGCGCTGGTGCGGCGACGCCTCGCATCTTCGAGCTCCGGACGTACGAGAGTCACAGCGATCGCGCGGCGCTCAACAAGCTCAAGATGTTCAACGCCGGCGAGGTGCCGATCTTTCGCAGGGCGGGCCTCACGCCCGTCTTCTTCGGCGAGACTGTCGTCGGCGAGAAGATGCCAAGCCTGACCTATATGCTCACTTTCTCCGACATGGCGGCACGCGACGCGGGGTGGGCCAGATTCGGCCAGGACCCCGAGTGGAAGACTCTCTCGGCCGATCCGCAGTATCGCGACAATGTGTCGGCCATCTCGGACATCATTCTTCAACCGACGCCCTACTCGCAGATCTGAGGCAACGCGCCTAGCATTGTTTTCCGCGTCGGAGGAGGCGTCGAACTGATGTTGCCGGCCACGGCGCTGCGGCTTCCAATTTGCAAACGTCGAAGCAACCCAATAACACATCCAATGTTTACTGGCGCACATCTCCACCTGCTGGTCAACCACGCACCGATCTTCGGATCGCTGTTCGCGTTCGCACTGCTCGTCGCATCGTACTTCACATCCGCCGACGTTCTCAGGCGAACAGCGTTCGTGGTTCTCATCGGAACCGCCATCGCTGGTGCAGCAGCCGATTTGAGCGGCGATGCGGCGGAGGAAGCGGTGAAGGGACTCCCGGGAGTTCGACGCGAGTTGATAGACGCCCATTCTCACATGGGCGACAGGGCGTACATCCTCGGGGGCGTTCTTGGCGTACTCGCTTTGGTCGCGTTGGTGCGTTGGCGGCGGCGGCCGGTACCAGCAGGTGCTACCCTAGTCGCGGTATTGGCAACGGCGTTCGTGAGCGGCGCCATGGCGTACACGGCCCTTCTCGGAGGTCAGATCCGCCACACCGAGGTGCGATCCGGAGCCACCGCGGCGGACGCGATGATAATCGAGCCACCGCGACAGCGGCGCCCTCCACCAGCCAAATAAGTAGCTGGGCGTGTCCGTCCACGTCCAGTCAGCCATACATCAATGACCACGCCTTCTACATCGCCGCTACGGGGATAGGCCTTCTGTGTTCGCTGGCTATCAACGTCTCATTCAAGAAGAGAATTGACGCACTGGAAAAAGCTGTGTATCAAAGGAATGGTGAGAAATCAACGACACATCACCGGTGGAATAGAGGCGGTCAGCTTTTCGAGCACCGACGCAACGAGGACGTGAACATGAGAACAACACGATCGCGCGTCGGCCTGTTGATCGGCGTGTTGGCGGCCGTCGATTCAATGACGGCGCAGGCGCCCGAGAAAGTGCCGCAGGTGACGGCTCCCACTTCCACAAATCGTCCGACGCCTCCAACCCGCGATCCAAACACTCCGGGATTCGTCACTGCGAAGGAGCTGCCGGACGGCAGCGTTCCGCCGCATGACGCGGACGGAACTTTCGTCATCGGGCCGACGCACCCGCCTGCATTTGAAATGGTCGTGCACGAAGGTGTGCCGCGGGGAGCGGTTCACACCTTCACGATGAGCTCAGCGGACAGCAGGATGTTTCCGGGCATCGCCCGCGATTCCGGAACATTCGGCACCGTCAGTTCAACCGATCCCGCCACGTTGGTGGTGACGACTAGCCACTCTGCTCCTTACACGCGCACCGTCGCCGTCTACGTTCCCGCGCAATACGGCCCCGGTACGATTGCGCCGTTCATCGTCGGGGCGGATGGACCGGACCAGTCGTTGTTCACGGCGCTCGACAATCTCATCGCCGAGAAGCGGGTGCCAGCGATGATTGCAATCTCAATCGGCAACGGCAGCGGGGATGCGCAAGGAAGCGAGCGAGGCCTGGAGTACGACACGATGTCGGGACGTTACGCGGAATTCGTCGAGACAGAAGTGCTACCGCTGGTCGAGCGGCAATACAACGTGAAGCTGACAAAGGATCCTGAAGGTCGTGCGACGATGGGCGGCAGCTCCGGCGGCTCGGCGGCATTCATCATGGCGTGGTATCACCCTGACCTCTATCATCGGGTACTGGCATATTCGATCACGGCGGTGAACCAGCAGTGGCCGCATAGCGCAGAGACTCCGCACGGCGCGTGGGAATTTCATGAACGCCTGGTCCCGAATAGTCCGGTCAAGCCGATTCGAGTCTGGATGGAAGTCGGAGACAGAGATCTCCTGAATCCGAATGTGATGCGCGACGACATGCACGACTGGGTCGTTGCCAGCGAGAACATGGCGAAAGTTCTCGGCGCCAAGGGGTACCATTACCAGTTTGTGTTTGCCCGCAATGCCGGGCATGTCGATCGTAATGTGAAACAGCAAACCCTTCCGGAAGCGCTTGAATGGCTGTGGAAGGACTACGCCATCGAAGGATCGAAGAGCGCGCCAGCAGCGCGGAGATGACCGGCTGGCCGCGCTAAACCATTCGCAGGTCAATCATGTCCGTTACTCGACGCGAAGCTCTCCGGGAATTGAGTGCGCTGTTCGCCATTCCGTTCATTCGATGGCCGGAGCGCCTCGCGGATCCTCTCGCCGGCACGATCATCGAGTATCAGGCCGGACGCGCGCGTCGTGATTGGAGCGCCGTTCAGGTAGCGAAGGAAGCGCTCGGCCGGTGCTACGCGTGGAATGGAACGCTGCACGCGATCGACATGTTGTCCGAGACAGCGATGGACGATGCTCGGGACTCCGACGCGCGGGCACAGCGGGGCAGGCTCCGTGGACCGCTCGACGGCGTTCCCCTGTTCGCGAAGTCGATCTACGACATGAAAGGCCTTCCGACGACCGCATCGAGCGCAGAGTGGGCGCGGCTGTTTCCCGCAGCCGTCCGCCGTGACGCGATCGAAGTCGCGCGCATGCGCGCGGCGGGCGCGATTGTGCTGGGCAAGACCGCCGCCGATGACTTTGCGTACCATGGCAACGGCACCAGCTCCCTCACCGGCCAGGTGCGCAATCCGTACGACCCCACAGGCGTGAAGACGCCGGGGGGCTCGAGCGCCGGTTCCGCGGTGTCGGTCGCATGCGGCATTGCGTTCGCCGCGCTGGGCACCGATGACGGAGGCTCCAATCGAATTCCGGCGCAGTTTTGCGGCGTGGTGGGGATGAAGCCGACGTTTGGCCTGGTGCCGCGCACCGGAGTGATTCCGACCTGGCCGTATATCGACGCGCATGGTCCGCTCGCGCGCAACGTCGCCGATGCGGCGCTGCTGCTCGATGCGATCGCCGGACCCGACTCATCGGATGGCTTGGCGCTTGTCGCGCCGCGGACGCGAGGGCAGCTCGCCGGTTTGCGTGACGATGCTCTCCACAACGCTCGACTCGGGCTCGTCGAAGCGCACGTGCCACGCGAACAGATGACCGCCGAATCACTGTCGGTGTTCGATCGCGCGGTTGCCGACCTGACGTCCGCCGGAGCAATCGTAGAACCGAGTGCCCCGACGGTCACACGCTCCAACGTGCGGGACCTTTTCGCCGAGGCGGCGAAGGTTCGGGGCGACGTCGTACCAAATCACAACTCGCCGGCGGCAACGGCGAACGCGCTGTTCAGATACTTCGGCACCCACGGCGACGATGCGCGTCGCGACGTCGAGCGCGGACTGCCCGCATTTCGTGCGTTCTACGACGTGCTGCCGAAAGAGTGGGAGGAGATGTCGCAGCTCATCTCACAGCCATACGAGACCGATGCCGCCGGCGTATCGTTCGCGCGCTCGCGCGCGACAGTGACCGCGCAGCTGGCGGAAACGTTTCGCTCGCAGCGCCTGGACGCGATGATTTACCCGACAATGCCCTTCCCCGCACCTCGCGCCGTCGACCCATGGCCGGACATCCGCACCACGCTTGGCTATGGAAACTGGCTTGGGCTGCCGGAAGTTTCCGTGCCGACAGGCGTGGGGTCCGACGGCATGCCGGCGGGCAATATTTCGTTCGTCGGACTTCCCGGAAGTGATGCTCGGTTGCTGGCGTTGGCTCATTCGTACGAGCGCCGGTCGAGGCGGTTCGTCGCGCCACCAACACCAGCATGATCGACGCAGTAGAACGCGCGGCAGCGCCGCATTCGAGACTGGTGCGCGGTGTGGCCTGACGCATGTCCGCAGTTGACAAGCACTTTGCTGAAGGCGCATATGCCGTTGTCTTCTTGGCCAACGGCATGCGACTTTACAGATTGATTCGACAAATCGCGACATGAGCGCGCCGACCACTCCGCCGGGCAACACCACGCCCGAGAACCCCCATCTCGTCCGTCGCTTCAGCCTCCTGCCCGCGACGGCGCTGAACATGACCAACATGATCGGCGTGGGACCGTTCATCACGATCCCGCTGCTCATGACGGCGCTGGGCGGCCCGCAGGCGATGCTGGGATGGATCGTGGCGCTCGTCATCGTGATCTGCGACGGGATGGTGTGGAGCGAGCTGGGCGCGGCGATGCCGGGATCGGGTGGATCGTTCCACTACCTGCGCGAGGCGTTCGGGCGTGAGCGGTTCGGGCGGCTGATGGCGTTCCTGTTCGTCTGGCAGTTCGTGCTCAGTGGGCCGCTGGAGATCGCTTCCGGGTACATCGGCTTCGCACAATACGCCAGCTTCATCTGGAAGGGCCTGACGCGCACTGGGGTGATCGCGCTCGTCACGGTGGTGGGGCTGGTCAACATCGCGCTGCTCTATCGGCGCATCCAGTCGATCGTCAAAATCACGATCTCGCTTTGGGTCGGCACGCTGATCACGGTGCTGGCGGTGATCGTCACGGGCGCCACTCACTTCGATCCGCACATCGCCTTCGACTTTCCGCCGGGCGCGTTCAACTTCTCGTTGGGCTTCTTCCTCGGCCTGGGTGCGGCCTCGCGCATCGGGATCTACGACTACCTCGGCTACTACGACGTCTGCTACATCGGCGACGAGGTGCGCGACCCCGGGCGCGTCATCCCGCGGTCGATCCTGATCAGCACCGCCGCCGTGGCTGTCATCTACTTCGGGATCAATCTTTCGATCATCGGCGTGGTGCCGTGGCGTGAGTTCGTGCCGGCGGACGCGCACCCGGAGTCGAACTTCATTGTTTCGATCTTCATGGAGAAGATCTACGGCACGGCCGTGGCGACGATCTTTACTCTGCTGGTGCTCTGGACCGCGTTCGGGTCGGTGTTCGCGCTGCTTCTGGGTTACTCGCGCATCCCCTTTGCCGCGGCGGAGAGCGGCTACTTCTTCCGCGTGTTCGGCCGGCTGCACCCGACGAAGGACTTTCCCTATGTCTCGCTCCTGGTGCTGGGGGCGATCTCGATCATCGCGGGCTTCTTCTCGCTGGGCACCGTCATTGACGCGCTTATCGTAACGCGCATTCTCGTGCAGTTTATGGGACAGGCCTTCGGTTTGATACTGCTCCGCCGGCGGTCGCCGGACATGCCGCGTCCATACCGGATGTGGCTATATCCGGTGCCGGCCCTGGTGGCGGTGCTGGGCTGGATCTTTGTCTTCGCCACCACGCAGCTCCTTGTGATCGCGTTCGGCGTGGGCGTACTGGCCCTCGGGTGTCTCGCCTTCCTGCTCTGGTCCTGGAACACAAAACGTTGGCCGTTTTCGCTCGAGGAGACCGCGTCCGCGGCGTGATGTCGGACACCCCTCCTTCTCTTACAGGTGTTCTGGCTCTCGGTTGGCTTTGGCGATGGGTGATCTGAACAAAGACGGTTGGCCGGATGTCGTCATTGGCGCCATGGACATTGGGAACGTCGTCAGGCTTCAGCGGAGGTTTACCGGAGACACGTTACAAGCCGGGAGAAATCCGCTGGTGTTTTTCGAAAACAGAATGCATGCGAAGTCGAACGCCGGCCGGTAGGCAGTAATGTCTCGCACCAGAACGTTGACGATGCGGTATCGCGGAGGCGACTCGTGAAATGGATCTCGTGGTATGCTCTATCACTTTTTCTCGCAGTCGCCGGCTCGGCGGCGGCGCAAGAACAGCTGACACTGCACAATGGCTGGCGCATTCAGTCGTCGGCAAAAGCAGGCAACGATGGAGCGATCATTTCCACAAGCTCCTATCGTCCGGCGGGCTGGTACCGGGCGACGGTGCCGTCGACGGTGGTGGGGTCGCTGGTCGATGACAGCGTCTATCGTGATCCGTTCTTCGGGATGAAGTTCCGTGAGCTTCCCGGGACGACTATCCCGATCGGCGCGAACTTCACGCACACGGCGATGGATCCGCAGAGTCCTTACGCCGTCCCCTGGTGGTATCGCACTACGTTCCGCGTGCCCGCGTCGATGCGGGGCAGGCGCATCACACTCCACTTCGATGGCATCAACTACCGCGCGAATATCTGGCTGAACGGCCGCCGTCTCGCGGACTCGAGCGCGGTTGTCGGCACCTACCGACGGTTCGACTTTGACATAACGGACGCACTCAAGGGAGGTGCCGCGAACGCTCTTGCGGTTGAAGTCTTCGCGCCCACACCGCCGGACTTGCAGACGACCTGGGTCGACTGGAACCCATCGCCGCCCGACAAGAACATGGGGCTGTGGCAGCCGGCATACCTGAGCGCCAGCGGCGATGTCGTCGTACGTAGTCCGGAAGTCCTCAGTCACGTCGACACAGCGACATTGCGAAGCGCGGATCTCACCGTCGCTGCCAATCTCAGAAATCTCACCTCGAGCCCGATCAATGGTACGCTGCGCGGTCGGATCGGAACCGTCGCTTTCAGTCGCCCCGTCACGCTCCCGCCACACGACAGCGCGTTCGTGCGCTTCACGCCTGACAGTTTCCCGCAGCTTCGCTTCGCGAATCCACGCCTCTGGTGGCCTGCGGAGCTGGGAAAGCCCGAGCTGTACGATCTGTCTCTCGAGTTCGCGAGCGGCGGTCGCGTGTCAGATCGGCAAAATCTCCGGTTCGGCATTCGCGAGATCACGTCCGAGTCGACACCGAAAGGCGGACGTCTCTTCCGCGTGAACGGCCGACGCATCTTGATTCGCGGTGGCGGCTGGGCACCCGACATGTTCTTCCGACCACAGCCGGAGCGCCAGGACGCGCAGCTCCGCTACGCGCTCGACATGCATCTCAACACAATGCGGCTGGAAGGCAACTACGAGAACGACCGTTTCTTCCAGCGTACCGACAGTCTCGGCCTGCTCGTGATGACGGGATGGGTGTGCTGCGACGCGTGGGAGGAATGGAAGAAGTGGGGGCCGGAGCAGTACGCGGTGGCGGCGGCGTCACTGCGTGATCAGATCCGCCGCGTGCGCGGCCATCCCAGCGTTTTCGTCTGGCTCAATGGCAGCGACAATCCGCCGCCCGCGGATGTCGAGAAGATCTATCTCGACATCGAGCAGCAGGAAGCCTGGCCCAACCCGACAGTCTCCTCGGCCAGTGCAAAGCCAGCCGAGTTCTCGGGAGCGAGTGGAGTGAAGATGACGGGACCGTATGCCTGGGTGCCGCCGTCGTACTGGATGCAGGACAGCACCAATGGCGGGGCATGGGCGTACAACACGGAGACCAGCCCCGGCGCCGCGGTGCCGCCGATCGAGAGCATTCGGCGCATGATTCCGGCGCAGGACATCAAGTTGCCGCTGGACAGCGTGTGGGTCTATCATGCCGCGAGCGGCGTGTTCGCGCGCGTGTTCGATCTCTACAATGTCGCGCTATCGACGCGCTTCGGCGCGCCTACTACCGTCGAGGATTACACCATCACTTCGCAGCTCATGACGTACGAGAACGAGCGCGCGATGTTCGAGGCGTACCGCCGCAACGCATACGTTTCGACCGGCGTGATCCAGTGGATGTTCAACAACGCGTGGCCTTCCATCTATTGGCACCTCTTCGATTGGTACCTGCGACCGGCTGGTGGGTACTTCGGGGCGAAAAAAGGAAACGAGCCGGTGCACGTGCTGTTTTCGTACGACGATCGATCGGTGGCCATTGTGAACAGCCAGCCGAGTCGCGCTCCTTCGCGCGGAGTGCGACTATGGGCCCGAATCCTGGGAATCGACGGTTCGGAGAAATTCGCGCGCGACACCGTGATCGATGTGCCGGGGGACAGCGCTATGCGCGTCTTCGTTCTTCCCGAGCCCGCGGGTGTCTCAGGGGCGTATTTCGCGGATCTTCGACTGATCGACGCGGGTGGACATCCCGTCAGCACGAATCTCTATTGGTTGTCCTCGCAGCCGGACGTGCTTGCCGACACATCCACCTGGTACATGACGCCGGTAAAGAAATACGCGGATTACACCGCGCTCAGGAGCATGCCGGCCGCCGCGGTGAATGCGACTGCCCGTTTTAGCAGCAGTGGCGGCACGGGGCAGGCCCGGGTGACGCTGAAAAACCCCGGCCGGTCTATTGCGTTCTTCATGCGACTCCAGGTCACCGGGCGCGGCGGCGAGGAAGCGTTGCCGGTGCTCTGGCAGGACAACTACCTGTCTCTCCTGCCGGGAGAGACACGCGTTGTCACTGCTACATACCGCGTGCGCGACCTCGGCGGCGCGACGACCGAAGGTAGTGGTGACTGGATGGAACCTGCACCGGACGGTTGCTAGATAGGCGGTGAGCGCAGGCGAGACAAGAAAGCAGAGAGGGCAGCGACTAGTGTCGCTGCCCTCTCTGCTTTTCCCCTTACGTGCTGGACCGGGAAGACGAGCCTACGGTACCGGCTTGAGGCTCGTTGAGTACTGCGTGTTGATCACGCCGATCAGCTCATTGGCAATGAGCTTGTGGGTCGCGGCGGACGGGTGGACCCCGTCGAGCGTGATGAGCGTTCCGTAGGTTGCTGTCGCGCTGGCAAAGTTCGGGAAGGGCGGGATCGCGCCGCTCGCCCGGCTGGCCGCGAACAGGACGTTGGGGTCGTAGTAGGCGAACCCGATTGCCGCCGCCTTGGTCTTGATGTAGTCGTTGTAGGCGGTGATGGCGGCGATCAGCGTCACCTGCTCGGCGGCGTCGAGAACGAAGATGTCGCCGACCGGTGCCGGGAAGATGCCCTTATCACAGGCGATCACCGCCGGGTGTGTGCCGGCCCTGATGGCCAGGATCAACTGGGGGATGTTCAGCAGCGATGTCGAGCCGTTGCAGCTTGCATCGATCACGACCGTCTTGCCTGTGGCGGCGTTGATTGCGCCCTGCGCTGCCAGGCTGGAGAAGACCAGCGCGCCAGAGCTCACCGACGGCAGATACTGCACCATCGCCACCCCGATCAGAACACCCTTCAGGTTGGGCGCGCCATCCAACAACTGCTGAATCATCAAGTCGTAGGAGGTCTGGAACTGCGCCTGGGTGCTGACGATCGGCTGGACGAGGCCCGACAGCGCCGGCTGGAGCACGTCATTGTTTCCGATCCAGATCGAGACGAAGGTCGGGCTCGCGTCCAGTGCCCGCTGGACCTGCGTCTTTCCGCCGAGGATGAACGTGGTCAGCGCGTTCGAGGCGACGGTGGAAGCGGAGGTCGGATCCAGCACGCGGGCGCCCGGCACGGCGACGTTGTTCAGGATGTCAGTCACCGAGGTCGTTGTGCGCAGGTCGCACGTTCCCGCCGGAGCATTCGCAAAGAGCGCTCCCGTCAGGCCGTTGACGATCGGCGGAGTGCACCCGCGACCGGCGAGCGCGGCGTAGTGGTACCGCGTCCCCATCTGGATGGCGAGCAGCCGCGCGTAGCTTTGTCGCTGTGTGGAGTCCATGATCCCGTTGCTCTGGAACCCGGCGGTGATGCTGTTCCCGAGGGCGACGTAGCTCTTGAAGATGTCCCCGCCGACGGGGGTCGAGGGGCCAAGGAGTTTTGTGTTGTCGCTGCACGCCGCGAGCGCCACCAGGGCGCCGGTTGCCACCACGCGGGTGAGAGTAGTCAGTCGTAACATCTTGATATCTCCGGGCGTGGGTTAGAAGGAAGCTTTGAGGCTGAACGACAGGATATTGGCGCTCAACGTGTAGAAGCCGCTGTTCAGGGCGAGAGCCTGCGCGGAAGTGCTACCCGTCGCTCGCTCGTCGATGCGGCCGCGGCGGCCCGAGGTGAAGATGTGCGCGTACGAGGCGTCGAGGTTGAACCGTCCCATGAGCGGGATACCAGCGCCGAGCGTGGCGTAACCGCGGTCCATTTCCGGAAGAAGCGGCGTGACGGTCTGATTGGGCGCGGCGGACGCTGCCGCGGCAAGGCCGCCGCGAAGGGCAAAGCCGTTCGTCATACGGCGCTCGACGCCGAATCGGATCGAGGAGGTGTTGTTGTAGTCTTCCTCGAGCACCTTGGATGGTGCGAGCCCCTTAAATGTGACCGGGAGCTGGTTGAACGACTTCCAGCCGACGTATGCGTAGTCGAGGCTCAGGGTAGTGCCCTGGATACCCGTGTAGGCGAACCCTGCCTGGACCTGGGCCGGGTGCCGGATCGCAGTGCTGACCTTTTGCGGAGTGAGAGCGCCCGTTCCGGTGAACTGACTGGCGACCAGAGCGTCCACCGGCGTAAGGGCCGGCGCACCGAACGGGTTGCCCGCCGCGAGCACGAGCCCGGTGGGTCGTTGCTCGAAGGTGGCGTCGGCGTTGTCGTACTTGAACGAGACCTGCGACAGAAAGCGCAGGCCCATCTCCCACGTCGGGGTGAGCTTGCCGTGGACGCCGAGGGTGAAGCCCCAGGCGCTCGCCGATCCCTTGAGCGTTGCGCGGGCGAACTCGGTGCGCAACGGGATGCCAAGCTGGCCGAAGGTGGGACCGCCCACAGACGTCGCGACTCCGGCGAGGTCAACCGCCTGGACCAGCTCGACTGTTGAGTGGCCGTAGATCGGGCCGCCGCCTACTGACCAGTTGTCCGTCAGCTGATACGCGATGTTCGGCTGAACGTAAATCGTCTGCAGCGATGCCTTCTTGGCGACAAAGCGACCGGGGAAGTCATCGGCCCACTGCGAAGTCAATCCATAGGGAACGTAGACGCCGAGCCCATACGCCAGCTTGCCGGCGCCGCGGTAGTTGAGGAAGACGTGCGGAACATAAGAGGTCGGAACGTCGGCTTTGTAGGTGGCGAAGCTCGTGTCGCGGGTGAAGTCGCCGTCGATCTTGATGATCGCGACGCCGCCGTAGAACGAGAATCCAGGGGCCTTTGGCAGCGCGCCCGGGTTCCAATAGATGCTCGAGGCATCGTCGCAGGGTGCGGCGGTTGCGGCGAATGCGCGGGCGACCGCGCAGGAGCCTATCTCATTCAGCCCGAACGCCTGGGCCGCGGCCGCGGCCGGCAGGCCGAGCAGCGCGAGCGCGAGGGTATACCGTGAGGCACGGTTCAACGTCATCTCCATTCTCCTGTGAGGTACGGCGAGAGGTCCGGACGTACAAAGCGCCGGTCGAACGAAGTAGGTCATTGTTGTGTTGGTTGGACGAGAAGTCGCAACAGGGAGGCGCTAATACTAATATAGGGAGTTCGACTGCGGCGAGCTAAGACTTAAACGACCCCGATCTAACGAGTTTCCCATGCACCCGCTGCTTTGGATGTCGGCCCTATCGTTTCTTGTTGTGTCAACACTTCCTGCCCAGACCAGAACCATAGCCGAGCGCCTCGGCCATCCCGCCGACTCGAAGCTTCTCATTATCCACGCGGACGATCTCGGGGCCGCTCACTCCGTCGATGCGGCGAGCTTCGACGGGCTCGACAGAGGCGCAGTGTCGTCCGCGAGCATCATGGTGCCGACGCCCTGGGTCACCGAGGTTGCGGCTTACGCCAGGGCGCATCCAAACGCAGATCTTGGCCTGCATCTCACGCTCACCAGCGAATGGGAAACCTATCGCTGGGGGAGCGTCGCGCCGGCGGACAAGGTTCCGAGCCTGCTCGATTCAGCCGGCACTTTCCCAAACGATGAGAAACTGGTCGCGGCCAGGGCAAAGGTGGTCGAGGTCGAGCGAGAGCTCCGCGCCCAGATCGACCGCGCGTTGGCGCTGGGGATTCGTCCAACCCACCTCGATAGCCATATGGGCTCTCTTTTCACTACGCCGGAGCTGATTGCTGTATACGTGAAGGTGGCTCGCGCATATCATCTCCCGTTTCTGGCTCTCAGAGGAGACCCGCGCACGGCGCCTCAGCCGCCGCTCTCGACCAACGACGTTTTGCTCGACGCGGTGGTCATCGCCGGGCCGGAAGTGCCCCGCGATCAATGGAAGGCGTTCTACCTGAAGTCGATAGCCGACCTCAAGCCTGGTCTCACCGAGCTCATCGTCCATCTCGGGCATGACGACAGCGAGCTGCAAGCCGTGACGGTCAACCACGAGCCCTACGGCTCCGCGTGGCGCCAACGCGATTACGACGTGATGACCAGCCCGGAGTTCAAGAAGGCCCTGCAGGACAACCATGTCATTCTCGTCACGTGGCGAGAACTGCAGAAGGTCGCGCAACAGCCTTAAGGTTCGGCGCCCTAACGGGCGCCACAGCTGACGAGCACATTTCCGACGTGTCGAGGCTACGCTTGAAGATCTCCATGTCGCTCGACGGGTTCGTTGCCGGTCCCAGTCAGAGCGTGGAAAACCCGCTCGGGATCGGTGGCACTCGATTGCACGAATGGGCCTTTGGGCTCGCGGCATTCCGCGCGCCTCACGGACTCGAAGGTGGCGAGGTCAACGAAAGCACTGCGGTCATCCAGGAGTCTCTTGCCAACATCGGGGCCACTGTGATGGGGCGCAACATGTTCGGCGGTCACCCTGGCCCCTGGGATCCGAAGAATCCGTGGGACGGTTGGTGGGGAGTCAACCCGCCTTTCCATCACCCCGTGTTCGTGCTCACGCATCACAAGCGGGCGCCCCTCGAGCTCGAAGGCGGAACGACGTTCACGTTTGTCACAAACGGAATCGCTGCGGCGCTTGAACAGGCGCGCCGAACGGCCAGCGGCAAGGATGTATCACTCGCCGGGGGAGCCAGTGCCGCGCAGCAGTATCTGACGGCCGGCCTCGTTGACGAGATGGAGATCAGCATCGTGCCGACGCTACTCGGCGGCGGTGAGCGGCTTTTCGACGGCATCGGCGACGATTTGCACGGTCTCGAGCACGTACGAACGGTGGCCGCGCCAAACGTGACGCACGTCAAGTTCTCGAGACGATGACGGAAACGACATCCGAGAAGAAACACTGAACCAGGACGTTCAACCGGGGACATCCCATGCACTCTTTTACTCTTCGTCGCCTTTTCACACCCACGCTGAGCCTCGCATTGTTCAGCAACGTCATTGGCGCCCAAGGCCCGGTCGGCATCTTCGACGCGCAGACTGACGTCGGTCGCGTAAGAAGCTCAGGATTTGCCTCATACGACCCGCAGCGCCAGGCGTATCGGGTTGTGGGCTCGGGTCAGAACATGTGGGGCGACCACGACGATTTTCATTTCGTATGGAAGCGGATGACGGGCAACTTCATTCTCTCCACGCGGGCGCGCTTCATCGGCGCAGGAGTCGAGGCGCATCGGAAGATCGGCTGGACCATTCGGCCTTCGCTCGAGAGCAACAGCACGCACGTGACCGCGGCGTTGCATGGCGATGGACTCATGTCGCTCCAGTTCCGTCGAACGCCCGGCG
This sequence comes from Gemmatimonadales bacterium UBA4720, assembly GCA_002404335.1. Lineage (GTDB taxonomy): Bacteria > Gemmatimonadota > Gemmatimonadetes > Gemmatimonadales > Gemmatimonadaceae > UBA4720. The sequence continues at coordinate 25,991 of DHJM01000045.1, forward strand.
CGATTACGGAGGAGGCCAAGTCGCGCGACAGCCTGCCGAACGCTGACGCGGTAATCCAGCTCGAGCGTCGCGATGGAGTCTACATCATGTCGGTCGCGCGATTCGGTGATACGCTCGCCACGCAGGAGCTCGCCGGTGTGACGCTTCCCGATACCGTATACGTCGGCCTGTTCGTGTGCGCGCACAACGACACCGTCGTCGAGCGGGGCGCGTTCAGCAACGTGCGCATCACAACGCCCCCGAAACCGGACTTCGTCGCGTATCGAGATTACCTGGGCAGCAACCTCGAGATACTCGACGTCGCGACCGGGAACACGACGATCGTCAATCAGTACAAAGGATCCTTCCAGGCGCCAAACTGGACCCGCGATGGCAGGGCGTTGATCTATGCGCAGGAGGGCCACCTCTACCGCTTTGATCTCTCATCACGCTCGGCCGAGGTGATCAACACGGGATTCGCGACGCGCAACAACAACGATCACGTTCTTTCGTTCGACGGCCGGATGATGGCGATAAGCCATCACGCACAGGAAGACAGTGGCGCCTCGATTGTCTACACGGTGCCGGCAACGGGCGGCACGCCAAAGCGCGTGACCGCGAAAGGACCCTCGTATCTGCATGGCTGGTCGCCGGACGGCCACTGGCTGGTATACACCGGGCAGCGAGCGGGCGACTTCGACGTTTATAAGATTTCCGCGGCCGGCGGAAGCGAGATCCGCCTCACCTCCGCGCCCGGGCTGGACGACGGTCCGGAGTTCACGCCGGACGGCTCGTACATCTACTTCAACTCGGCGCGGAGCGGACGGATGCAGATCTGGCGCATGCGTCCCGATGGAAGCGGGCAACAGCAGATCACGAACGACGGCTTCAACAACTGGTTCCCGCACATCTCGCCGGACGGCAAATGGATGGTGTACATCTCCTTTCCACCGACGGTTGCCGCGGACGATCATCCGTTTTACAAGCACGTGCTGCTTCGATTGATGCCAGTCGGTGGCGGGCCGGCGCGAGTCATAGCCTACGTGTATGGAGGCCAGGGAACCATCAACGTTCCTTCGTGGTCGCCGGATGGAAAGCGATTGGCGTTCGTGAGCAACACAGCGACGCCATAACCCCGGTGGCGATCTCGTGCTCCTGTGGGGCCAATTCCGTGCCTTGATGCACAGGCACTGTCGAATGATTTTTAGGAGCGGGGGAGGGGCACCCTCGGATGCCGTTAGGCACGAAACAGCCGCACCTCAAGAGCCGCGGCGCGTTTCTTCCGGTAGAGCTTGCCATGATCACGGTCGCAATCATCGAGGATAATCGACTTGTTCGCGAGGGCATGACGGACATGCTCAATGAGTTGCCCGACGTGGAGGTCGTGCTCGCCGCGACGAGCCTCGAGACGGAGATGCTGAAGGAGAAGAACCCCCGCGTGGTCCTCCTCGACGTTGGCGTTCAGGACAAGAACTCTCTGCGCCTGGCCGAGACCGTAAAGAAGGAGATGGCGGATGCCCGTGTCATCGTCATGGACCTCCTTCCGGTGCACGAGGAAATCGCCGAGTTCGTGAATGCGGGCGTCGCGGGATTCATTCTGAAAGATGCGACGTTCGAGGACTTTGTCAGCACCATCCGATCCGTGGCCGATGGGGCCCAGGTGTTGCCGCCCCGGATGACCGGCACGTTGTTCTCGCAGATTGCGCAGACGGCCGTCAAACGAGGTCGGACGGCGGCTCTCGAAGAGGTTAGGATGACGCTACGTGAGCGCGAGGTGATCGCGCTAATCGCGGTCGGGCTGAGCAACAAGGAGATCGCGCTGCGCCTCAACATCGCCACCGACACCGTGAAGAGCCACGTGCGGAACGTGATGGACAAGCTGGCTCTGCACTCGCGCCTGCAGATCGCCGCATATGCGCACAGCCACGACGATTAGAAGCTCTGCGCGGTTCAGGCGATAAAGGCTCAATAGCTCGAGCGTACCGCCGGCATTTCAACAGTTGGTCCGTTAGTTAGCTCGCACTCCTGCTGAGTTTCGCAGTGGCTCAGCCAAGAGCGGAACGCCCGATGGCGAGCTGGACGGGCCAAGGGGTTGCCAGAGCTGTTCCGTGCTCAGTGCGGCCCTCCTTTGGTCTCCCTCAAAAGGAGTAGTCCGTCTTTCACCCTTTCGGGTGATCACCGGGGGAAATGGTGTGCGCTAACGTTAAGGCATCTCCTCCACGACGGGCAAAGTCGCGGATGAGAATTTCGCGTCCGTACGGCGGCTACTTCACCTCGAACGCCTCCACCCTTCCAGGGTGGCGAAAACCAGAAATCTCAGACTTCAGGTGATAGGTGAGGGGAATGGCGTGCACTAACGTCAGGGCAGAAGATACAGACTCTCGGGGTTTCTCGGACAGAAAATCATCTACGTCCTGACACGGCGAACCGACGGCAGTGGCATCCTTCTGGCCCTGCAAATGCCTTATGACGTTGATCGTAACGCCAGGACACGCATCATTAGGTAGTTCTTCGCGAACCAAGGACGCGTCCGCGCCCGCTCGCGTTCACACGCATCAGGGAGGAGGAGTTCGATGAAAAGCGTCTTGAAAAGCCGCATCCTACGAGCGCTAGGTCAGCGCACGCGCATCGCACGAGTCATCGTGGCGGTGGCGTTTGCCGGGTTGTTCACGGCGGCGTGTAAGGACTCCACTTCGCCTCGCATCGTGACGACGCTTACCATCTCGCCGACTTCGCCGCAGACCATCGCGGTGAACGGCACAATACAGTTCACGGTGGTAGCCAAAAACGCCGACGGCGACATCCTCGCGGTCAAGCCCACTTGGTCTATCGTCTCCGGTGGCGGAACGATCGGCAGTACCACCGGGCTGTTTACGGCGGGCACGACGCCAGGGACCACCGTTATTGCGGTAACCTGTAGCGGTATCACGGTCAACGTAACGATCACGGTGACCGCCGGGCCGGCCGCGTCGATCGTGGTCGCGCCGGACACAACGCTGCAAGTCGGTGCCACGGCGCAGTTCAGGGCGGTCGTCAAAGACGCCNNCGCTCGTCTGGTCGGTCATTAATCCTGTCGCCGGCAATCTCGCCGGCACCATCATTCCCACCACGGGTCTCTTCACCGCGGGCAACACGATCGGTACGTTCCCCAACAGCGTCCAGGCATGCGTTGGCACGACGACGCTCTGCGATCAGGCGAA
>DHJM01000045.1:29301-44274 GCA_002404335.1 Gemmatimonadales bacterium UBA4720
ACGCTCTGCGATCAGGCGAACGTGACGGTGATATCGCCTCCCGCCCCGCCAGCATTGGGCGGGTTCACGGTGCTCGGCCGCGCGGCGGTGACCTGCACCCTCGGGGCTATCATCGGAGACGTGGGCGCCTTCCAGGCCAGCGGAACGGTCACGGCCAGTTGCGGTCCTGTTACGACGGGGACGGTTCACGCCCCTGGGGACGCGGCCACGGTTGCAGCTTACAATAACTTCCTCGCCGCGTACATAGCGCGCGCGCCCCAGCCCGGGGACTGCGACGCCACCCATACTTTGACGGGCACCCTCGCGGGTATAACGCTGCCGCCTGGTGTCTACTGTTTCAGCGCGGGGGCGGCGTTGACGGGGCTGTTGACGCTCGACGGGCCCTCGACCGGGCTCTGGCTATTTAAGATCGGGACCACCGGGACGGGCGACCTCACGGGCACCAACTTCACGGTGACCATGGCCAGCGGCGGTCAGGCGTGCAATGTGACGTGGTGGGTGCAGCAAGCCGCGTCCATGACGGATTCTTTCCTCAAAGGAACCGTTATCGCCGGGACGGGCGTGACCGTGACCAATGGAACCTTCAGCGGCAATATGTGGGCGGGAGCCTCCGGCATCGGCGACGCGACGGAGACAGGCGCAGCGGTCACGGGCTGCCCATGAAGACGATGAAGATGAAGGGAGTTGACGTGCCACGTGCCGCAGTAGGCATCGGGGGCGTCGACGGTCCGAGCTGAACACGGCTCACCGGTGATATGCCGGGCGCGGAAGACCGCGCCCGGCATATCTCCGATCATGGAGCGCATACGGCATGGAGGAATCAACCGATGCGACCAAGCAAATTCACTAAAGACCAAATCGTGCAGGCGCTCCAGCAAGTCAAGGCTGGAACACCCGCCGTGCAGGTATGCCGTAAGTTGGGCATCACCGAGACCACGTTTTACCGCTGGCGCAACAAGTACAATGGCGTGGCGGTGAGCGAATCACGCGAAGTGCGCGAGCTCCGGGATGAGAATCACAAGCTCAAGCAGATCGTGGCGAATCTTCTGCTCGACAAGCAGGGGTCAACGGACTTCCTTCGAAAAAAATAGCCGCCCTCAGGATGGGCGCCGTCTGCCCCGACTCCAACGCACGTTGCAGTGGAAAATCACCCACGTATATTTTCCCCGGCCAGTCGCCGTGCGCTCATCGCCAGCGCCGGCTCCCTTTTTCTCCTGGACAGAGCCTTCCGTGACCCCTCAAGTCACCTCCTTCGATGCGATCGTCGTGGGCTCGGGAATTTCCGGTGGGTGGGCAGCCAAGGAGCTCTGCGAAAAGGGACTGAAGACGCTCGTTCTCGAGCGCGGGCGCAACGTAGTCCACATCAAGGACTACCCCACCATGAACCTCAACCCGTGGGAGCTCCCGCATCGCGGCGCAATGTCGCGCCAGCAGCTGAAAGAGAATCCGCTCATAAGCAAGGCCGCGGGTTATGGCGAAGACACCGCTCACTTCTTCGTGAAGGACCGAGATCACCCATATGTGCAGGAAAAGCCTTTCGACTGGATCCGCGGCTACCAGGTCGGCGGCAAGTCGATCATCTGGGGGCGCGCCTGCCAGCGCTGGAGCAAATACGAATTCACCGCGCCCGAGCGACAGGGCTATGGGATCAACTGGCCGATAGGCTACGACGACGTCGCGCCCTGGTACTCGCACGTCGAGAAATTCATCGGAGTGTGCGGCAACCGCGATGGCCTCGAAGCGATGCCCGACGGCGAGTACCTCCCGCCCTTCGATTTCAACTGCGTCGAGAAACATCTCAGCGAAAGCGTGCGCACGCACTACGGCAACCGATACGTCGTGCAGGGCCGGTGGGCGCACCTCTCGAAGCCGAAAGAGATCCACCTCCAGCAGGGACGCGGCACGTGCCAGGCGCGGAACCTGTGCATGCGCGGCTGTCCTTACGGCGGCTACTTCAGCTCTAACGCGTCCACTCTTCCCTGGGCGGAGAAAACCGGAAACCTGACGATCCGCCCCGACTCCGTCGTCCATTCCATCATTTACGACGAAGCAAAGGGGAAAGCGACGGGCGTACGCGTGATCGACGCTCACACGCACGCCATAACCGAGTACCACTCGCGCATCGTCTTCGTGAACGCGTCCGCGCTCAACACGACTCTCATCCTCCTCAACTCGACCTCGAACCGATTTCCGCACGGACTCGGCAACGACAGCGGGCTGTTGGGGAAATACATCTGCCACCACAACTACCGCACCGGGGCGAACGGAAAAATCGACGGCTTCCAGGACAAGTACTTCTACATTCGGAATCCCACCGAATGCATCCTCGTCAACTTCCGCAACCTCGGAAAACAGGAGATGGATTTCGTGGGCGGCTACACCACGTTCACGGGAGCTTACCGGGAGCGCGGCGATCCGACGACGGAGCGCGTCGGCGGCGAGTATAAGGACGCGCAGGCGCAGCCGGGCCCGTGGGGGATCTACATGTACATGCAGGGCGAGACGATTCCGAGGGAGTCAAATCACGTCCGCCTGCACGAAAGTGAAAAGGACCAGTGGGGCATCCCGCGCCTGGTCACATCGGTCGGATACGACGACAACTCCGAGAAGATGATTCGCGACTGGCGCACCGAGGCGAAAGCGATGCTCGAGGTCGCGGGCTGCCACGATGTCGAGTCGCACGACAACCATCAGGCTCCCGGGCTCGACATTCACGAGATGGGCGGCGCGCGCATGGGAAACGATCCAAAGAATTCGCTCCTCAACAAATGGAACCAGCTTCACGCCGTCCCCAACGTCTTTGTCACCGACGGCGCGTGCATGACGTCCACCGGCAACCAGAGCCCGTCTATCCTTTACATGGCGCTCACGGCGCGCGCGGTGAATCACGCCACTGAAGAGATGGGGAAGCAAAACCTGTGAGGACCTCATGCCTCAGATGAACCGACGCGAGGCGGTGAAAGCCACTACCGCTTTGGTGAGTAGCGTGCTGCTCACATCCAACGGTTTCCTGATCGCGTGCGCTCGCGACGCGAACATAGCAGCGGGGAAGGCGCTGACGCTCGACGACCAATCGCTGATCGAGGAGATCGCCGATACACTGCTGCCGACGACCCCATCGTCTCCAGGCGCAAAAGCGGCGGGCGCCGGCGCGGCGATCAACCTCCTGCTTACCGACTGCTACGAGCCGGATCAGCAGAAGCGCGTCGTGGACGGATTGAAGGAATTCCGGAGCATGTGCCGCCAACGTTGTGGCGACAACTTCGCATCACTGCCTCAGAAGGATCGCGAGCAGGTACTGCGCGAGGTCGACACCGAGGCGGGAAAGGCAGGTCCTACGCACTATTTCGGCTTCGTTCGCCAGCTGTCGCTTCAGGCGTATTTCTCGTCCGAGATCGGGATGACGAAGGCGCTCCGCTACGTAATGGTTCCCGGAAAGTGGGTGGGCTGCGTTCCGCTGTCGCCGGGCCAGCCGGCCTGGGGATGACGTGACCGCGATTCGCTGTCAAACGTCCATGACATCCAATAACGCATGGTGTCGAAGGTAAGAATCGGAATCGTCGGCTCACGCTTCCAGGCGGATTGCATCGCCACCTCGGTGAAAGCGATGCCGGAAGAGATGGAGGTTGTCGCCGTTGCGTCCCCGACCAAGGGGAACGCCGAAACGTTCGCGCGGCGTCACGGCATTCCCCGCTTCTATTCCGACTACCGGGAACTGCTTAGCGACCCCGAGATCGAGATGATCTCCATCACCGCGCCAAATCGGCTGCACGCACAAATGACGATCGACGCCGCGCGCGCCGGCAAGCACGTCGTCTGTGAGAAGCCGCTCTGCGTGACGCTCGAGGAAGCGGACGCCATGATCGATGCGTGCGCGAAGGCCGGCGTGCTGCTCATGTACGCCGAGGAGCTCTTCTTCGCGCCGAAGTACGTGAAGGCGAAGCAGATGGCCGACGAAGGCGCGTTCGGTCGCATTCACCTGGTAAAGCAAGGCGAAAAGCACTCGGGTCCGCACTCCGATTGGTTCTGGGATGTGAACCAGTCCGGCGGCGGCGCCCTGATGGACCTCGGCTGCCACGGTATTGCCTTCTGCTGGTGGTTTCTCGGCAAGCAAAAAATAAAGAGCGTGTATGCCCAGCTCTCGACCCAGGTCAACGCTGCGCGCACACAGGGCGACGACGAGGCAATCACCATCATCGAGTTCCAGAATGGCGCGGTCGGCATGGTCGAGAGCAGCTGGAACCGGCCCGGCGGAATGGACGACTCGATAGAGGTCTTCGGCGACAAGGGACAGACGTACGCCGACATGCTGATGGGCAACGCCCTGCCGACCTACTCCGAAGTTGGGTTCGGCTACGCTGTCGAGAAAGCCGCGTCCACGAAAGGCTGGACGTATCCAGTGTTCGAGGAGCACTGGAATTACGGATTTCCGCAGGAGATGCGACACTTCGCGCGTTGCGTGCGCGGCAAGGAGACGCCGATTTCCGACGGCGAGACGGGCCGTGTCGTGCAGGAAGTTCTTTACGCCGCTTACGCGTCGGCGGGGCTCGGCCGAAAGATCGCACTGCCCTTCAGACCAAAGGGAATCTCCAAACCGATCGATCTCTGGAAGAAGCCGGAGCTGGCGAAAGCGGCGCTCTGATGCGGATCGCCGGAGCGATCGACATCGGCGGGAGCGCCACCAAGATTGGAATCGTCGCCGAGGACGGCAGCATCGTCCGGCGGGAGTCCGTTCCGACCGGGCTTCACGGCGAGCCGACAGTACTCATCGATGCGATAGTATCGTCGCTCGGTCCTATGCTGAATGCGGTGAGCGGTGAGGCATCACCGGTGCCTGGAATTGGCGTGTCAGTCGCGGGCTTTCTCAACCGCGACCGCTCGGCGATGATCCACAACGCGAACCTCCCGGCCCTGCGCGAGTTTCCGCTGCGTCGATCGCTCGAGGAGCGACTCTCTCTTCCCTGCCGGCTCGAAGTCGACTCGAACGCCGCGGCCGTCGCCGAATATCGTCACGGGGCCGGTCGGGGGTCGACGCGATTGCTGGGAGTAACGGTCGGCACCGGGCTGGGTGGGGGAGTGATCATCGATGGCAAGCTGCTGCGCTATACCGGCGAGTGCGCGGGGGACCTTGGACACATCATTCTCGATCCGAAGGGACGACTCTGCACCTGTGGCGCGCGCGGTTGTCTCGAAGCCATGGTAGATTCGGCGTCGGTGTCGGAACGCGGGGGAGGACGCGCGGTCCGCGACATAATCCGGAGCGCGCACGAAGGCGATCAGCTCGGACTTAATGTGCTGGCCGAGACCGGTTGGTGGCTCGGACTCGGGCTCGCGTCGCTCTCGCCCATTTTCTCTCCGGACAGAATCGTCGTGGGCGGAGGAATCGCTGCCGCCGGGGACTTGTTGATCGATCCGACGAAGGCGAGCTATCGTGAGCACGCGCGTCCGGAGTTTCGCGAGAAGACCCAGATCGTCGGGTCGTCGTTCGAGGGATGGGAGGGGATTGTTGGCGCCGCCAGTCTCTTCCTCGATCCGCTAGCATAGCGATCCATGTCCCGGACATCCGTGACCGTTTTTCCGTCAGCCGACGCCATAGGTGAGCATCTGGCTGAGCGCCTGCTCTCCCGCATAGAGCGCGCACGGATTTCCGGCAAGCGCTTCGTCCTGGGATGCCCAACAGGTCGGACGCCTCGCCCTGTTTACGGCGCGATGGCGCGGCAGCTTGCGGAGAAGCCACAGAACCTGAGCCATCTCGTCCTCGTGATGATGGATGAGTATCTCGTGGCCGTCAGTGGCGGGTTCAGGTATGCATCGGCCGACGAGCCGTGGTCCTGTCATCAATTCGCTCGCGTCGAGATCGCGGACCGCCTGAACGCGGGACTGCCACCGGCGCGCCGGCTGCGCGACGATTCGATCTGGTTTCCCGACCCGCGCGATCCGGCCGCGTACGATGCAAAGATCGCAGACGCCGGAGGAATTGATTTCTTCATCCTGGCGTCGGGCGCCAGCGACGGACATGTCGCGTTCAACCCGCCCGGGAGTGCCCGCGACAGCCGCACCCGTATCATTCAGCTCTCGGAAGAGACTCGTCGCGACAACCTGCAGACCTTCCCGGCGTTCGGCACGCTGGCCGCTGTTCCAAGCCATGGGATTAGCGTCGGCATCGACACCATCGCATCGGCAAAGGAGAGCGCGATGATTGTGTGGGGTGCCGGCAAGCGTCTGACGCTGACTCGAATTCGGAGCGCCGAGCGTTACGAACCGGATTGGCCGGCCACCGTGATTCACGAGTGTGCTGTTGGAGAGGTACTCACCGACACGGACGCCGCCGAGCCACTGGCCACACGTTGACCCTCGTTGAGGCCGCAGTCGAAACGCTCGATTCCGCTCTCGCTGCGGAGCGCGCTGGCGCTGACCGGATCGAGCTGTGCGACAATCTGAACGATGGCGGCACCACTCCAGGCGCAGGATTGATCGCCGCCGTTGCCGAGCGGATGCGGCTTCCGGTGTTCGTGCTGATTCGACCGCGCGCCGGCGGCTTCGTGTATTCGGACGATGAATTCGATACGATGGTTCGCGACATCGGGCTGGCGGTAAGGATGGGCATCGCCGGAATCGTGACTGGCGCGCTCGCTCCCGATGGTCGCGTCGTCGCTACGCGCATGCGCACCCTGGTCAAAGCGGCAGCCGGACTGCCCGTGACCTTCCATCGCGCGATTGATTCCGCGGTGAATCTGCCGGCCGCGCTCGAGGAGACGATTGAAGCGGGCGCAAGCAGAGTGCTCACGTCAGGAGGTGCAGCGACGGCATTGGAGGGTGCGGATCTCATCGGAACGCTGGTAGATCAGGCGCGAGCGCGGATCACGGTCGTTGCCGGCGGCGGAATTCGGGAGCACAATGTGTGCGATGTGATCTCACGGACAGGCGTTCGTGAAGTTCACACTCGATTCATCGACGAGGCACAAATGCGGGGACTGGTCGACGTCGTGAGAAGGGACTGCTGAGTCAGGGGAACGTGTAGCGCCAGAGGTGCCCGCTTGGCATTTTAGAATGCAGGCCCTGACTGTATACCTGTGCTGAGAGGAGTACGAGGATGTGCCGCAACATCAAGACGCTCGCCAACTTCGAGCCGCCAGCGACTGACGACGAGATCCGCGCGTCATCGCTCCAATTCGTGCGAAAACTGAGCGGGACGACTAAGCCGTCGCGCGCAAACGAAGAGGCGTTCAACCAAGCAGTCGACGAGGTGACCGCGGCCGCGCATCGACTTGTCCACTCGCTACATACCAACGCCCCGCCTCGAAACCGCGAAGTTGAAATGCAGAAAGCGAAGGAGAGATCGCTCAAGCGGTTCGCGTGAGATTATCCGGCATTGGTGACAGACGCTTGATGATGCCGTGTCTCTACGCCAATGTATTCCCATCCTGACCGGGACGCGCATGACAGAAGGGCCAATCGAAGCACAACTGCTGGATCACGAGAAGCAATACTGGCAGGCGATCAAGGACAGGGATGTGCAGGCGGCGATGCGGCTGACCGACGACCCTTGCATCGTAACCGGCGCGCAGGGAGTGGCGCGCATCACCCGCCAGGCCTTCGCAGGGATGCTGCAGGCGGGCGGCTGGACCCTCCACGAATTCACGCTGAGCGATGTGCAGGTCAAGGTCCTGAGCGAGGACGTTGCCATCGTCGCATACAAGGTCAAGGAATCGTTGACGGTCGACGGAAAACCGCTGACGCTCGAGGCGACAGACTCGTCCACGTGGGTGCGCCGCGAAGGGCAATGGATGTGCGCGCTGCACACGGAAGCGCTCGCCGGCGATCCGTTCGGCAGGGACCGGCAGCCGATGGCCCCGAAGAGGCTCTAACACCTTCCTGGATCTCGGCCACAGGACGTCGCCGAGATCCGTTCCGTCAGGGTGTTGCCCTCGCTTTCACCGGCAGCTTTCGCTGCTGCCAATCCTGATACGACCCGTCGTACAGCTTCACGGGATATCCCAGGTAGCGCGCGATGAAATACGTCATGCTGGCGCGGTATCCCACCCAGCAATAGGTGGCGACGGTATCGCCCGCGTTCACCTCGGAGCCAAGCGGTATTCGGTGACTCTGTGCGCCGTCAAACCGGGAAAGGTCAAGACATCGAGAGGGTTTTCGATCTTGGTCGAGAACGGACTGGCGCCGCTGCGCCGCGCCGACACCATCGTTGTCCCGGGATCGATGACCTCGACACTCCGATTCCAGCCACCGTCACGCTGGCGCTGGCGGACGCCCACGAGCGGGGCGCCCGTGTGGTGTCGATCTGTACGGGGGCTTTCGTTCTTGCCGCAGCGGGCCTGCTGGACGGGAAGATAGCGACCACGCATTGGATGGACGCCCCGGCGTTGTCGGCGCGATTCCCGAGTGTCTCGGTCGATCCGGGCGTTCTCTACATCGACGAGGGGACCGTTCTCACCTCCGCGGGAATTGCCGCCGGGATCGATCTCTGTCTCCACCTCGTCCGCAAGGATTTCGGCTCCGTGATCGCCAACGCGGTCGCTCGGCGGCTCGTGGTCGCGCCCCATCGGAGTGGCGGACAGGCCCAGTTCGTCGTTCAGCCGGTGGCGGCGCCACGCGGCCAGCGGCTGGAGGTGACGCGAAGCTGGGTCCTGGGTCGTCTGGCCGAGCCGTTGACCCGTCGCGCGGATGGCAAAGTATTCCGGGAGGAGTCTCCGAACCTTCGCGCGCCATTTCTACGAGGAGACGGGGACAATTCCGATGACTCTCCGGCACTTGCTCGCGATCCTGCTCCTTCCATTCGTCGTGGCAGTGATCATACCGCGCTGGCTGCTCCGCGCGTGGTCAGCGTCGGACACACGTTGGGTGGACGGAACGCTCGCCGCGGCTTCCGCCCACTTTGCCAGCATCGTGGTCTTTCTTTGCGGCCTCCCACTCTTCGCGTGGTGCGTTTCACTCTTTGCGAGCGTCGGTCAGGGCACGCTCGCGCCGTGGACCCAACCCGCCGGCTCGTGGCGGTCGGTCCCTATCGGTACCTGCGGAATCCGATGATCAGCGGCGTCGTGACGATGCTGGCTGGGGAAGGGATTTTCCTGGGATCGCGCGTGATCGCAACCTGGGGAGCGACGTTCATCGCCCTCAATCAGGTCTATTTCATGTTGTTCGAGGAGCCCGGGCTGGAGCGGCGATTCGGCGCGGCCTACCGCGAATACAAATCGGCGGTTCCGAGGTGGGTTCCGAAGGAGACGCCATGGAAGCTGGCTCGCAAACGCCGCTCGCGCACGGATTTTGATTGAGTGTCAGTGACCAAACCATTCATCATCCCATGACAGACCCAACTGCTCCACGGCTCGCGCCCAGTGTTCTCCCGAAGGACATTTTCAGAAGCATCGTCGCGGCGCTGGTTACCGTGCTCACCGTCTATGGCTGGGTTGACGCACTTGGTCGGACGCCGATGCGCAACGCCCTGGCTGCTCAGACGCGTCTCTGGTGGATCGAGCAGATCGTGAAGCTCGTACTGGCTATCGTTTGCGCCGGGATCATCCTTCGCAAGCGGTGGTCTCTCACCCCCGCGTTCTGGCTGACGATCTACTCGTTGGTGTTCGTTATCGTGCGTTGGGTATTCATATTCAGAGAAGGCCAATTGGAGATCCTGGTAGCGCCGTTGCTTTACGCGCTCCTGTTGTGGCGGCTGTGGATCACCCGGAAGCAGGTCGCCGCGACAGACGATACGGTCGTTGTCGGCACGACCGGCTAGGATCTGCCTCGAAGCCCCAGCTAATACAGTGGCGCCTTCGAAGTCCGCGCTGTAACTATTTATCGTAGGGAACAAGCCGCTTGGTTCGATGTTGCTGATATCGCTCCTTTTCAGCGTGCTGTCATACGTTTTACGCCGCAACTTCTGAGCATCGCCCACTTTTCCTGAGCCACGGTTGGCGCGTGGGCAATCGCGCCAACTTGTCGCTCCTGTCCACCGCTCTGGCGTTGACCCTCATCGCGCCCGCCTCCCTGGCGCAGTCGCAGCTCCTCAACGCGTCGGCGCGCAGCGCACAGCTACGAACCGACTCCCTACAGATCTCTCACCACGCGCACGATCTTCAGGCGAATTTCGAGCACCGGCGGCGGCAGATGCTGCCGAGGTTCTACATTGGCAGCGCGGATCATTGCCTGATCGTCGGCCGATTCTGTGAGTGGCATCCCAACCTGAGCGACTATGTAGTGCCGGACGAGGGCAAGAACATAGTCCGCGCGCGGGCGGAATTGCTTCGTGAGCTCGAGAAGGCGTCCGCCGCCCTTCCGGGCGATGACTGGATCATCGGACAGCGTGTGCGCTATCTCACGGAGGGGCACGACACGTCAGCGGTGGATGTGGCGCGCTCGTGCAGGGCAACCAGGTGGTGGTGCGATGCGCTGCTCGGTCTCGCGCAACACGTGGGCGGCAACTACGCAGGGTCTGATAGCGCGTACGCCGCCGCGCTCGATGAAATGCCATCGACGACGCGTTGTCACTGGCTGAATCTGGCGCCCCTTCTCGATGACGACATCCGCGACACATACAAGAAGATGAGCTGTGGACAGCGAGAGGCGGCCGATGCGCGAATCTGGTGGGTGGCGGATCCGTTGTTCATGACACCCGGCAACGAGCGCCGCACGGAGCATTTCTCCCGGGTTCTGCACACCGCGTTGCAGCAGAATGCAGCGAACACCTACGGCTTCAACTGGGGTGGCGATCTCGCCGAATTGATTCTCCGCTTCGGCTGGGCGGAGAAGTGGACGCAGGAACCTTCGCAGAGCATGTATGCGGAATCGAAGCCGTCGATCACCGGTCACGAGCGCGAGCCCGGGTACCATTTCTTTCTGACTCAGCAACCGCCTGATAGCCTGGCGCTCATCGTCGATTCGGTGTTCGACATCTACCAGTTCCCGCCGCGCGAGCAGTACGCACCGGTATATACGCGAGCGTTCGTGCGGCTCGATGCTCAGGTGGCGCGGTTTCGCCGCGGAGATTCCACGAAGGTCGTCGCCGCGTATGATGTGAGCACGGACACGATTTTCGGCCGGAGAAAATTCACCGCCGCGCTGATAGCAACGGGCGGAGCAGCTACGAGCGAATCGAAGAGCGAGGTCGTCGAGTCGCCGGTCAGGAACGTGCTGACGGTGTCCACTCCGTGGAAGGAGCAGCTTATCGGCGTCGAGCTGTTGGCGAACGACAGTGCCGCTGCCGCGCGCTGGAGGTCGGGTTTCGCCGAAATCCCTCTCGATTCGGGAAAGATCAGCGTGTCGGATCTGCTCTTCGTCGATGGAGCGCCTTCACTTCCCGGCGATCTCGACGAGGCAATTCCGCACGTGCACGGCGGGACGACATTCAGCCACGACCAGAAAATCGGATTGTTCTGGGAGCTCTACGGAAAGACGCCGGCCGACAGCGCGCTTCCGATCTCCCTTACGATCACTCCGGTAGACGCAGGCCTGCTGAGACGCGCTTTCCGCGCGTTGCGCATCGCGCCCAAGGCAACACCCCTCAACATCCGCTGGCGGGAGAATGGCGCGTCCGGAGTTGTGTCGGCGAGATCGGTACTGCTCGATCTGTCACTCGTCCCCGCCGGGAAATACGCGGTGAAGCTCGAAGTCGGAAATAATCCGGCGGCGGCGACCTCGCGCGTCATCGAGGTGAGATGAGTGCGGCTTCTTGATAGCTCTGACTAGCTGACGGAACGACTCTCGTGTAGTTCCGCCAGCCGCCGGGTGATGAACCGCCGCTCCGGCTCGAGTGTGGCCAGCTCCAACGCGCGTTGGTAGGCTGTGATCGCCTCGCTCGTGCGCCCGAGTCGGCGGCAAAGATCGCCGCGCGCCGCATGGGCGAGGTGATACTCCGCCAGGTCTCCACGCACGAGAATCGCATCGACCAGCGAGAGCCCCGCCTCCGGTCCATCGCGCATCGCGATCGCGGCCGCGCGATTGAGCTCGATCACCGGAGACGGATCCGCTCTCAGCAGCACGTCGTACAACCCGACGATCTGCGGCCAGTCCGTCGTGGCCGCCCTCGATGCCTCGGCGTGCACGGCCGCGATTGCTGCCTGGAGCGTGTAGGGCCCGAAGCGATGCGAGGCCAGAGCGCTCTCTACCAGCTCGACCCCTTCCTCGATCTGGGCGCGATTCCATAGCGAGCGATCCTGGTCCTCCAGGAGGATCATCTCGCCAGCAGGCGTCGTCCGCGACGAGTGCCTCGCTTCGTGGAGAAGCATTAGCGCCAGAAGTCCCATTGCCTCCGGCTCCGGCAGCAGCTCCACGAGCAGCCGTCCGAGGCGGATTGCTTCGCCAGCCAGGTCCGCTCGTGTGAGCGTCTCACCACTCGAGGCGAGGTAGCCTTCATTGAAGACCAGATAGATCACGTGCAGCACACTGGCGAGCCGCACGGGAATGTCGAGTCGCGACGGAATCTCGTATGGGATGCGCGCATCCCTGATCTTCCCTTTTGCCCGGACGATCCTTTGCGCCAGTGTCGGCGCCGGCGTCAGGAAAGCACGTGCAACTTCTTCGGTCGTAAGGCCGCACACCTCGCGCAAGGTGAGCGCGATCTGCGCGTCCGGGCTCAGTGCCGGATGACAACAGGTGAAGATCAGGCGAAGACGGTCGTCCTGCACTCCTTCTTCGCTCGAGTCATGCATCTCCGTCGCCTGCAGGCGATCGAGAATCGCGCCGTCCGCCGATTCGAACCTCTCGCTCCTGCGCAGCCGGTCGATGGCCTTGAACCGTCCGGTGGAGATCAGCCATGCGCGCGGGTTCGCTGGAATTCCCGTTTCTCCCCACTGCTCTACCGCCGCCACGAATGCGTCATGCAGGCCCTCCTCGGCCAGATCGAAATCGCCGAGCAGACGGATGAGGGTCGCGAGCACACGGCGCGATTCGGAGCGATAGATCGCATCCACCTGGTCGCGCACGTGCGCCGCAACGTCTTCCTCCATTCACTTACGCGTCCGACCGCTACGCGCTGCGCTCGACAATCGGACGCACCTCGATCGAGCCGGACCGGGCCGACGGAATGCGCGCTGCGACTTTGATCGCGTCGTTCAGATCCTTTGCCTCGATGAGGTAGTAGCCGCCCAGCTGTTCCTTCGTCTCGGCGTAGGGGCCATCGGTCGTCGAGACCTTGCCGTTGCGCGACCGCACGACGGTGGCCGAGTGGGTGGGTTGAAGCTGGTTGGCTCCCACGTATTGGCCGCTCTTCTTGATGCTGTCGCCAAAGGCCATGTATTCGCCCATGTACTTGTCCTGCACGTCCTTGGTGAATTTTGCCCACTCCTTCTCGTTGTCGTAAATCAGGCACAGGTACTTCATCGTTCCTCCAATTGTTTGAAAGGGTCCTCGCTAATTAGTCGGGCGGGGATGGCCCAAATCGACACCGCCGAGCGAGATCGACCCTGTCAGAATTCCGTTTCTTGTTCGAGCGGCCCTTTCTGGGGCGTTCGGGATCGGCAAAACGCGAACCTGCACCCGGGTTGTCAATCTGACCGGCAGCTGGAGGGTGATCGTCTCACTTCCGCGGCGCACAATCAGCGGCAGAGTCGTAATGGTCGTGCCGGCGTACCGAGTCCGCAAAGGCTCGAATGAATCGTCGTTCGAGATCGTGACATCGCCAATCGAGACGATTCTGTCGCCCACACGCGCACCTGCCGCCGCCGCCGCGCCGATCGGCGACAGCTGGGTGATGGAGACTCCGGTGCTGTCGGTGCTGGTCGAGATCCCCAGCCGCGGCTCACGGATCGTGTCGCTCTCGGAGCGCAATCCGGCGAGGCGCAGAACTGAATCAACCGGAAGCGGCTCGCGGCCATCAACGTGGCGGCGCGCGAATTCCGTAAAGGACTTGCCGCCGGCTGCGCGGGAAATCTCGGACCACCAATCGGCGCCCGTAAATCCTTTGCCGCGCTTGTACGTCGCGTCATAAAGGCGGCGCATCACGTTGTCGAGCGACATGTGGTTATCGCTCGCGTCCCGGATCATGATATCGAGCAGGAATCCCGTGAGACCGCCCTTGGGATAATAGAGTCCGCTGCTGCCATCGGTCGGATTGATCCAGGATCCCAGCGATGCATCGCTCACCGCCGTCGGCGGTGCGCCGGCGACGGACGCGATCTCGTCGGCGATGAAATCGAAAAATTCCGTGCTGTCGTGGACCCCGCCCCTCACCAGCGCGAGAGCTCCGTAGTAATCGGTGACACCTTCGCTCACCCACAGCCATGTCGTCGGTTGCGCGCCATCGTACCGGTAAGGAACCATGTCGGCGGGGCGTAGCCGCTTCACGTTCCAGGCGTGGAAGAATTCGTGGGAGTAGAGTCCGGGCAGATACGATGCATCGAGCTGACCCGTCGTGACTTCATCCACCTGCGAGCTGTGGTGCTCGAGACCGCCTCCGTTCACGACCGTGTCCGACCGCTGGAAGATCGTGTAGTTGCGGAAGGGCGCCTCGCCGAAGACCGCGATCTGCTCCGGGACAAATTTCTGAAGCCACGCGAAGGTGCGATCCCGCCGCGCCGTCGTCAGGCTCGCCGCGGG
This sequence comes from Gemmatimonadales bacterium UBA4720, assembly GCA_002404335.1. GTDB lineage: Bacteria > Gemmatimonadota > Gemmatimonadetes > Gemmatimonadales > Gemmatimonadaceae > UBA4720. Next base: position 43,849 of record DHJM01000045.1, read on the forward strand.
GTAGAATGCCAGACGAATCCATTTGCCGGCGATCTGAGTGCTGTCGATGGCAAACCGTCCGACGTAGAACGGCATGTCTGTCAGATCGTGATAGTTCCATGCCGTGAAGCTGTTGGTGCCCGGCGCCGGATCCATCCCGGTCGCGATGCGCCACGATGGTTCCGTGCGGACCGAGACGCGCGCGGGCCAATTGAATCCGCGGCCCGCGGGATAGAGAAAGAGGTTGGTGCCATTGAAGAACGCGAAGTTGGGGGCCGTCCAGGCAACGGCGCGATCCACTGCATCGGCGAGATAATTGAACGACACGCGCACTGTTCCGGCAGAGCGAGGTTTGATCTCCCACGTCTGGAAATCGAGCTTCCGCCAGTCGAGGGCAACGCCGTTGGACTGGGCGGAAAACTGTGACACCCGCCGGGCAAACCAGAG
>DHJM01000045.1:44343-55921 GCA_002404335.1 Gemmatimonadales bacterium UBA4720
GCAACGGTGAACGACATCGTTACCTCGAGCTGTCGTCGCCCGACCGCGGAAGAGTCCGCGGTTATCTCATAGCTGATGTCGCTGATCGGCGCGGATACTCGCTGCGACTGAGCAAGCGCCGGCTGAGCGATTCCAAGCGCGACAACTGCGACTCCAAGCTTGTGAAGCATTCATCCTCCAAAAGAAGCCGAACCTCTCGCCGGCAGCGAGGTATCATACGTTACCTTTCCTCACACTCAACCGAAACACACCAACGTGAAAAGTTTCGCGATATCGATCGCTTTTTCTTTCTTCTTCGTTTCCAGCTCAGTTACAGCGCAAACGACTCGACTGACGGCCGCTCCGGCTCGGCCCGAGCCGGGAGCAATCGTGCGCCTGACATTGAGGGCCCCAGTGTCACACGCCGATTCGATTGTGTCCGTTCACGGCACGCTGGCCGGTGAGCCACTTCACTTCATGTATTTGACAGCCGGAACATGGCATGCGATTGGAGGAGTGCCGGTCGACTCTGAAGGCAGCCTGGTCGGGAGCGCGACCATCGAGCGCGCGTCGGGAAAGACGGAGACCGCGCGCGTGCGCTTTGTGTTGCCGAAAGTGCCACCGCCGGTGGCTCAGCCGCTGGCCGTCGACAGCAGCTTCACCAAACCGCTCGACGCCGCGACAACCGCGCGCATCAACCGCGAAAATGAACGCGCCCGTGAGATCGGCCGGCGGGCGCACGACAGGCCTCCCATGTGGACCGCATCCTTCCTCAAGCCGCGTACATCGGTGATCACCAGCGAATTCGGATCGGGGCGACTCTTCAATGGCGCTCTCACTACGCGGCATCTGGGCGTCGATTTCAGGGGCGCCATGGGTGAGCCGGTGCGCGCGGCGAATCGCGGCGTCGTCGCACTCGTCGACAATTTCTTTCTGGCCGGCAATGTGGTCTACATCGATCACGGCGGCGGAGTCGTCACCGCGTATTTCCATCTGAGCAAGACGCTCGTCGCAGTCGGCGACACCGTGAAGCGAGGCCAGGAGATCGGGCTGGTGGGAAACACGGGACGTGTAACCGGCCCGCACCTGCACTGGGCGGCTCGCTACGGAGCCATCACCGTGAATCCGCTCGACCTCGTCGCGCTCGGCGGCCAGTGGTACACGGGATCCTTGTCCCGTTCGCCGGCAGCATCGCGAACATCAGCGGCCAGGTAGAACCGTCAGTACCTCGTCGTCGCCGGCTGAAACGTTCGCCAGCTGTGCCAGAATTCCTGCGACGCGCTCACGGGCTCCAGCGCTCCATTAGCCCCCTGGCCTGTAAACGCGTATGTAGCTCCGCCAGCGACGAGTGAATCGTGACGGATGGAAAAGTCTGTCGCAGTGCTGGGGCGCACGAACGCGAAGAAGCTGCTCTTGTCCGACGCGAGGGCAAGCACGATCGGCTTGCCGCCAAGCACATCGTTCACGACGTTTTCGCGGCGGAGCCGATTCCAGTCGTACGCCTTGCTCTGCCCATTCACCGTGATTCCCACTACCCACGACTTGTCGTGCCAGGAAGCCGTGTCGGTTCCAGTCAGCTTTTTCCGGCTCTTACCCGTCTCAAAGTCGAAGTCCTTCGAGTAGTTCGTCTCGAGCGAAGAGTCCGCCTGCATGATCAGGGAATTCGGATGCAACGCCAGCCACTCCGAGAGCTTGACTTGGCGGCTCGGGATTTCAGTCAGAATCTTCCCCTTGCTCGGTCCAACGATTGCCTCGCCGTTTGCCTGCCTCCACCAGCTGTGGGTCGTGGCATCCTCGAACATGGCGTTGAAGTGATCCATGCCCACGAGGCGGAATGACTCTGTGCGTCCGTTCACAACAGGACTGAAAACGCGACCCGTTCGGCAGACGGTGCAATAGCTCACCATCACCGGCTGCCCGGCAACTGTGTCGCGCACCTGGTGGTGATAGCCGATGAACTGGACCGGGAACGCGCGTGCCTGGCCATTGATGTCGATGCCGACGATGAGGCGTGCGGTATCCACGTTATTTCGAGCGGCCGGCACCATGACCACCGACTTCGGTGCAATGAACATGGAATCGGCCGCCATCTGGAAGTTGAGGCCGTACACGACCACCGCCGCGACGACCAGCAGCACCGGCACGGCAAACCTTTTCCGGCCGGGAGCACGCCAGGCGGAGGCCGCCCCTGCGACGATCATCGCCAAGAAAATCGCGCGGAACAACCAGCGCCAAGTGTAGATCAGATACGCCAGGTCGATGCTGGCCATGCGCTGGCTTCCCGGCATCGGCATGATGAAATACACGTTCGCGATTTCGAACAGCACCAGCAGGGTGATGCCGATGTAGAAGAGCTTTCTCATGGGATCAATTACTCAACCGAATCACTTTCTTGGCAAGCCGCGGACAGAACGCATTAGACTAGCTCCGCCGGCAGCCCCAGGAAGGCCTCGAATCTTCGTACCTCTCGAGCGATTGCGCGGCGCTCGTCGTCACCGAGCGTCGTGAGCAGCTTCAGCTGGACGATGGTCGTCTCGCCTTTGAGGACCCGCGTCCATCCGCCGACGATCTGCCCATTGATGGTAGGAGAGCTTCCTCAGTAAAAAATCAGCTTCGCGCCGGCAATGATTAAAACCAACGAGAGCAGCTGCCTCAACACCGGGGCGGGCGCGCGTTTGCTTCCGTAAGTCGCGCCGATCCAACCTCCGATCACAGCCGCGGCACCCCAGATCGGAATACTCGGCGGCAGTTGGGCTACGCTCGAGAAATGCCCAAGCAATCCGGCAATCGAATTCACGAGAATGAATGGCGCGGCGACGCCGGACGTCGCCCTCGTCTCCGCCCATCCCATGTAGAGGATCAGCGGACTCAGGAATATTCCTCCGCCAACGCCAGTGAGCCCCGACAGAAATCCAATCGCCGCTCCCGCCACGAGCGCGGCCCAGAGTAGTGGAAGATGCGTCTCCTTACTGATTGGCCTGAGCGCAGAGCGGAACATCCACACGGCCGCATAGAGGAGCACGACTCCGACGAGGAGCTTGTACGCGCGCGCCGGCAGCATCATCGCCCCGCCAATGAACGCGGCTGGAACGGAAACTACGGCGAATGGCCAGAAGAGTTTCCAGGAGAACAACCCCGCACGATAGAACTTGAACGTCGCTATGCCAGCAACGAGGATGTTGAGGGCGAGGGCCGTCGGCTTCATGACGCCCGGCGCAAGACTGAAGAGACCCATAACCGCCAGATAGCTGGACGCGCCGCCGTGTCCCACCGATGCATAGAGCGCGGCACCAACAAGGAAAAGAATCGCGATCGCCAACGTCTCTGAAACAGGCATTTACTTTCGACGTATATTGTTGTCCTGCTCCGATGCTTCCCCCGCGAAGCTACATGACCGAATACGCCATCGACATAGTGAACGTCACCAAACGCTACGCCGATCACACGGCGGTGCGCGATCTGACGTTGCGCGTTCCCAAGGGAAGCGTGTACGGACTCCTCGGCCCCAACGGCGCCGGGAAGACGACCACGATCCGGATGATCCTCAACATCATCGCGCCCGATTCGGGGAAGATTCACATCTTCGGACGCCCGTCGAACGATCCCAGGATCACCGAGCGGCTAGGTTATCTCCCGGAAGAGCGCGGACTCTACCGGAAGATGCAGGTGCGTCGCGTCCTGAAATTTCTCGCCGAGCTCAAGGGCGTGAGGGGTAGGGACGCGGATCGCCGCATCGACGAATGGCTCGTGCGGCTGTCGCTCAAGACTCCCGAGAAGGACTGGGGACTCTCCAAGATCGACGAGCTCTCACGAGGCATGCAGCAAAAAGTCCAGTTCATCGGAACGTTGCTGCACGATCCGGATCTGGTGATCCTCGACGAGCCGTTCAGCGGACTCGATCCGATCAATTCTCAGGCGCTGAAGGACACCGTGGTCGAGCTAAAGAAGCGCGGCAAGACGGTGATATTCAGCACCCATTTGATGGACAACGCCGAGCGGTTGTGCGATTCGGTCTGCATCATCGCGCGGGGCGAGAAAGTGCTCGATGGACCCGTCACCTCTGTGAAGGAAGAGCATGGGCAGAGGAACATTGCGCTCGCGCTCGAGGGTGATGGAATCTCCGGCATAGCGGCGATATTGCGCGACCACTCGCTGGTGAAGCGCGCCGACGACTCCAACAGATTCTTCGAGATCGAGATGGCGCCCGGGGCCGATCCGCAGGCGCTGCTCAAGCGAATTGTCGAATCGGGCGCCGCGGTGCAGAGATTCGAGATGATCCAGCCATCGCTGCATCAGATATTTCTTCAGAAGGTCGGTGCCACCGGAGTGGAAGAGGGGATGACCGGACATGGCTAAGCTCTGGGCGATCATCAAGCGCGAGTACCTCGAGCGTGTGCGATCGAAGTGGTTTCTGATTGCAACGTTTTTCGGGCCGATTTTCTTCAGCGCGATCATCATCGTGCCGGCCTGGCTGGCGTCGAAGAGCAAGGCGACGACCGACGTTTACAACACGACGATTCTGGATGCCACCAGCACCGGGTTCGGGCATCGGCTGGCGGTGAACATCGCCGTTGACACCACGATTCCCGGCAGAATGCCGGTAGTCAAAGTGGTGGCGCCGAGTGAGCTGACGCAGGCGGAGAGCCTGGCGACGCGGGAAGTGATGCGCAAGGACAAGTCGGGTTACCTCGTCGTGGATCAGCAGACGATCGCGGGGGAATCAGCCCGCTACGCGGGGGCGAACGCTACCTCGATCGCCGACATGACGCAGATCAAGAGCGCGATCCGGCAAACGATCCTCGCGACACGCCTGCAGAACGTCGGATTGGATGATGCGAAGCTGAAGCAGATCACCTTCATTCCTCTCGACTTCAGCACCGAGCGGATTACGGAGCGCGGCCGCGCCGGATCGGGCATGGCGAGCGTGCTGTTCGGCTTCGCGATCGGATTCCTGCTCTACCTCTCGATCGTGATCTACGGGCAGACGATCATGAGCGGCGTGCTCGAGGAGAAGACGACTCGCGTTGCCGAAGTGGTGATGTCGAGCGTTCCGACCGACACGCTCCTCGCCGGAAAGGTCCTCGGCGTCGGCGCGGTCGGACTGACGCAGCAGATACTCTGGATCGCCACGACTTACATCTTGCTCAAGCTCAGAGCGCCGATCATGGCGAAGCTGGGCGCGCCGACGATGAACTTCTCGCTCCCCGATATCACCCTCGGGGCGGGAGTTCTTTTCCTGTTGTTTTTTCTGCTCGGGTTCATCTTCTACTCGTCTCTCTACGCCGCTGTCGGATCATCGGTGAACAGCGAGAGCGAGGCGAGGCAGGCAGCGAGCCCTCTCATGATCATGATCGTGAGCACGGCCGTGTTCATTCAGCCGGTGCTGTTGAATCCAACCGGAACGACGGCGCGCGTGCTCTCGCTCATTCCGATCTCGTCGCCAATCATCATGCCGATCCGCATGGCGGTGACGGGGGTTCCCACGCTCGAGATGGCGGCGAGCCTGGCCTTCCTGGCGATCGGCTGCGTCGCCGCGCTCTGGCTGGCGTCGCGGATTTACCGCGTCGGGTTGCTCATGTACGGGAAGCGGCCCACCATGAAGGAGATGGCCCGGTGGGTTTCGTACGCGCGGTAGGTCCAATCCATTATCTTTCCTGCAACAGTCATTCGCTAAAGAGAGGCTTACAAGATGTACGACGAAAGGTTCGTCACCCCGATGCGCCAGGAACTGACGCAGCTCGGCGTTGAAGAGATGCGTACGGCCCAGGAAGTCGATTCGAAGCTGAAGGATGCCCATGGGACCACGCTGGTAGTGGTCAATTCCGTCTGCGGATGCGCGGCTCGCAACGCGCGCCCCGCTGTCGCCAAGGCGATCCAGCACGACACTAGGCCCCACAAACTCACGACGGTTTTCGCGGGGCAGGACGTCGAGGCGGTGCAGAGAGCGAGAGGTTATTTCACCGGCTACGCGCCGAGCTCACCGCAGATCGCGCTGCTCAAGGACGGCGAGCTGGTCTACATGCTCGAGCGTCACCAGATCGAAGGGCGCACCGCTGATGACATCGCGAAGGATCTCACGCGCGCGTTCGACAAGTACTGCGAGGCTAGCACCGCCGCGTAGGAAAGACCAACTGCAACTGAACGGGATCCGAGATCTGAGAAGCGTAGATACCAGAGTTTAGTAACTACGTCTGCGACGTATCTGAGTGGCGTAATGGCAGGCGGTCGGTTGTAACAGGATATGCGCCGGATATGGTCAGAGCGCGGTGACTGCTTTCTGAGATCTGTGCCTCTGAGATCTCGGATCCCGTTCAGTGCAGTTTGCAGTCTCGCCGAGACGCCAGCCCTAGAGCTCGTCTCGCTTCCGTCTCTCGATGAACGGCTGTCCGTCGGGATGAGTCTTCGGCTCGACCTCCCTGCCCGTCTCCTTGAGCACGCGGCCGCGGATGAACGACACCGTAACGCCTAGCAGCAGCGCCCACACGCTCACGCCGAGCACGCGCCAGAATACCACGTTGGTCGCCATTGCCTGCCAGTCCATGAACTCGGCGCGCGCGGTTCCCCACGGCTCGCGGTGCAGCGCGATCAGCACGAGACTCACCGTCATCTCGCCCACTGTCTCGAACACCGCGAACAAAGGCGCGCGCCACGGCCACTCGCGCACGGGGAATCTTCCGAGGTGGAGTGTCGCCATCCCCAGGAGAAAAAGAGTCCCCAGCACCAGCGAGGCGCCGAGGAAAGTGCTGGTCGCCTCGCCGTGGGTGAGAACGACGGCGCGGAAGAGACGCATCACGACGCCCGTGATCAGCGCGAGCTCGATGGGGGATCGCGCGATCCTGGTGAACGCTGCCGGCTCCTCGAGATCCCATTCGCTCGATTTGAACAAGTGGCGGCGCTTCTCGACCGAACCTGGCTTCGTCACGGCTTCCAATGTAACTCCCGCGCGGATAGCGTCCATAGATTTTCCTGCTGAGTCACAGGGAGAGCAGTAGTCTCGCTACGATTCGACGCCGACGCCCGACGATCGGTAACTATTTGATCCAGTGCCCAATCCTGCTCCACCGAATGTCCGTGATGTATGGCATCGGACGGTCGCTGTCGTCGGCGTTGTAGGAGTAGTACACGAACAGCGGCTTCCCTCTCACGTTTTCCCTCGGGACGAAACCCCAGTAGCGGCCGTCCTTCGAGTTGTAGCGGCTGTCGCCCATCATGAACAGTCTCTTCGGAGGAACGATGATCGGTCCCCAGTTGTCGAGCGTGGGCTGCGACGGCGCGGAGCCGAAGCGCGATGACTGGAGGCCAACTTTCTTCTGCCAGTCGAAGAGCGGGCTCACGGCGGTACCCATCACGGAATCCGGTGGGGCAATGCCGAATCCCTGCCGTTGCGCGATCCCGTTCACATAGAGCAGGCCCTTCCGCATGTAGAGCGTGTCGCCGGGTGTACCGACCAGCCGCTTCACGAGTGTCGGCGTTGGGTCTTGTCCAATCTGTTCTTCGTCTGCCTGGTACGGCGAGACGAATACCACTACATCACCACGCTTCGGGTCCCGGTACGCCGGCAGGCTCACGCGACTGAACGGCACGTGCGCTCCGTAGATCGCCTTGTTGACGAACAGCCAGTCTCCGACGAGAAGCGTCGGGATCATGCTGCCGGAAGGAATGCGGTACGCCTCGACGAGGAACGCCCGGAGGACGAGGAAGATCGCCAGTGCGCCGACGATCGACTTGACATTCTCCCAGATGTTGCGGAGTTGGGACTGCTGTGAAACGGGGCGCGCCTTTTGAGCGCGCCCCGCGTTAGACGTAGTTGCCAAGGAGCTTACGGATTCTTGAGGTGATTGTTGACGAGGCGGGTCATCTCGAACATCGAGACCTGGCTGCGGCCGAAGATCGGACGGAGGTTTTCGTCGGCGTTGATCATGCGGCGGTTCTTTGCATCCTGAAGACCTTTCCGCTTGATGTACTGCCAGAGCTTCTTCGTCACTTCGGTGCGCGGCATCGGTGAGCTGCCCACTACATTCGCGAGATCGCTGCTCGGCCGCATCGGCTTCATGAACGCCGCGTTCGGAACGCGCTTCTTGCCCGAGGATTTCCGGCGGCTGCTCTTCCGAGCGCCTTTCTTTGCCGCTTTTCTAGATGACTTTCTGGCCGAAGATTTCCGGGACGAGGACTTCTTCCTTCCTTTGCTCTTCTTTTTTGCTGCCATCTTGTCTCCTTGTTTGGTGATCGGATGCGAGTTGGTACAAGAGAGTGAAACGCCGTCCGTCAGCGACGCAAACTATGGTCCCGCGAGGCGAAAGCAATAGGGAAAGCAAAGAGTTTCCCTATGAGAAACACGAAATCTCAGAGGGAAAAACGACATTTTGGGCCCCGATGAGTCGGGTGGTACCCTCATTTTCCAGCAAATTCCTCCAGGAGCTTCACCATTTTGACGTCGTACGGGTCGGGCGAATCGTCGTCTTCCGCTATCTCGTAATTCTGCTGCGGGGTCTCGAGAATGAGAGGAACATCGCTGCTACGGCGGTCATGCATGAGCCACTCGAACGGCTGCTTCCCTATGCGTCCTTCCCCTATGAGAACGTGGCGATCCTTGTTCGATCCCAGCTCTCCCTCGCTGTCGTTCAGATGGAAGAACGAGGGTGGCTCGCCGGCGGCTTCCTCGAATTCGTCCAGCACCGCGGTGAGCGCCTGCTTCGATACGGTGATGTCGTAGCCCGAGGAGAAGAGGTGGCAAGTATCGAGTCCGTAGCCGGTTCTCGCCCGGAGAGATTCCGGAACGCCGGCCAGGATTTCTTTCACCTCCTGCGCCGTCTTTCCCATCGTCTTTCCAGCGCCCGCGGTGTTCTCCACGAGGAGGCGCGTGCCCGACTCGATCGTCTTGAGCGCCACCGTGATCGCCTTGGCGATGCGCTTTGCCGAGTCCGCGCGATCGCCCGTTCCCGCTGAGCCTGGGTGAAAACACACAGCACCTACTCCGAGGGCGCTCGATCGCTCCAGCTCCTTGGTGAGGCCCGCGCTGGCCCTCGCCCACTTCTCGTCGTCCGGCGTCGCGACACTCAGCACGTATGCCGCGTGCACGACGACATTCGCAGGCTTGATTCTGGTCTTCGCCAGCGCCGTCTTGAAGCGGGCCACCCGCTCCGGTTTGATTGTCGACTTGTCGCCGTAGAAGCGGGGGATGGCAGTGAAGAGCTGCATCGCGGTCATCCCCGCGTTCCCCGCTCGGAGAACCGCCATATGGATGCCGCCGTTTTCGATCGTGTGGGCGCCTATGTATCGAGTCATGCCGCTCACCGTGAAAGTAGTCTACCGCGCACTGCCCTGGAGGGGCGGGCAATCCCGGGTGTTGCACCAGCGCGCGCCGACATTGATAATAGAGGAGTCTCCCTCAGCTGGCTGTTGCGAACTGTCATTTCCTTATTAGCTGTCTGCCTGGCTTCGGCAGCGCTTCACGCGCAGACGGAAGCCCGTGCTGACATTCTCACCGGACGCGTCACGGACCTGACCGGCAGGCCCGTCGCCGATGCTCAGGTCGGTGCGACATCGCTCGGCTCGGGTCGCACGCGCTCGTACACCACCGACGAAGAGGGACGTTACAAGATCTTCTTCCCCGAGACGGCGCCCAGGTACGTGCTCCAGGCGAAACGCATGGGGTTTGCACCCGTGCAGCGGACGATCACCCGCCACACGAAGGATCCCGAGCAGATGACCGTCGACCTCCAGCTCGGTGGGACGCCACTCGCGCTGTCGATGGTCGAGATAACAGGGAATTCCGAGGCGTCACCTCCGCGCGAGACCGAGAAGGCCGCGGGAGTCGATGCCACCATTCCCAATCCGGTCGCCGAGATTCTCGGCATGAAGGACACGCTGCACTTGAGCGCGGTTCAGATCCTCGGGCTCACCGACGTCGCTGATACGCTACAGGCAAAGAACGGGCGCATCTACAAAAACATTCGCTCGCTGCTCTCGAAGTCGCAGGAGTCGGGTGACGTCACGCAGATGGCGGGGAGCGTCGCGATGATGCTGGAAGAGGCGTCGGGGAATACCGCGCGCGCCGTCGCCGCAGCGGAAAAGCTCCTGCGGGTCGAGCAGTGGGCGATACTGCCTCAGGTCATTCGCGATCACCCAGAGAGCGGCGACCCGAGCGCGGCAAAACAGTAAGCGCTAACGCCGAGCGCTTCGCTCAGCGCCAGATTCCATCGCGGTACCCCACCCGCTCCGCACTGCCAGCTGAATCGTTGGGCGTTTTCCACCAGACTCTGATTTTGTTGTGGTCGAGCGCGATCCAGGGCGCGATCGCCGGAACATCGTCGGGGGTCGCCTGTCCGCGCTGGTCGAAAATGTGTCCTGTGACGCGCGAGAGCACGATCCCGATCCTGGGCGTGGTAGAATTTGGATCCTCGAACACGACGACCACGCTGTCGCCATGCGCGGCTACGCTGGCAATCGAAGGTGAATTGCCGTAAACGACTGGAACCGGCGAGTGAAACATTCCGCCCTTGTCCATCGAGTGCGCGAAGAAGACGCCGGCTCCATCGCTCCCCTCGATGAAGTAGACGAGATGGACGTACCCGCTTACCGGATCGTAGAAAATTCCTGGAGCTGGACGAGCGCAGCCGCGACGGCCGCGGTCCCGCGACTCGACTTCCACCGGGGGCTGCCAGGTCCCGCCCTCATCTCCGGAGCGCTGCATCGACAGCACGACGTCGCTGTCACTCCGTGACGACCACCAGGTGCGAAACAATTCCTTGGCGGCCCCGGCAGTGCGAATCGAACGGATGCATGGGGTACTCGCCCCGGCGATCGCCGGCAAATTGGCGCTCATCACAGCGCTCCGTGCATCGGGATCGCCGAGCTGGGACTGGCGATACGAAACGGCGCCCCACTCCACCGGCTCGCTGACGCAGCCGGCGAGAAGGAGCGCCAGCGAGCATCTCAGAGCGCGATTTCCCATCCGCGCACTTTAGCTCCCGGCGACGAGCGAGAGAAGCCCGGCACGCGCGCGCCCTTGCCGAAGGGGTTCGTTTTGAGTCGACGGGCCGTATCTTTCGAGAGTACTTCCGCATGTCATCTCGAGGAATTCATGTCCGCCTCTGCAGTCAAACCCGGCCGTTCCGGCTCCTCCGGCGCCAGCCCGCGCAAAACCAAATCAACCAACGGCGAGCCAGGCGCCCAGAGCGCAGCTCCCGAGACTCCCCCGCGAGCTCTGACCGGTTTCAATGGCAACCGCCGCGTCCCGCCCCCGGTGAACGAGCCGGTCAAGAGCTACGCGCCCGGATCTCCGGAGAGAGCGGCGCTCAAGGATCGCCTGCGCTCAATGTCCAGCGAGCGGATAGACATTCCCAACATCATCGGCGGCAAGGAGGTTCACACCGGTGAGCTGGCCGAGTCGGTGATGCCCCACAATCATCGTCACGTACTGGCCCATTGGCACCGCGCCAGCACGGCGAGCATCGATCAGGCTATCACCGCGGCGAAGGAAGCGGCGAAAGACTGGGCGAACTGGGCGTGGGAAGATCGCGCCGCCGTGTTCCTCAAGGCGGCCGAGCTGCTGGCGACGACGTGGAGACCTACGGTCAACGCCGCGACGATGCTCGGC
>DHJM01000045.1:56040-57134 GCA_002404335.1 Gemmatimonadales bacterium UBA4720
TCGAAGACCGCGTACCAGGCGGAGATCGATTCGGCGGTCGAGCTGATCGATTTCTGGAGATTCAATCCACACTACGCGCAGAGCCTCTACGACGAGCAGCCGCTCAGCGACCGCACGATGTGGAACCAGCTCGACTACCGGCCGCTCGAGGGATTCGTGTACGCNNATCATGAAGCTGCTCGAGGAGGCGGGACTTCCTCCGGGCGTGATCAACCTCGTGCCGGGTGATGCCGCTCTCATCTCCGAACGGCTTCTCTCGAACCGTGATCTCGCCGGGGTGCATTTTACGGGCAGTACCGCCGTCTTCAACAACATGTGGAAGACAATCGGCGCCAGCATGTCGCGCTATAAGTCGTATCCGCGCATCGTCGGGGAGACGGGCGGCAAGGATTTCATCGTCGCGCATGCATCGGCGGATCCGGTGGCTCTCTCGGTCGCGATCGCGCGTGGAGGGTTCGAGTATCAGGGACAGAAATGCTCCGCCGCGAGCAGGGTGTACATCCCCGAATCGATCTGGCCCGAAGTGCGCGACCGCACCGTTGCGATCATGAAAGAGCTTCGCATGGGCGACATTACTGATTTCCGCAACTTTATGGGTGCTGTGATCGACAAGAAGGCGTTCACGAAGATTGGCGAATATCTCGAGCACGGTCGCAAGAACGCGAAGATCATCGCCGGAGGAGTCGCGCGTGGAGAGGAAGGCTACTTCATCGAGCCGACTCTGATCGAGACGGAGGATCCCGGGTATCGCCTGTTGTGCGAGGAGATTTTCGGACCCGTTGTTACGGCGCACGTCTATCCCGACGACAAGTGGACCGAGACTCTCAGGATCGTAGACGAGACTTCGCCCTATGCGCTCACCGGCGCGATATTCAGCAGGGAGCGTCAGGCGATCCGCGAGGCTGCGCTCGTGCTTCGCAATGCTGCCGGCAATTTCTACATCAACGACAAGCCGACGGGCGCGGTCGTGGGACAGCAGCCATTCGGGGGCGCGCGCGGGTCTGGAACCAACGACAAAGCGGGCTCGAAGCTCAATCTCGTGCGCTGGATCAGTGCCCGGACCATCAAGGAGACTTTCTCGCCGCCGCTCGACT
>DHJM01000030.1:0-6476 GCA_002404335.1 Gemmatimonadales bacterium UBA4720
TGGGACGACATGGTCCACGAGCGGATCGCGTTCCCGAACAAGGACATCGAGGACTTCGTCATTCTCCGCTCGGACGGGACGCCGATCTACAACCTCGCGGTCGTGTCCGACGACATCGCGATGGGAATCACCATCGTGATGCGCGGCGACGACCACATCTCCAACACGCCGAAACAGATTCTGCTCTACCGCGCGCTCGGCTCGCCGCTCCCGACGTTCGCGCATCTGCCGATGATTCACGGGCTCGACGGAAAAAAGCTGAGCAAGCGCCACGGCGCGACGGCGGTCGGAGATTACCAGCACTACGGGCTTCTCCCTGGCGCGCTGCTGAACTTCCTCGCGCTCCTCGGCTGGTCGCCCGGCGGCGACCGCGAGATCATGACCGTTCCCGAGATGATCGAGCTCTTCAGCGTCGATGGCCTCCAGAAAAAGGCGGCGATCTTCGACCCTCAAAAGCTCGAATGGATGAATGGCCAGCACCTCTCGATGATTCCGCTCGAAGAGCTGGAGCCGCGCGTCACGCCCGCGATCGTGACGGCGCGTCTTGCTACCGAAGAAGAGCTGGTGGAGAGGCGCGATTGGTACTTCCGGTTGCTCGATCTCCTGCGCGTCCGCTCGCGCACGATCGACGACATCGTGCGCCAGGCCGGCCCGTATTTCCTCGAAAACATCGAGTACGATCCGGTCGCCGTCGCCAAGAACTGGAAGGATCCGGTCGAGGCGGCCGCGCTGCTGCGCGCCACGCGGGAGGCTCTCGCAACAGTCTCCGACTGGCAAACGGAGCCCCTCGAGACTGCTCTCCGATCGCTGGCCGAGTCGCGCGGAATCTCGGCCGGAAAGGTCTTTCAGCCCCTTAGGGTGGCCTTAACTGGCCTTCCTGTCAGCCCCGGCATCTTCGAGATGCTGATTCAGATGGGGCGCGACCTGTCCCTAAAGCGGATCGACAAAGCCCTGGCGGTCCTGGCCAGGTAAGAAACTTTCAGGCAGCTAACAAACTGTTGACCAGGTACGGTTTCGTACACAGATTGTCATTTGACGCGACCCGCTGGACCCGCGGCCCGGCCTCGCCTTTCAAAGGACTTCAAATGGCCGAGCAACTAACAAAGCTTGAGAGCTCGGTATATCACTACCTTCTCGACTTCACGGCCGAGAACACCTACCAGCCCAGCATTCGGGACATCGGCAAGCAGTTCAAGATCAAGTCGACCAAGACCGTCTCGGACCTGCTCCAGTCACTCGCGAAAAAGGGATACATCGAGAGAGACCCCGCCAGATCGCGTGGCGTCAATCTCCTCGGCTTCGGTGCCGCGCTTCGCACGCAGCCCATTCCCTTCTACGGAAGGATCCACGCCGGTGAGCCGGCGCTCCTTCCCGAGCACAGACACGGATTCATCACGATCGATCGCCGCTTCGTCCCTTCCGATGAGGTTTTTTTTCTCAAGGTGAAGGGTGACAGCATGGTCGGCCGCTGCATCAACGACGGTGACTACGTGATGGTCAACCCGAAACAGGATCCCCGCGATCAGGACATCGTTGCCGCCCGTCTCGGAGAGGACGCAACCGTGAAGACCTACACGCGACGCGGCGGCTCAGTGGTTCTCGAGGCAGCCAACCCGGCAGACCGGGATATCGCGGTGCAGCCGGGCATGGACTTCGGACTCCTCGGTGTGATCTGCGGAGTCTTCCGTCCCGGCTTCGACGCGCAGAGCAGCACCGCCATGCAGTCGTAGCAGGACCGAGATGAACGATGTGAGCGGTCGGCCTCGCAGGCCGGCCGTTTTTTCGTCAAGGTGGGGACCAATCTGAGGTGCAAAGATGGCTGATGAAAAAATCGACTCCTCGGGTATGCCCCTTCCCGCGCTCAGGCAGCTGACCCCGGTACTGATCGTGGAGGCGGTCGAGCCCTGCCTCAAGTTCTGGACTGATCGGCTCGGGTTCGAGGTAACGAATCAGGTTCCTGGCCCCGACGGAAAGCTCATATTCGCCAGCGTGCAGAAGGCGGGCATTGAGATCATGTACCAGACGCGCGCGAGCGTAATCAGCGAGCAGCCCGGATCGGCGGGCGAGCTGATGGGACACTCGGTCGCTCTCTTCATCACGGTCGGGGACCTCGACACCGTGGTCAAGGCTCTCGAGGGCGCTCCCGTGGTGAAGCCTCGCCATGAAACGTTCTACGGGAGCACGGAGATATACGTTCGGGAACCGGGCGGGAATACGGTCGGGTTCGCGCAGTTCTCGTAGAATTCGAAATTGGTACACTGTCGGCAGGTTCCACCTGCCTACAACAACAGAAGTTCGCCCGTCGAGTTCGTTACCGCCCTATTGGTGCGGATCCCCGGTACCGTCCTTGAACGATGAGCCCGCGAGCGCTGCGGCCCGCTCACGCTCCTTTCGCTCCCGGATGCTGCGAACGGCTTTCATGAAATCCGCATCGTTGATCGCCTGCTGCGCGTGCCACGTGATGTCCCGATTCATGGCGGCGTAAGTGCGATCGCGCTCCATCGTTGTCGGATTCCCCTGAAGGTTGAGCGGCAGCATCGCGAGTAGCGCCGTCGGAATCGAAAAGGGACCAAGTCTGATCGCCCGCTTGTCGATTCCCCACTTGTAGCCGCCCTTCTTGATGGTCCAATCGGTCGGATCGCGTCCCTGCGCCGCCGCCGCGACGGAATCGTTGTAGGGCGCAATCGCGTCGGCGATGAGGCTGTCGATCGTCTGCGCGACGGTCTTCGGAGGCGCGACGATCGGCGACGGCGGACTCCAGAGCCGTCCATCAGAATAAGACGGGCGCACTCCGCGCACCGGGCCTCCGCCACCCACGAGCGGACCGGTTCCCTCCTCCTCGACCGGCGTGGTCACCGCGGTTGAAGGAGACGGAATCGTTGTGGGGACTGACGTGGGCGGCGTCACGTGAATCTCACGAGATTTCTCTGGACGCCCATCGCCTCCGCTTTTTCCAGGTGTTGGCTTCTCACCCGGCTTAGCCAACCTCACGAATCCGACGCGCTGCTGAGGGACCGCCTCGCGCTTCGGATTCGTCGAGAAATCGGCGTTCAGAATCAGCATCCGCATGAACGCGATCACGACCAAGACGTGCACGCCGAGGGACAGGAGGAAGGAAGTGGATACCTTCCTCCCCGGCGCTTCGGGCTCGGTCGCGACGCGGCGGAAAATCATCAGGCTCGCGCCATCCCCTGCGCTTCCGGACGACGACCCGAGCGAGCGTCGTCCCCAGCTTGCGCTTGCAGACGCTTGAGAACGCGTCCGGCGCGGGTTGCTGCTTCACGCAGACGGTCAGGCGATGTGATGAAGGACACGCGGAAAAATCCTTCGCCACCCGGACCAAACAGAGAGCCCGGCAATACGATCACGCCTTCGTCCTGCAACAGGCGCTCGCCGAACACGGCGCTCGGAATGTTCTTGGGGAGCGGGCACCAGATGTACATCGTGGCCTTGGGCGGCGCGACCGGAAAACCCGCCGCCGAGAACGCCTCGACCGCCGCGTCACGACGCTCCTTGAAGGCGGCGACGTTGGTCGGGATCCAATCAGCGCACTTGTCCAGCGCGGTTGCCGCGGCTGCCTGAACTCCCATGAAGGTCCCGGTATCGATGAACGATTTCACTTTCCCCAGCGCGCCGACGAACTCCTGCTTGCCGCACGCCCACCCGCAACGCCAACCGGTCATGTTGTACGTCTTCGACATCGAGTGGAACTCGATGGCGACGTCGCGCGCGCCCTTGATCTCGAAGATGCTCGGGGGCACGTACCCGTCGTAGGCGAGCTCGGAATAGGCATTGTCATACACCAGCAGGATATCCAGTTCCTTGCAGCGCCGGACTATATCCTCAAGGTACTCCGTGGGAGCGGTCGCAGACGTCGGATTATTCGGATAGTTGAGGTAGAGGATCTTCGTCTTCTTGAGCACCTCAGCCGGGATTTTGTCGAGATCGATCAGGAATCCGTTTTCGGGGCGGAGCGGGTACTTGTAAGGCGTCGCATCGGCCAGCAGCGTGCCGCCCAGGTACGAGTTGTAGCCGGGCTCGGGCACGATGGAGTAGTCGCCCTTCGTGAGATACGCGAAGGCGAGATGGGAGATTCCCTCTTTCGACCCGATGAGAGGAATAATCTCCTTGATGGGGTGAAACTCCTGGCCGAATCTTCGCTTCATGAATCTCGCAACCGCTTCGCGGTACTCGACGAGGCCAAGAGCGAACCCGTAGCGACTCATAGTTGGTATACGTGCGGCTTCGGCGATTCGCTCGATCACAGCGGGCGGCGGCGCGAGGTCCGCGTCGCCGGCTCCGAGATCGATGACATCCACACCGCGAGCGATGAGCTCTCGCTTCTGTTCCGGGATCTTGGCGAGAGGATATTCTGGTAGGCTGAGCAGTCGATCTGTGTAGGCAGGCACTATCGGCTCTCCTTAACGGGGTTGCTCACGCGGCTGACACCGGGAATCTCCACCTCAACTACGTCACCAGGGGCGAGCGGTCCAACACCCGATGGTGTTCCAGTTGCGACGAGGTCCCCTGGCTCCAATGTCATGATGCGCGAGATGTATGCGAGGAGGGATGGGATCGAGAAGACCATCTCGCTGCTTTTCCCCCGCTGTCGCTCGACGCCGTTCACTCGCGTGACGACGGTAAGACTGTCGAGGTCCGGAAGCTTTGACGACTCCTCTCCCAGAGGACAAAAGGTATCAAATCCTTTGGCTCTAGTCCATTGTGAATCTGCCTTCTGGAGGTCGCGAGCCGTCACGTCGTTGACCGCGATGATCGCCCTGATTCCACGAGCCGCATCACCTTCAGACACTCCCTTCAGGGTCTCCCCTATGACGACTCCAATTTCGCCTTCGTACTCGACCCTGGAGGAAGCGCCAGGCAGCACAATTGGCTCGCCTTCCCAGACCACGCTCGATGGCGGCTTCAGGAAGATGAGCGGCTCCTTTGGAACCTCATTTCCGAGCTCCTTTGCGTGCTCGCGGTAGTTGCGTCCGACGCAGACGATTTTTCCGGGGCGGAATCTTGTGGCGGACATCTCAGTTGGTCACCTCGATAGGGCGTTGGGTTGCTCGAGACTCGTACTTCACCTGCGCGCTCACGTCTCGCTCTCGTGCGCGATTTTGTAGGCTGCGTTCCGTGACGCGCCTAGTGCCGAGACGAGGTAGTCCATCACATCGCGCGGAGATTTTCCCTCGGCGCGGAGTTTATTCGCCGCATCGTTCAGGTCGCCCTCGCTGACCGTGCGCGCTTCCGCTCCCGCGATCACCAGCACGACCTCGCCCTTCGGGTCCGCTTTACCGTATACGCTCGCCAGCTCCGCGACGCTGCCGCGCCTGAACTCCTCGAACTTCTTGGTCAGCTCTCTCGCGACGACCGCGCGCCGCGCGCCGGCACCGGCGGCGACCAACGCCTCGAGCGTTGCGCTCACCCGATTCGGCGCTTCGAACAGCACGACCGTAACGCGAGAATCGACGATCTCGCTCATGATCTCGCCGCGCTCCTTTCCCTTGCGCGGCAGGAATCCAAGGAATGTGAATCGCTCCAGCGGCAGCCCTGATCCGACGAGCGCCGCCATGACCGACGATGCGCCCGGAACCGGCACCACCGGCACCTGGGCCTCCAGCGCGGCTGCGACAAGACGTGAGCCGGGATCGGAGATGAGAGGCGTCCCCGCATCGGATATCAGGGCAATGGAGTCACCAGCGAGAAGTCGGGCGATGAGGCGCGGCGTTTCCTTCGCCTCGTTGTGCTCGTGGTACGAGCTGAGCGGCGTTGCGATGCGGTAGTGGTCGAACAGACGCCGTGAGTGGCGCGTATCCTCCGCAACGACAAGCGCGGCCGAGAAGAGAACCTCGACCGCGCGATGTGACATGTCTCCCAGATTGCCGATCGGAGTGCTCACCAGAAAGAGCACCCCCGACTCGGCTCGCACCGCGGCCTTAGCGGAGCTCATGAGTCGTCTGGCGACGGACTCCGTCGATTACGCGGCGGCGTGCTGCCTGAACTTCTCCGCCAGCGCGGGCTTGCCCATGAAGCCGATCACTTGATCGACGAGCTTCCCGTCCTTGAAGAAGAGAATCGCGGGAATCGATCTCACGTTGAATTTGGTCATCGTCTTGATGTTCACGTCCACATCGACCTTCGCGACCTTCGCCTTGCCTTCATATTCGATCGCCAGCTGCTCGAGCACGGGTCCAACCATGCGGCACGGTGCGCACCAGGTCGCCCAGAAATCGACGACGGCGAGACCCTTGTGCTGCTCGATCTGGACCTCGAAATCGGAATCGTTCACTTCGACTGCATTCGACATTTTGTAATCTCCAAACCGCAGGATACCCCACGGGGCTTCGTCAGTTAGTTTGCCGCGGGGGACGTTGGCGGTTATCTCCTTAGCAGTGAACGCAGACCGCCGCCCTATCATCTTTAAACTTAATGACCCCATCAACCCGGCGTGGCGCGCGAGTATCCCATATTGG
>DHJM01000048.1:0-1120 GCA_002404335.1 Gemmatimonadales bacterium UBA4720
AACCAGTTGAAGGTGCGGCGCTCCAACGTGTCGAGAAACGCGGTCTGCCGCGCGGTGAGCGCCGACGGCGGTGTGGGACCTGAGATGCCGGTGATCGACGCCGCGCTGGTGCACGCCGAAGCCACAAAACAAAGAGCAACGGAGTACTGACGGAGGGCCGGCCTGATGTCAGTCATAGGATTCCCGTAGTGTCATCTGGCCTGTTCAGAAAACAGAATGAGGTTGCCCGACAGCGCAACTCTCTGCAACCCCGGGTCCACATTCTAAAGCGAATGGAGAAGAAAATCGGCGCTGGCTGCGAAGTACCGCAATCAGCGCCGATTTTCATACAGGTCGAAAAGGCCCGCCGATGGCAATCACTCGACTGCCCTCGACGAAGGAGTTAGAAGTTCAACTCCGCGCCCACCTGAAATCTGCGCGCGTCGGTCGCAACTCCACTTGGCGTCCCGAAGTTGGTAGCCGCCGGGTCGCCTAAATTGTAGTTCGTACCGAAGTTGTTGTGATTGAACGCATTGAAAACGTCCAGAGTGAGTCCGACAGCCGTCATCGACCGCCCGAAACGCGGAAAGTCCTTTCGCAGCCGCATGTCGACGTTTCGGTACGGGAAGGTGCCAGGTACCGTGAACCCAGAGGCTTTATAGTAGTTAGTACCAGTGTTGCTGCAGGTTCTGCATCCCACATCCAGTGTGTATTTGCCACCCAGAGTCGCCAGTCCCGACCACTGAATACCAAAGAAATACGGTATATCAGTAATCCAGTTTGCGACTATGCGCGTCTTCTCATCGTTCGACACGTGCTTCGGAATTTCGCTCGTGGTCGGGAAGGCGAACGTTTGTCCCTGGTCGTCGAGCCCGCGGAGCCAGCGAGTTCCGTACGAAAATGCCAGGCCAGCACCCCAGCCAAACTGATCGAGCGATGGCCGGCTGTAAGGCCGATCCAATGTTACGTTGAGTGCGCTGTACCACGTCTCGGCGTCGTTCGTCGAGAAAATAATGTTGTTATAGCCGTGTAACGACCAATTGAATGGAACATCGCAGCAGCTCTTGTTCGCATTGAGCCTGACATTGGCATCCTGGAGAGTGAACAAATCCATGCTGTGTTGATTGGCGTAACTGACTGA
>DHJM01000048.1:1168-4630 GCA_002404335.1 Gemmatimonadales bacterium UBA4720
ACCTTGAACTGATTGTCGATCAACCAGAGCTCCGGTTTTCCCGACGAGTGAGCCAGCGCGTCAAGCTGCGCTTTGGTGGCGGTGAGATAGCTATCGTTCCACGCAACCTGGGAGCCGACCGGCGCCACACCCCTCGGGGCGAAATTCACGGTAAAGGTCGGGTTGGTGATCTTGAGCTGTTCGTCGATTGCGACGTCGAAAGGTATTCGATCGTAGTACAGACCCCAGCCGCCGAAGACTGTGGTTTTGGCGGCCTGGTCTACCGAGTAAGAGAAGCCTACTCTCGGCTGAAACGCTCCCTTGAACGGCGTCCGATTCTTACCGGTGCCGATATAGCGATTGAGATCGAGCGGAACGAGCAGGTTGGAAGCGTAGAGACGTACAGTGTCTGCGCCGAGCGGATCCGTTACGTGGTTCGTGTTGAGCATGTTGCTCTCATAGTCCCAGCGAATGCCGAGATTGAGAGTCAACCGCTTCACCGGGCTCCAATCATCCTGAATGTAGGTGCCGATTTGCTTATTGCTTGCTTTCACGAACGGATTCCCCGTGCCGTACCTCAGGTCAAACGGGGTCGCGTAATTATAGGCCTGATTGCCGTTCCCGGTATTGCGGACATCCTGATATTCAAATGTGGGCGTCGCATCATTGCCTTTATTCACGTCGTACGTCGGGAAGTCGAGACTCAGTCCGCCCTTGATGACGTGCTCTCCCGCGAGCTGAAATCCGGTGTATGTGAGGTCATCCCGGAATCCGGGCCCTCGCTGAATGAATTCCTGGTTCGAAATCCCGCTACCTATCTCGTAGCAGCAACTGCTTGGGAAAATGAAACGGCGGTGCGCGGTCCCCGGCGTATTTGGACTGAAGCCACGGTCGAACCTTACATAGCTCAGCAACGCTTCGTTGAGCCACGGACCGCTGAAGTAGTTGTGTTTGAGCGATACGGTCGTGTTGTAGTTGTGGACATTGTTCGCCGCTTGGAAGGAGCCGGTTCCCCCGAAGTCGCGGACGTCCGTCTCATGCCGATTACTGAAGCTCAACTCGGCCGAAGACTTGTCATTGATCTCATCGCTCAACTTTCCGAACAACAGGGATTCACGGAAGGGCGAGCCGAAATTGCCGTTGTACTGCGCCAGATTCACCGTGTCGAGCGCTGGGAATCCCGCAGGCGGCGTCGGAATGAAGACGCGGTTGGAGCGGTTCTGGAAGTTCCCCTCGTACGAACCGAACACGTGAATCTTGTCCTTTACGATCGGACCACCAAAGCTCAAAGCGGAAAGGGTTCGGTTATACGGCGGTCTCACGAAGGTGGTCGGGTTTGCTTTTTTGTCAGCAGTCTGAAACGTGTCTAGTTGCACCATCGACGCATTCTGATAACCGACGAGCGCGTTGCCGCTCCAGACGTTACCGCCTGACTTCGTCGTAGCGGTGATCACGGCACTCGATGCCTTCTGGTACTCGGCCTTGAAGTTCTGTGCGATAACCCGGTACTGGTCGACGGCATTCCGCGGGAATGGATTGCCTCGACTTGCGTCCTGCCCCGCGATACCGCCTTGTGTCAGGTCGTTCTTGAAGCTGGTGCCGTCGACGAACAGGTTCACGCTCGACGGCGCTTGACCGCCCGCGGTAACCGTCCTGAATTGCCCGTTCGTGCGGTCTTCCGTGACGGTGACGCCGGGAGCAAGTTGCGCGAGATCCAGGAAATTGCGACTTGGAGTCGGAAGTTTGGAGATCTGTGCTTGCGTGATGTTGGTAGCGCTTTCCGAGGTTCGCGTCTCGACTCCGGTAGCAGCGGTGATGACCTGCGTCGCGAGTTGCGCAGCCTGCGTCGCGAGAGCAAAGTCCTGCTGCTGCGTCGCTCCGATTTGGACGACGACAGTACGAGTCTGCGGCGAGTTGCCGATCCTGCGGACCGTAACGAGATAAGTACCCGGAACGATTCCGACTAGGGTGTAAGCGCCGGCGTCGTTCGATTGCGCATTCCGTTGCACGCCGCTGCTGACGTTTTGAGCGGAAATCTGCGCGCTACCAATCGGCGCACCACCCGCTCCACTCACAGTCCCGCGAATCGTTCCCGTCGAGTTCTGCGCAAAGAGATTTCCGCTCACGATGCATAGGAGCGCGATCGCAGTGGCTACTCCTCGAGAAAATCGATGAAGATTGATGCTGCTGGTATTCATTTACATCTCCTGTTGTTGTTGTGCTACAAGAAAATCATTACAGACACGGTGTATCAGACTGATACCAACTTCCTCTTGAGGGTTTGTGGTGGAGGACGCTCCGCCGGCACACCGCCGGTCGAGCGCCGAATGACGAGCTTGGTCGACACCCGCTCGCGACGCCGCGGGTGATCGTTCTTGTGCGTGATGCCGTGGAGGAGGAGATCTACCGCCCTCGCACCGAGCTCCCAGATGGGGACGCGCACCGAGGAGAGGGGCGGATCCATGTAGCGCGCGAGGGGAATGTCGTCGAAGCCGGCGACCGCCATCTCCTCCGGAACCGCAATGCCCGACTCGCGGAGCGCGCTCAACACGCCGATCGCCATCGAGTCGTTGGCCGCGAAGATCGCCGTCGGCCGATTTCTTAGCGCGATGAGCTTGAGCGCCGCGGAGTATCCCCCCGCTTCGGTGAAGTCGCCTTCACGCTCGAGCAAAGGATCCAGCGTGATACCCGCCTCGCGCAGCGACATCCGGTAGCCACGCAATCTCTCCGCGGCGTCGTAGTTGCGCGGCGACCCTTTGATGATCGCGATCCGCTTGTGCCCCACCGAGATGAGGTGCGCCACCATTTCACGCGCCCCTCGGCAATTCTGGATCGTGAGTGAATCGATCTCGTTCCCCCTCGACACCGAGCACAACAACACCACCGGAATCGTGCTCGGCAAATTCAACAGCGACTCCGCGTCGAGATCGGGAGACATCACGACGACACCATCGGCGCGCCCACGCATCGCGCGTATCGCGGTCTCGATGCCGTGCCTGTCGGCGTACGCCCTCGAGATCAGGAGGTGAAACCCGTTTCGTTGCGCTGTGTCGTCCATGCCGCGAATGACTTCAGAGAAGAATTCTCCATAGAGGTCAGGAAGAAGAACGCCGAGCGTCTGGGTCTTGCTCGTGATGAGACTCCGCGCCCCGCTGTGCGGGACGTAGCGCATGCGTCCGGCGACTTCACGAATCAATCGCCGCGTCTCCTCGCTTACCGGTCCGCTGCCGTTCAGAACTCTGGAGACGGTGGCGACGGACATTTTTGCTTCACGCGCGACATCCTTGATCGTGACCATTCTCCTCGCAACAATGGACCGGACTCGGATCACTTAGTGTCCGAGTGGGAGACGGGAGGAACAGCTGAGCTACTGGCCGATCTTTGTCTTTACAGCCCAAATATGTAATCGTTTACATAGAGGGCGCCAGACCCAGGTTGCGAGGGGCGCCACCTTCCCCCACCTCATCCAGGCGTCGAACTTTC
>DHJM01000048.1:4741-5511 GCA_002404335.1 Gemmatimonadales bacterium UBA4720
GAAGTCGCGCCCGCATTCGGGCCCAACATCCCGCTCGCGCGGCAGAACGCGGAAGAATTCTTTTACTCCGTCGGCTCGCGCTTCACCAATATCCAGCGGCCGCCAAGAATTCTGCACGCGCGGGCGCAGTTCGGGCATTATGCGCTCACGCCCTCGGGCGTCTACAACGACACGAGCATCTGGCTCGCCATCGGACCCGACAGCGCGCGACTATTCGGCGACGAAGGAGTGTTCTCGGTCGATCGCTACATCGTGAGCACCAAGCTCACGACCACGCCACCCGACGCGCTCAGCGAATCACGCGAGATCGTGCGTCTCCGAATGCTCAAGGACAACGAATACGAGTGGTTCACCAACGTCGAAGTCGCGCTGGGGAGCATCGCCGCGAAGAGCATGACCGACGTGCTGGCCGCGGCGCTCGCGGGCGGCGAAGGGAAGTCTTCCGCGGCCATTCGCGCCAATTATACGACCGGCTTCCCGCGCACCGTGGCGGCGATGGGGAGATTGTTCACGATCGACACACTCCGCGCGGTACCCGACAGCGATGGCGCGACGACATACGACATCGCCATCAAGCTCACGCCCGACATCCTCAAGGCGACGATGCCGCACTACGCGGCCTACATCGACAAGTACATCAGCAAGGGCAAGTACAGAATCACGCTCACCGACAAGACCGGTGCGCGTTGGTTCGACGCGTGGGCTGCCAACTATTACATGCACTTCAGGATGCGGAGCAAGGGCGGACACTTCGCGCCATTCGAGGGCGC
>DHJM01000048.1:5648-7107 GCA_002404335.1 Gemmatimonadales bacterium UBA4720
CACGAGCGTGGGTGGTCGATGCACTTCGCAAAGGAGCCGGAGTGGCACCTCCCTCCGACGGTCGGATATCTGCTCAAGTCTTCGCTGCGGCGGCCATTCCAGGATCCGGGAATTCCGGTGCGGATATCGATAAGAGACAACCCCGGCTCGCAGACGATTCTCAACAGACGCGGGACACTGGTCGTTCAGGAGAGCGGGATTCTCCGATTCCTCAATCGACTGAGTGGAACGGCGGTCGGAGATTTTCTGGGGCCGTCGGAGCGGGAGGCAAACAGGTTCAATGCCGATGCCTTCCGGGCGTTGAGGCAGGATGTTGCCGCGCTGCTGCAATAGAGAGAAACCAACTGCGAGAAAACCGCTCCCTCCTGGGGAGGATCCCTCTGCGGATGGGGTTGCGGGCGCCCGTCCTCCGCCGAACATTCCATGAGCGAAGGGGTCGCCCACTTTGTAGATTCCTGAGCGGAGGGGGATTACCCCGTGACGTGACGCCCCCTTACCGAGTCATGTGGCATGCTACACGACACACCCGAAGCCCGAGATGATGTCATGACGATCACGACCACCGACAATCTCGCAATCGCGCGTCGCTACCTGGAAGCTCTGGAGAACGGCGCCGAGGGTGGCACGTTGGCGGACTTCTTCACCAAGGACGCGGTCCAGGAGGAGTTTCCGAACCGGCTGTCCCCGATTGGAGCTCACCGCGATCTCAAACAGCTTCTTGACGCGGCCAGGAAGGGGAAGAAGACACTCAGGGCCCAGAAGTACGACGTCCTGAACTCGATCGTCGACGGCGATTCAGTCGCGCTCGAGGTTTTCTGGAGCGGTTATCTCGCCGTTCCGGTCGACACCCTGCCTGCCGATTCGGAGATGCGCGCCCACCTGTCGATATGGCTGGAATTCAGGGACGGGAAGATCGCTCGCCAGAACAATTACGACTGCTTTGATCCCTGGTGGGTTTAGCCCCGAGTTCGGGGTCGTTTGAGCTAGTAGAAACAGAAACGCCGCAAACTCTGTGAGTTTGCGGCGATTTATTTTGGCGGTCGCCCGCCCAATCGTGCCACGCACACCGTCATTGGAACTCTACGTCCTACCGATCGGTGGCGGGCAGCTAATCAATTTTCAAAAAAAAACAATGGAGCTGAGGGGGATCGAACCCCTGACCTCTGCAGTGCGATTGCAGCGCTCTCCCAGCTGAGCTACAGCCCCGCGCGAACGCGACGGACTATACTCGAACCAGGTCGGGCTGATCCGTCGCACCGGATCAAAGCAAAAGCCCCGCGGAACAACGCGGGGCCGCTCTTCATTGAAACTAGCGGATCCGCGCCCAAAGTCAAGACCCTAACTCTGTCTTCAGACCTGTAACTCTTTACCCGGCTTAATCATACAGCCCGGGCAACAAGTGTAGGACGAACGGGCTGGCAAATCGTAACACTGCCGAAGAACTGCAACTGAAGAACTG
>DHJM01000048.1:7249-7920 GCA_002404335.1 Gemmatimonadales bacterium UBA4720
TTCCTCCAGTTGCCGTTTCTTCCGCCGCCGGGCCGGAATCAAGTCACGATATATTCCCCGGATGTCGCTCTCCCTCCGCTTCCTAGGAACCTCCGCGTCCCGCCCAACGGTCGAGCGGAACGTCTCCTCTCTCGCGCTCATCCGCGAGGGCGAGACGCTCATGTTCGACTGTGGCGAAGGCACCCAGCGACAAATGATGCGCTACGGGATCAGCTTCGCGCTCTCGGACATCTTCTTCACCCACATGCACGCGGACCACATGCTGGGCGTCACCGGATTGCTGCGCACGCTCGCACTTCAAGGCCGCACCGAGCCGATGAATCTCTACGGCCCGCCCGGCTCCGAAAAAATGCTGTGGCGGGCCATCACGCTCGGAAGTGAGAAACAAGCCTTCGAGATCAAGGTGTTCGAGATCACGCCGGAGACGCCGGTGAAGAGGAACGGGTATTCAGTCATTCCCTTCACCGTCGAGCACGGCGACAGGCTGGCGATCGGGTATCACATCGCCGAGGAGACGAGACTCGGCAGATTCAATCCGGAGCTGGCACGCGAGATGGGAATCCCCGAGGGCCCGCTTTGGGGGAAAATCCACAAGGGTGAGACAGTGAGCCTGCCCGACGGTCGCACGGTCAAGCCGTCGGAGCTGGTCGGGCCCACCAGGCCCGGACGAC
>DHJM01000048.1:7955-8528 GCA_002404335.1 Gemmatimonadales bacterium UBA4720
CACGAAGCGACGTTCGCGACCGAAGAGGCACCGCGCGCGCTCGAGACCGGACATTCGACCGCGCGCGAGGCGGCCGAAGTGGCCGTCAAGGCCGGGGTGAAAAAGCTCGTGCTCACCCACGTCTCCGCCCGCTACTCCCGCGACACGTCCGAGCTCGAGCGCGAGGCCCGCGAGATTTTTCCAGCGACTGTCATCGCGCGCGACGGACTCGAGATCGAGATTCCGTTCGAGCTGACGGGTGCGGATTCATAGATCGTCGCGCGGTCGGTCGGCGAGATCTCGTTTGATCGCGTAGCCCGTGTCCGCGAATCGGACTCGAATGCGCGTGCCGCCCACGCTCTGACGCGCGGAACCCGCGAGACTAGAACCTGCTGTGATGCCCGCGGGAAGGCGGCGCGGGTCCTCGTAGGCCGCTTTTCAAAGCGAGCGCGAGGAGAAGACCCGCGACTGAGCGGAGCGAAGGAGCGTCGTTAGGGGCTTCGACCAAGCGAGCGTAGCGGCCGAAGGGGACCCGCGCCGCCTGACCTCGCGCGAAGATCCAAAGGACTAGGACGCTCGGTCGACGCGCGTAAG
>DHJM01000139.1:0-13689 GCA_002404335.1 Gemmatimonadales bacterium UBA4720
GTCGAGAAGAACGTGAAGGAGTGGGGCGACAAGGTCACCCCGGATACGAAAGCCAAGGTCGATGCCGCGGTCGAGAGGGCCCGCAAAGCGCTGAAGGGCGACGACATGACCGAGATCCGCGCGGCCCAGGAAGAGCTGACGAAGGTGTTCAGCGAGGCTGGGCAGGCGTTCTATCAGCAGCAGGGTCAGGCCGGCGCTCAGCCAGAGGCTGGTCAGCCCGCTGGCGCGACCGCAGGCGCTGAGGCGGGCGGCAAGCCGGCTGATGATGTGGTCGAGGCTGACTACGAGATCGTCGACGACAAGAAGTAAGACCGCTTTTAATAAAGAGGGCCCGACTGGATTTCAGTCGGGCCCCTTTTCTTCGATCTCGATGTGGGCTTGGGCGATCGCTTGGACAGAAAGAAGGTGACAAGGCTCCACGCCGGCACGTTCGGCGTCATTCCGGCCGGAATGCATCACTGCGCCTTGTCTCCCGGCAGAACCGTCATCCAGCTCCACGGAATGGGCCCGTGGAAGCTCACCTACGTGAACCCGGCAGACACTCCCAAGCCGCGCTAGAGGGGCATTTGCCCGCTATGACAACAGCTCCAGTCG
Source organism: Gemmatimonadales bacterium UBA4720 (assembly GCA_002404335.1). Classification (GTDB taxonomy): domain Bacteria; phylum Gemmatimonadota; class Gemmatimonadetes; order Gemmatimonadales; family Gemmatimonadaceae; genus UBA4720. Next base: position 595 of record DHJM01000139.1, read on the forward strand.
GGATTTATTTGAGGTTGGGGCCCGCTTGGACGCTCCAGTCGGCAAGATCTGCCCACCACGCGTCGGGACGGATTCCCACCGGGTGAATCCTCTTCGACACTCCGTGCACGTTGCGGAGCTCGTAGATCCACATAGCAGGCGCGTCGTCGGTAAGAATTCGGTAGGTGCGCCGATACAGCTCGACGCTGCGCGATGGGTTCATCTCGTTGATCGCGCTGTCGACCACCGCGTCGAAACTTGGATTCCGGTACGACGTCGCGTTGTAGCCGCCCTTCTTGATCTCGGAGCTCGCCCACTCCTCGCGCACAGATGAAGGCGTAGGGTCGATGTGCCAGGCGTTCAGAAGCGCGTCGAACTTCCGTTCTTCCATCCGGCCGCCGAACGTGTTTAGCTCCAGCTGATCGATGCGGACATTCGCGCCCGCCTTTCTCCATTGCTCCTGCAGCAGGACGGCGATCCTGGTTCGGATCGCGCTGGAGCTCGGGACCATGAGCGCGAACGCGAGCGTGGTTTTTCCGCGGGAGCGCAGGCCGTCGGCACCGCGCTTCCAGCCCAGCGAGTCGAGCGTGCGCGCCGCTTGCCCGGGATCGTAGCGAATGCCGATCGTCGTGTCGCTCGTCGGCATGATTCGGGTGGCGGGCCCGTGAGCAACGAGGCCCAGAGTATCGAACACGTTGCGCACGATCGCGGATCGATCGACGGCCATCACGAGCGCCCGGCGGGTTTCGCGATCCCCAAAAATGGGATGGGGGCCCGTGTTCTTCGCGTTGCGCAGGTTGAACGCAGCGTACCCGTAGTCGAGACTTCCCGGCGACACGATGATGTCGGCACCCTTTGCCCTCGCCAATGGGATCACGTCCGGCTTTACGACGTCGAGAAAATCGGCCGTCCCACCAAGGAATCGCACCGCGGCCGTCTGATAGTCCGGCGCCACAAGCCAGATCGCCTGATCGGCAATCGGTCTGCCTCGATAATTTCCACTGTCGGCGCGGAGGACAATGCGCGCCCCACGATCCCACGCCGCGAACCGGAATCGTCCGCTCCCCACGGGGGCGCGCGCGAAGCCGCTCTCGTGGAGGGCGGCCGGTGCCGTTTGGCGAAGCAGGTGGGCGGGCAGAATCACCACCGGACTCGCGACTTTGAAGAACGCGTCCGGAGTACGCCGGTGAAACCACACCACCGCTGTCAGCGAATCGCGCACCGATACCGAATCGACGTTGTCGAGATTCGAGCCGAGCGGCGAAGCGAGCGAAGTATCCTTCACCAGCTGAAACGTGTATCGCACATCCTCGGCGCTCACCGGAACGCCGTCGTGCCACCGCGCCCGCGGATTCAGGTGGAAAGCAACGGACTGTGAATCCGCCGCCCACTGCCAGCGATCCGCCAATCTCGGCGTGAATCCGGCGTCGCCTACCGTGTTGAGCGATGGACCGATGTCGGCCAGGTTGTCGAACACCTGATCTGAGACCTGCTTCCCCATGAGCGTCAGGGTGAGCGGCGGAAAAAGAATGTCAGCGTCGGCCGCCGAAGAAAGTACGATCGTGCCACCTACGTGCTTATCGCCCGAACACGCGCTGAGAAGAAAAAAAGCAGAGAGCGTGATCGAGAAAACGCGTGGTCCATGCATCATGCCGTGCTTCCCATTGAAGGCGTGTCACCCATAGGAATCGTGCTCCCGATCGAGCTGGTTGCAGCGCGAGGCGGGACGGACTGCACGGTTGCGTTTTCGCCCGCCCAGTCGAGAAATGTCTCGAGCAGACGTGGATCGAACTGACCTTGCTGGGCGCGCATTTCGTCTGCGGCCAGCGCGTGCGACAAGCTGTCTCGATACGATCGTGCAGTGGTCAGCGCGTCATAAACGTCGGCAACACAGAGAATCCGAGCGGCGAAGGGAATCTCTTCGCCGGCGAGACGGTCGGGATATCCGTTGCCGTCCCACCGCTCGTGGTGGTTCCGGATGATGGCACGTACATCTCCCGGGAAATCTATGTCCGAGACAAGCTCCAGCCCCGCCTCCGGGTGGCGCTTCATGATCGCCCATTCCTCATCGGTGAGTCCGCTCGCCTTGTTCAGCACCTCGGTGGGCACGATGATCTTCCCGATGTCGTGGAGCAGCGCGCCGAGCCGGAACCAGAACAGCGAGCGCGAATCCATTCCCGCGCTGTCGGCCAGTACACACGCAAAGAAAGCCACGCGTTGGCAGTGGCCCTGGGTGTAGTGGTCCTTGCTTTCGATCGAATCGCCCCATTGGTGCGCCATCTCCAGGAATCGCGCCTCCAGCGCGGCATTTCGCCGTTCCACCTGCGCGACGCGGTGCTGCGCCTTCAAACGCGAGTAAAGAGCGTGCGACTGATTGAGGTTCGCAAGCATCTCGCGATGCCGCTTCTGCGTCCAGTAAAGCTCGGCCAGCTGCTCGGTCACATCGGCTTTGAGCAGCAGGTCCTCACCTTCCTCCGCGCACTCGCTCGCTCGCCCGAGATACTCCGCCGCCTTGACGTAATCGCCTCGCTCGCGCGCGATCACTCCGACGTGCCTGAACACCTCGCCGCGCCATGACGGGGCGATTTCTCCCGACAGCGCGAGCAAAGGCTCCACGCGATCCATCGCTTCGTCGTACCGCTCCGTCGCGATACAAAGCTGCACCTGGTTGAGTGCGACGTTGAGCTGGTTGGGGTGGTCGTGCTCCTCCCCGAAGGCCTGCTCGGCTTCCGTGTAGGCAGCTTCCGCGCGGTCGAGCTCGCCAAGATCGCTGTAGGCCAGTCCGATGTTGTTGAGAACCTGCGCGGCCTGGTCACGCATGCCGAGCGCGCGGTACCCGTCGAGGCTCCGATGGAACGCCTCGAGAGCCTGAGGCATGTCGCCGCGAATGCTCGCCACGGTTCCAAGGTTCTGGTCTATCATCGCGAGCGCGGCGGCGTCCCCGATGGATTCCGCCGTGAGTCTCGCCTCGGTGTACATCGACTCGGCGCGGTCCAGATCTCCGCCGGTCTGGTGGACTATCGCGACGACGTTCAGCGCCTGTGCAATCGCGGATTGCGAGCCCGCCTGGGTGGCGGCGGCAACCGCCGCCTCGAGAACATCAATCGCCGCGCCGCGATTCCCCTGCTCCAGGTACGCTCTTCCCAACCAGCGAAGAGAGGAGAGTCTGGTGTAATCGTTGGCGAACGGATTCCGTACCAGCGCTTCGTACCGGGCCGACGCGTCGCTCCAGCGGCCCTCGCGCTCCGCCAGCTTGGCCTCGTCTACTAGTGCACCTATCTCTGGCAATTCCACCTCGTCGGAGACGGAAGTGGAACGCACTTTCATGACGAAGCGAGGATGGTGCGACGCGCGGAGCCCTCGTCGCGAAGTTTTCTCGTCAGCGTCGGCCGCGAGATTCCGAGAATGCGGGCGGCAGCGCTCAGATTTCCGCCGGTGAGGCCAATCGTGGTATGGATGGCCTCGTCGACGATCGCCTGGAGTGACTTGCCCTCCACAGGGATGCGGATCACGCCGCCAGCCGGAGTTTCGACCAGTGGGATGAAAGACCGTCGCTGCAGCGAAAGGTGGTGGGGCTGAATCACGTCGCCCGTGCAGACAACGACCGCGCGCTCGATGACGTTCTTCAGCTCTCGAATATTGCCCGGCCAGCGGTGTCTCTCCAGCGCGCTGACGGAATCCTGCGCGAGGCGAAGGGCGCCGCGACCTTCTGCCTCCGCGTGGCGCTTGACGAAGTAGTGGGCAAGAATCGGAATGTCGCCGTCCCGCTCGCGCAGAGCCGGAAGCTCGAGTCGGGCGACGTTCAGCCGGTAAAAGAGGTCGGCCCGAAAGCGATTGTCGGTAACAGCCGACTCGAGGGACGAGTTGGTGCCAGCTATGATGCGGGCCGACAGTGCTCGCTCTTCCGATCCTCCGAGCCGGCGAAAGCGCCGGTCTTCAACCACGCGCAACAGCTTCGCCTGGAGCTTGAGCGGGAGCTCGGCTACCTCGTCGAGAAAAACGGTGCCCGAGCCCGCAACTTCGAACAGCCCACGCTTGAGGACGCGCGCATCGGTAAAGGCGCCCGGCTCGTGGCCGAATAGCTCGCTTTCCAGCAACGTCTCGGGGATGGCCGCGCAATTGATTGCCACGAACGGCTCCGTCGCGCGAACGCTTGCGGCGTGGACACCGCGCGCAAAAAGCTCCTTGCCCGTGCCGGTTTCCCCAACAAGCAAAACGGTCATGCTGCGACTCGTCGCCACCTGTGTCGCCAGAGCGATGATTTCTCGGAGGGCGGCACTCTCTCCGATAACGTGAGAGTCCCAGCGATCCGTCGACGCCTGCTGCGATCGGACTGTGATGATTACACCGTTCCCTTTTCGCGCGGACTAATGGAGCGGTCCGCGCGCGGAATTGTGAGTTGACCGAGCGAATGCCCCCCCAAACGTGTTTTGGGGGCTATGTAGCAGACGAGGAAATGGGGAGCCAAGTCACCCATTTCGACGGACTTATGGCCTCGCGGGACCCGCGCGGAGCCCCAGCACCCTCAGGAGGGGGTTAGCTCGGAAGAGAGGCCAGCAACGCGTTGATCTCGGCGGCCTCATACTGGGCGCCGACGTCCTCGAACGACTCTGCCGCTTCCCGCCACGCCAGACGCGCATCGGCGGAGTTCCCGAGCGCCCTCGACGTTTGTCCGAACTCCCGAAGCATCTCGGCCTGAAGCAGCCGGTCCTCGAGCCCCTCCGCTTCGAAGATTCCGATCCGGAGCGTGGCAATGCTCTCGTGGAATGCCCCTCTTTCGCGCTCGATTCTAGCGCGGCACTTGAGCGCTTCCGCGATGGTGAGGTGGTCGCCGCGCGACTGCGCCCCCGCGAGGGACGAGGCGCATGCTTTCTCGGCGTCGTCAAGCTTTCCGACCGCGACCCAGACCTGGGCCAGGTTGAGGACGAGAATGCTCTCGACGAGCGAATCGTCGCGCGACCTCGCGATCGTCAATCCCCGCTCGAACGTCTCGATGGCGCGCGAATAATGACCAAGCTTGGTGTAGAGCATGCCAATGTTGTTGAGCACCCACGATACGGCTTCGTCGTCATTCGCATTCTCGAATGCGCCGAGGCTGCTGGAGTAGCGAGCTTCGGCGGCGACCAGGTTGCCGCGCATGTTGAAGAGAACGCCGCGGTTCTGCTCGATCATACCGAGCAGTCGGACGTCCCCCGCTTTTCCGGCAAGCTCCGCGGCTTGCGCGTAAAGCTTCTCGCTCTCGCCGAGATTGCCGCGGCGCTGCGCGACAATGGCGAGGCAATTGAACCCGTGCGCCTTGCAGCTGATCGAGCCGCATTTTTCGGCGTGAATCAGACTCTGCGTGTAACAGCGATAGGCGGCCTCTGTTTCTCCCTGCTCGCGGTGTAGCGTGCCCTTCCACCGGAGAGTGTCGGCGAGAAGGGCCATGTCCTGCTCGCGGTCGAGAGCCTCGATCGCGTCGTCATACAGTCCGAGTGATCTCGCGGTGTCACCGCGCCGTTCGGCGTCGCGGGCCCGGTCAACGAGTCCCCGCGCGCCTCCCGAATCAGTCTGCGTCATGGAAGCCAGACCGTGAATTCGTTCATGCTCGAATACCTCGCGGTGAACCACGTGATCGACTCTGGATATCAGAAAGCGAACTCAGTCCCCAACCGACACCCACACACCCGAGATGAGGATGTAGCGGGAAAAGTGGTTGAGAATCCATGCGTGCGTTCCGGCGACGGGCTGAGCCCCGTAGAAATAGGTCGTGGCAGCCTCGACCTCCGCCGGCGATGCTGATCCGTCGAACGCGATCTGCTCGCTTCCCACCGGCAGATACGCCGATCGGACGCTGTTGCCCGCAGACGTCCCGTAGCTCGCGGTCGTACTGAGACCCTGAGCCGCGGTCACCGGAAGCTTGAACTGAAGGCCGTGGGGAAGCATATCGTAGACTACGTATGACCCCCCCCTCGAGACGATCGTGATCGTCGTCGGAACGCTGAGTGCGCCGGCCGGTATGGTCAAGGAGAAATCCGAGCCGGGAAGCGAAAGCGTGGCCCCGTCCGATCCGACCAGAGCTGACACGCTCTGATCGACCCTTGAATGGCTTGGACCCCATTTCACTGCCTTGACGAACGAGCCACTTGCCACACGTGCAAAGGATGCTCCGACAATAAGCGTCGGCGGGAGGAGCCTGGGTTGCGTTGGACTGGTTGGGCTGGAGTAGTCGCCACAAGAAATAACGGTTAGGGCGCCTGCAGCCAGCACGAGGTATCGAAACATGCGGTGACTTAACATCGTACACCACCTCGGTAAGAGACTTTAGGTTATCCAAGCTCAACCGTGGCATAGGGTGTGCCCTCCTCTAACCTCTTTATTCACAAGAGTTTAACATTATCGGACCTCACCGCTGGTCCGTTTTGGTCTAACGTTCCGTTGCAAAAGGAAACATTCCTTTATCGGTGTTTCTACGGATTCAATCGGCAGCGCCTGACGCAAAAATTGCCATCCGCTGGGGTGTTGGCCTGCCCGGAATATCAGCTGTTTCCGCCCAGGTGAGGAATATCCCCAAGAGCTCAGGGTCGAATTGGCCAGTTGAAGCCCGCATGATCTCGGCTGCGCGCGCATGGGTCAGTCCCGGCCGGTATGACCGGGTCGTGGTGAGCGCGTCGTAGACGTCGGCGACGCAAAGGATTCGGGCGGCAAACGGAATGTCCTCGCCGCTCAGTCCGTCGGGGTAGCCCCCGCCATCCCACCGCTCGTGATGGTTGCGTATGATCGCGCCGATATCTCCGGGAAAATCGATTTCGGCCACGAGCTCGAGCCCGGCCTCCGGGTGGCGTTTCATGATCGCCCATTCCTCGTCGGTGAGCTTGCCCGGCTTGTTCAGAACCTCTGTGGGGACGATGATCTTCCCGATATCGTGCAGCAGCGCGCCGATCCGGAACCAGAACAGCGATCGCGAATTGAATCCGGCGCTGTCGGCGAGCACGCAAGCGAAGAACGCGACGCGCTCGCAGTGACCCTGCGTGTAGCGATCCTTGCCTTCGATCGAATCACCCCACTGTTTCGCCATCTCCAGAAAGCGCGACTCGAGCGCGCCGTTTCTCTTCTCGATCTGCGCGAGTCGATGCTGCGCCTTGAGCTGCGTGTATAGCGAGTGGGCGTCGTTGAGTCGATGAAGCATGTCGCGATGCCGCTCCTGCGCCCAATAGACTTCAGCGAGCTGCTCCGACACATCCGCTCGCAGGAGCATATCGCCGCTTTCCAGCGCGTGCTGTTCCGCCTTGAGGAGATGGTCGGCGGCTTGCGCGAAATCGCCGCGCTCCCGCGCGATGACGCCGATGTGCCGCAAGACTTCCCCGCGCCATGGGGCGGCGTCCGTCGCCACTGCCAGCAACTGGCGGCATTGTGCCAGCGCCTCGTCGTAGCGCCGTCCGGCGATGTAGAGCTGCACCTTGTTGACGGCGAGATCGAGCTGGCGCGCGTGATCGCCGTCCTCCTCGAACGCGCGAGCGGCCTCGTCGTACGCCTTCTCCGCATCGGACAGCTCACCGAGCTCCATGTAGGCAAGCGCGATGTTGTTTAATACCTGCGCTTCGTGGTTGCGCATCCCCAGCGTCTGGTATCCCAGATGACTCAGGCGAAATGCCTCGAGGGCGCCGCGGAGGTCTCCGCGAATCATCGCGACGGTGCCGAGGTTCTGATCGATCATGGCGATGAGCGCGGCGTCTCCTGCAAGCTCCGCCTTGTCGCGCGCGGCCGCGTAAATCGTCGCTGCCTGATCCAGATCGCCCGCGACCTGATAGACAATCCCGACGACGTTGAGAGCCTGTGCAACCGCCGGCGGAGAACCGATGACATCCGCCGACGCTACGGCCGCTTCGAGGACATCGAGCGCGGCGCCGCGGTTGCCTTGCTCAAGGTAGGCGCGGCCGAGCCATCTGAGCGCGGCGAGACGAGTCGTGGCCATGGTATCAGGATCCCGCACGAGACTCTCGTATACCGCGCACGCGTCGGCCCAGCGTCCATCGCGCTCGGCCTGCTTCGCGCGATCGATGCTTTCTCTGACGGCGGAGGATTCCACCGCCTTCAACTCGACTGTGTGTCTTTGGTTGCTCATTACGCCGCGACAACGGTCCCGAAGAGCGCTATGTCGCGCGACTTCCCGAATCAGGAATCTCCGGCCTTGCGCTAGGGAGACGAGGAAGCGCTTACCGAGTCACCCCACCGCGCATACCACGCGCCGGGCGGGGACCGACTATCGTCAGCCGGGCAGTTGGTCCAGTTGGGCCTCGACCTCGGCTATCTCCTGGCTGGCGCCGATTGCCTGGTAGGAATCGACGGCTTCGCGCCATGCTGAACGCGCGGCTCCAGCGTTCCCCACGGCGCGCGAGATCTCACCCAGCTCACGAAGCATCTCAGCATGCAGCAGGCGATCTTCCGCGCCCTCCGCCTCGAAGATCGCGATGCGGAGAGTGGCGATGCTCTTGTCCAGCGCGCCGCGCTTGCGCTCGATGGCCGCACGAATCTTGAGTGCGCCGGCGGCGCTCAGATGATCGCTGCGCCGCTGCGCTTGCTCGAGTGCCATCGCGCAGAACTTGTCCGCGGTATCCAGCCGTCCGAGCCCCATCCAGACCTCGGCGAGGTTGAGCGTAGTCACGTTCTCGACGACGGCGTCCCCTCGATTCACCGCGATGGCGCGTCCGCGCTCGAGGTGACCGCGCGCTTCGTCGAAGTTTCTGATCTTGGTGTGCAGTATTCCCAGGTTGTTGAGGACCCACGACATGGGCTCCGCATCACCCGCTACTTCGAAGGCGCCGAGGCTGTTGGAGTAGTACGCGGCGGCTTCGCCGAAGTCGCCGCGCATGCTCGCCAGCACACCACGATTCTGCTCGATCATTCCGAGAAGTCTCGAGTCCCGGGCTCTCTCGGCGAACTCTGCCGCCTGGGAGTAAAGCCGCTCGGTCTCCTTTTGATCGCCGCGGCGCTGCGCGATCGTGCCGAGGCAGTTGAGTGCGTGTGCCACCGCCGACTCGGAGCCGATGAGCGTCGCCTTCTCCAGGCTCTTCGTGTAGCATCGGAAAGCCGACTCCGTTTCGCCTTTCTCTCTCAGCAGTGTTCCTTTCCACCGCAGCACATCCGGCAGAAAGGGATCGAGGCTGTCTTCCCTGAACTGTGCCAAAGCGTCGTCGTAGAGACTCTGAGCCTTGGCGGTCTTCTGATGCTGCTCGGCTACCCGCGCCAATTCGACGAGCAGGCGGGCGCGCTCTACGTCATCAGGTTTCTGCATGCGCGGCAACCTTGGTCAGGGAATCCAATGAGCTCGAAATGACTTTCTGACTCAGTTTCTTCTCAGCCCGAAGCTAGCATGTAGCGGGAAAAGTGGTTGAGCTGCCAGGTCTCGACCTCGGGTATCAGCTGGTCTCCGGTCGGAGCTGCGAAGATCGTCGTGGTCTCGATTTCCAGAGCCTTGAGAATGCCGCTGAGATCCAGCAAATCGGTCGAGAAGTAGGCACAGAACGAGTTTAGGGCCAGAGGAGTTCCATAGACTGCGGTATTCCTGAGACGCTGCGTGACTATTACCGGTTTCGCGAAGCGAAGGCCATGCGGCTGCATGTCATAGGACACGTAACCGCTCGCGTCGGACGTGATCGTGATCGACGTATACGTGGATAGCGCGCCCTTCGGGAAGGTGATCGTGAAGTCCGAACCGGGTATCGCCAGCGTGCCACCGTTGTAACCAATAGTGGCCGAAACGCTGCGAGTCTCATTGACGTGCGTAGGAGCCCACTTTACTCCGTAGACGTCAATACCGTTCGGATCCGTGACGAACCCGATGACCCGGATGACTGAGCCAAGTAGTCCCGTGACCACGCCCAGAAGATCCGAGATGAGCCCATCCTGGGCTTTTGCCGGAGCAGCCACAGGGGCAGTCGTTGAAAAGTCCGCGCACGAGATTGCGACGAAAGTCGTAAGGACGAGCACGAATGAGCGTACAAATCTGGAGCGGATCATCGGAGAGCCCATTGTATGGCGTTTGTGAAGCGGTCAGCGGACTGTTTGTGAAGCGGTCAGCGGAACGGTTCCTGGAGCGATCGGGGCGCGGTACTGCTGGTCGAAGTCTGGTGCTGGTGGTGTAATCAGCCGGAGGCGAGCATGTAGCGTGAGAAGTGTCTTATCGTCCAAACTTGCGCCTGTGGAAGGAGCGCGGAGAGCACGGAGAAAATTGTCGTCGACGGCTCGATTTCCAGGGCCTGGACCTTTCCACTGAGCCTGGCGTTGTCGTCCGCTATATACGCCGCGTAGAGTTGGCTGCGGAGGGGAGCGCCGAAAACGGAAGTGGTATTCAGGAGCTGCGTGGCGGTGACGTCCTTGAGGAACCTGGTGCCGGTCGGTTCCATCTTGTAAGCGACGTATCTCTGGTCAGAAGTGATGGTGATGGTGATGGGAGTCGTGACCGCGCCCGCTGGAAAGGAAACCGTCAGACCCGTCTCGGGGATCGAAATCGTGCCGCCCGACTGATCGATGGTCTTGGAGACTCTTATGACATCCTTGTGCTGCTTTTTCCACCAAACGGCCTTGAGCTTCAGCTTGCCGGCATCGGTACCGGCGCCCAGGAGGTGTTGGGCGACAAATTGGGAGCTTGGCGGTGCGGCAATCGTTTCGGAAGGTGCGGTCGGGCCTGATATCCCGGCCTCGGAGCACGACGCGATGACGAAGGCGCCGAGGACAACGGCGAGGGAACGAACGAGACCGAATCGGGACATCTAATCGTCTTTGGCTGAGGGTGGAATTCCGGACGATCACCCTTAGGCAACGGTTATGCCCTTCACGAAGTCATTGGTAATCAAAGACTTACAATATTCGGTCTTAACAAGCTCATCAATAACGTTGCAACGTTTTGTTACACCCGGATCGTTTCGTTACACGGGTGCATTCGGTGGGCAGTGAACTCCACGTGGTGGCGACTCGTTCGATGAACCCGAACAAAAAAGAACAAATGTGGAGCAAGTTCGCGTTTCAGGCGTATTAATGTGATCTCGGAGTAACTTCTTTCATTGAGCAGTTCTTGGCGGCGAGGCCCCGAAAGACTGGCGTGAAACCTGTAGCTCCTACATTGTGTCTCATAGTTACACCCTTTAGCCACATAGTCGCATGTCAATTGGAACTCAGAGAGCGCGGCTCTTCGTAGCCGTTATCACCGCCTTTGCAGGCGGACTAATCGTCGCATCCGGTCTCAACTGGACCAAGCTCGGATTTGCGCAATCTCGTCCAGCATCGGCAATCGTCCAGCCAATTGCCGATGCAAGCAACGCATTCGTTGCGATCGCGAATAACGTCACGCCCGCGGTCGTCTCGATTGAAGTAATCAGCAACCCCAAGACCGGCACGAGCTCGCAACGCGGACGCGCACAGCAGCTTCCGCAGGGAGTTCCGCCGGGCATGGAAGATTTCTTCCGGCAGTTCGACATCCCGCAGCAACAGCGCCCGATGCGCGGTCAGGGCTCCGGCTTCATCGTGACCTCGAACGGATACATCCTTACCAACAACCACGTCATCACCAACTCCGATCGTGAGACGATCGCCGACAAGGTGACGGTGAAAATGCTCGATCACCGCGTCTTCACAGCGAAGGTCGTTGGGCACGATCGCACGACGGACGTCGCGGTGATCAAGATCGATGGCAGCAACTTCCCCACCGTATCGCTTGGCAACGACGTGGCATCGCGGATCGGAGAGTGGGTGCTCGCGATCGGCAATCCGTTGGGTCTCGAGAACACAGTGACGGCTGGAATCATCAGCGCCAAGGGGCGCAGCCTCGCCGAGCTGATGAATCCGAACGGAACGAATCAGTACGCCATCAGCGATCTGATTCAGACCGACGCCGCCATCAATCCGGGCAACTCGGGTGGACCCCTGGTCAACTCGCGTGGCGAAGTGATCGGAATCAATAGCGCTATCGCGAGCCCGACTGGCTACAACGCCGGCTATGGCTTCGCGATTCCAGTCACACTTGCGAAGCGGGTGATGGACCAGCTAATCGCCAACGGGCGGGTGCGCGTTCCGGCGCTGGGCATTGGCATTGATGATGTGAGCCCGGAAGACGCCGCGGTAGCGGGCGTGAAGGACATTCGTGGCGTGCTGGTTCGTAACTTCCCGGCGGAAGACACTCCGGCGAAGAAGGCCGGCCTGCAGCCGGGTGACGTCATCATCACCGCGGATGGCCAGCCGGTCGACCGCGTCAGCACACTTCAGAGAATCGTTCGCAACCATAATCCCGGTGAGACGATCGAGATCGAGGCGATGCGTTACGGACAGCGCAAGACGTTCCGTGTAACTCTGATGGAGGCCCCCGACCAACAGGTTGCAAAGGTCGACGCGCCGGCTCCGGCCTCCTCCGGCGGAATGCTGCACCCTGCGCTCGGAATTTCCGTGGCGCCGGTGAGCCCGGAGATCGCGGCACAGGCAAGACTTGCCACGCCAGTGCGCGGTGTCCTGGTTTCGGATGTCACTCCGGGTGGCCCGGCGGACGAAAAGCTCGCGCGAAACGACGTGATCACCGAGGTGCTGTTTCCGGCGCCGCGGCGAGCGATCAACACACCGGCTGAATTGCAGCAGGTGCTGAGCCGGCTCAAGGACGGCGATTACGTAAGCCTAAGCGTCTACTCGCTGGACGATCGGCTGCACGCGCCGAGAATCGTAAATCTGCAGATCGGCAAGTAGCGCAGCATTTCGCTGAGTGAAGAAGCCCCCGCGGATATCCGCGGGGGCTTTTTCTTTTTTGGCGACGGACGAATCGAGCTGGAGCAAGAGCCGAAGGCAAGCGTTCTCTGGGCGAGGCCAGAAGAATCTTTCACGCGATCCGGAGGCGCTGCTATCTTTTGATCGCGAGCGCGGAAGTGGCGGAATTTGGTAGACGCGCTGGACTTAGGATCCAGTGGAGCAATCCGTGGGGGTTCGAGTCCCCCCTTTCGCATGATACTGGTGTCGCCGAGACGGGTGGCTACATAGAAAAAAAACGGGGACGGCTTTGAGCCGTCCCCGCTTTTTTCATGCGATCAAAACTTAGACGCAGGTAATCACGCCGTTGGTCATGTCGCAAACCTTCGCAGACTGCGAGTGGGTTGCAGT
>DHJM01000139.1:13937-17766 GCA_002404335.1 Gemmatimonadales bacterium UBA4720
TGACTGTGGTGAATGCAACTGTGATGAAATGCACTTGCGTTCACCTATGGTAAAGACGCCTCAGCTACAGAGAGGCAAGGCACAGTAACGCACTCTCGGGACCGAAAATCTGTGCTGGGCGTAACTCGTGTATTAACAATGACTTATACGGTTGAGCACGATCAATGTAGGAGCCGGAATCCGCGCATACTGCAAAACCCGCCGCGATTTGCCTGCCCTGATTCGAGGGCGCGCGATCGAATTGCGTCGGCCCGACTTAACCTCTCGAGGGGCGAGTAAAACGTCCCAGGAAGTCGCTCCAACCCTTCGCGCTCGTCATCCATGACTGTTGGTTGGCAGCGCGAAGTCTCGCCTCTGTCAGGCCAACGGTGCGACGTGCACGTGGCTTGGCGCCTGGATCAGGCTCGTTGATCTTGGCAAGCGTTTTTTCCTTCTTCAGCTCGGTTGCACCCGCATCTCTAACATCCCGCGAGCCGAATAGCCTTTCTCTCAGATTTTTTTTCATCAGTCTGTTTGGTGGTTGATTGTCGTGCAGATGTCGTCGTCCCTCTGGGGAGACGATTCATCGAGCAACCCGGCAATTGCACTTGAGCTGCGTTCCCGAAGCCCCTTCGCGAAAGAGAGGCGTCGCCAGTAGCGCCGGATGCTGCCTCGAAGTCGAGGCGAATCGGGTGGGCGGGCTGGTGGAAAGTCCCGCGGGTCAGATACCCGATGATTCAAGCTCACCGGTTCCTCGCGCAATAGCAATGCCGCCGGACACCAGCCCACTCTTGGTGTGCTTGTATCCGTTTGCTTACTTTTCGCGGAAGCAAAACGCGATCTTCCTGAACGGAGACCAACTATGAAGAGAAAAAACGAGATCCCCGACTTCTCGAAGAAAAAGAAAGGGCCGCAACCCAACTCGATACCGGACCCCACGAAGCTTCAGCCGCCGGCAGCCCCTCCAGCGCCGCCCGTGAGAGCCGGAAAGCCCCCCGCCACGTCGATGAAATCGGGACGTCGAGGATCGTAGTCGGGCCTCCCTCATAAGTCCTCCCGTCGCGAACATGCGAATGGGCAGTCAAATCCGCACGGGCTACTCTGCTTCGAGATTTATCCGCGCTTCGGCCAGGTCGGTGAGCAGGTGGTCTGTCTCGCCTTCCTCGTCGAGGGTTCGCTGGAGCAGCTCCGCCTGCGATTCGTAGCCGAGCTGCCTCGCATATGTTCGAACGGTTCCGTAACCGGCCATCTCGTAGTGCTCGACGTGCTGCGCAGCGGAAATCAGCCCCGCGTCCAGAACGTCGTCGTCCGGCTGCTCCTCGATCAGATCGCTTGTTTCCTTGATCAGGCCCTCCATCCCAACGCATTTCTTCCCGCGCGGAGTCGCGCCCAGCTGCTCGCAGATCAGCTCGAGGCGCTTAGCATGCTCCGCAGTCTGCTGGAGGTGCGTTTTGAAGGCGGCCTTCAGCTCCGGATGCTTCGTCGCCTTGATCATCTTGGGAAGCGCCTTCACGATCTGCTTCTCGGCGCTGTAAAGGTCCTTTAGCTCGGCGATGTAAAGATCCTTTAGGGTATCTAGCTGCATTATCCGTCTCCGTACGAAGTTTGGCTGGTGTGAAATCCCGATTCCGGTTCTTTTCGGAAAAAGCAATAGCGGTGCCGCGCACAGAGCTGCCTTGCCCTTGGAGCGGGCCTGATTTACGCTCTGAATCATGCGTGAATTGGCGGATCTGGGGCCTTGCAACTCTGTTATATTGGGGTCATGAAGATCGAGTTCACACCCCGCGCGTCCGAGGGCGTCGAGCGACACATTCAGGTGTCGGTGCCTCCGGAGGCGGTGAAGGATGCAGAAGACAAGGCCGCCAAGCGGTATGCGTCGACTGTCCGGCTTCCCGGATTCAGACCCGGAAAGGCCCCTGCAACCGTAGTTCGCAAGAAGTTTGGTGACGCGATCAGGCAGGAGGCGCTGGAATCGATCGTTCGCGAAGCCTACGAGGAGTTCATCGAGAAGGAGAGCATCAAGGTCGCGGCACAGCCCCACGTGCACGATCTCAAGTTCGAGGAGGGAAAGCCACTGACCTTCGAGCTGCACCTCGAAGTCAGGCCGACGATCGAGCTCGCGCGGACGAATGGCTTCCGGATTCAGCGTCCCGCGGCGACGGTCACCGATGAACAACTCGCTGAGCAGCTGGAGCAGATCCGGGACGAAAAGGCGACCTGGACACCAGTCGTCGAAAAGCCGCAGCCAGGCGACATGGTGAACGTGCAGATAGCGACGGGCGCGGAAGCGGGTGAGGGAAAGAGTTATCCGCTCGTTCTCGGAGCCGGCCAGGCAATTCCCGGAATCGAAGAGCTGGTCATGGAAGCCGCGCCCGGCGAAACGGTGGAGCGGCCGGTCAAATGGCCCGACGATTTTCCGGACGAGGCCCAGCGTGGACAGACGAAGACCGTCCGCATCACGGTCAATGAGGTCAAGCGGAAGTCGGCGCCTCCGATCGACGACGCGCTCGCGCGCGAGGCCGGTGACTTCGAGTCGCTCGACGCTCTCAAGAAGGCCGTGCGGAGCGACATGGAGCGCCACGCGGAGCACGAGGTCGAGGCCGGCGTGAGGCAGCAGCTGATCGATCAGATCATTGCCGCTAATGCGTTCGACGTCCCCAAGAGCTGGGTCCAGCAGTTCGTGCAGAATTATGCTGAAGCCTACAAGGTTCCGACGGACCAGCGCGAACAGTTCTCCGGAGAATTCCGCGCGATGGCAGAACGGCAAATCAGGCGCGACCTCGTAATCGAGACCATCGCGGAGAAGGAAGGATTGATCGCGACGGAGAGGGAGCTTGACGCACGCATCTCTGAGCTCGCGGACAAGAAAGGGGCGAACCCCGGCCAGATTTACGCCCAGCTGGAAAAGAGCGGCCGGTTGAAGGAGATGGAGCGCAGCATCACCGAAGACAAAGTGTTCAAGTGGCTGCTGGACAGAAACGATGTATCGACTAATGCCTAAACGGGAAGACGAAGAGCCAATGCCGACGATCTACACGCCGTACGTCATCGAACGCTCGAGCCGCGGCGAGCGCACCTACGATGTTTTCTCCCGGCTTCTTATGGACCGGATCATTTTTCTTGGCACGCCGATCAACGACGACGTCGCCAACATTGTGATCGCGCAGCTCCTCTTCCTCGAGTCGGATAATCCCGAGAGGGACATCCACATCTACATCAACTCACCGGGCGGCAGCGTTTCTGCCGGCCTCGCGATCTACGACACGATGCAGTTCCTCAAATCGCCGGTGAACACCAACTGCATGGGGCTCGCGGCGAGCATGGGCGCATTCCTGCTGGCGGCAGGGCGCAAGGGCAAGAGATCCGCCCTTCCCCACGCCCGCATCATGATCCACCAGCCGTCACAGGGCGGCGGTGGCGGGACGGCGTCCGACATCGAGATCCAGGCGAGGGAGATTCTCCACCTGAGGTCGCAGATGAACACGCTGATGGCCAAGCACACGGGCCAGCCAGTCGAGCGAATCGAGCGCGACACGGACAGGGACCGTTTCATGTCGGCAGAGGAAGCAAAGGAGTACGGTTTGATCGACAACGTGATTTCGTACCGTGGCGAGATAGAGGAAGCCCTCAAACAGGGCGATGCGCTCCAAAAGGCCTGATTTTGGGGGTAACTGTTACTTGTGAAAATCTTCACGAGTCCTGCCCCCAGAGGCTTTGCTTGACCGTCCTCGCGCCCGCTGTTAGGTATCTTTAGTCAGGCCTCGATGTCCGGATTCGCTGGGCAAGCATTCCTCGTTCCCCGTTGATCTATGTCCCAAGAGAAACATCTTCGCTGCTCGTTCTGCGGAAA
>DHJM01000024.1:0-554 GCA_002404335.1 Gemmatimonadales bacterium UBA4720
GATTTCACCATCGCTTCCCTCATCTCGGCGGCTTACGACAGCTGGCTGCCGTCCTTTGCGCGGATGATTCCGGGACTGCTCAAGTCTTACGACAATCTGCCGGCGTCCGATCCCCTGAGGGCAAGCCTCGCCGCTCCGATCGCCGCGCTGCGCGCGTGGGACTATCGTTGGGCGGCGAATTCCATCCCGACGTCACTCGCCGTCTTCTGGGGAGAGGATCTCTTGAATCGCGTCGGCGCCGAAGCCCGCGGAGCCGCGATGTCGGCTGAGACGTACGTCATCGATCGGGCGACAGACGGTGAGCGCCTTCAGTCGCTCGCCGCGGCGACAACGAAACTCAACCAGGACTTCGGGAGTTGGCAGACGCCGTGGGGAGAAATCAACCGCTTCCAGCGCATCAACGACGACATCACGCCCAAGTTCGACGACGCGGCGCCGAGCATCCCGGTTCCTTTTACGTCGTCGAGATGGGGGTCGCTGGCGTCGTTTGCAGCGCGCGCGTATCCGGGAACGAAGAAGTGGTACGGCACCAGCGGCAACAGCTTCGTCGCGGT
>DHJM01000024.1:588-1744 GCA_002404335.1 Gemmatimonadales bacterium UBA4720
CACTTCAACGACGAGGCGCAGCGATACAGCATCGGCAATCTCAGGGACGTGTACTTCTATCCGTCACAGCTCAAGGGACACATCGAGCGTGTGTATCATCCCGGCGCAAGCAACTAGCGGTACTATTCACAGCCAATCAATCCGATCGGAGACCGAATGAGATTGTTCTTCGCGTTCCTCGCCCTCACCATCGCCGGTCACGCCGCAGCGCAATCACCAGCGGGCGAGGCAGCTATCCGGAACATCGTCCAGAAAGAGATCGATACATGGAACAGGGGTGACGCGGTTGGTTACTCAAAGGATTTCGCCACCAATGGCACCTTCACCAATGTCACGGCGGTATCCGGGCTGGCGCAGCCACCCAATGGTGTTACGCTCGATGAGAAAGGCCGCATACGCACCCGACTGCTGCAGATCGTGGCCAAAGAAAATGGCGCCTGGAAAATCGTCACGTACCACAACACGGACGTAAAGCCAGGAATTCCGTTTATCGAACCGTAGGAACGGGTGCCAGAATGAAAGTCCTTGTTACCGGTGGCACCGGAGCAATCGGAAAATTCCTGCTGCCGTTGCTGCTCGAGAATAAACACGAAGTGGTAGCACTCACGCGTTCGGTCACCAAGGCGGCGCAGCTCGAAGACAACGGCGTGTCCGCAATCATCGTCGATCCGCTGGACAAGCCGCGACTCACAGCGGCGGTTCGGCGCGCCGAGCCGGAAGTGATCATCCATCAGCTCTCAGCGCTCTCCGGCGTTGGTAATTTTCGGAAATTCGATCAGGAGTTCGCGCTGACCAACCGGTTCCGCACCGAAGTCACCGACACACTGCTCGCGGCCGCGCGCACCATCGGCACCCGCAGATTCATCGCTCAGAGCTACTGCGGCTGGCCGTACGCGAGGAAGGGCGGGCCGGTCAAAACCGAGGAAGATCCTCTCGATCCAAAGCCACCCGAGAGCTTTACAAAGACACTCGCGGCAATTCGCTACCTCGAGGGCAAGGTTAGCAGCACGACGTTCCTCGAAGTGCTCGCCTTACGATACGGAATGTTCTACGGCCCAGGCACCGCAATCGGCAAAGGAGGCGCGACGGTCAAAATGGTTAAGAAGCGGCGTTTCCCCATCATCGGTGGCGGCGGGGGAGTCTGGTCCTTCATTCA
>DHJM01000024.1:1798-3331 GCA_002404335.1 Gemmatimonadales bacterium UBA4720
GACGATGAGCCCGCCAAGGTCGCGACCTGGCTACCGGCACTTGCCAAGGCCATCGCTGCAAAACCACCGTATAGAATTCCCTATTGGGTGGGAGAGATCGTGATTGGCAAGGCCGGCATGCCGATAATGACTCAGGTCCGTGGCGGCTCGAACGCGAAGGCGAAGCGCGAGCTCAATTGGACGCCAGTTTATCCGAGTTGGCGAATTGGTTTCGTCGACGGCCTCGAGTAGGAGAACGAACGGAGAGCGATGAACCGCCGCTCATTTCTTCACGCCACTACCAGCGCACTGGTCGCGTGCTCGCTGCCGCCGCGAGGACAAACGCGTTCGACGCCGCCTCGCCCGCGTCCGTCGCCGTCGCAGCTTGCCTGGCAGCATGACGAGCTCGCTCTCTTCCTGCACTTCGGTGTGAATACCTTCACCGATCGCGAGTGGGGCGACGGGCATGAGGACCCTTCCATCTTCTTGCCCTCGGCGCTCGACGCCCGTCAGTGGGCGCGTGCCGCGCGAAACGCCGGCGCACGTTCACTCATCCTGACGGCCAAGCATCACGACGGCTTCTGTCTGTGGCCCACGCGCACCACCCGTCACTCGGTCGCAGCGAGTCCCTGGCGGTCGGGCCAGGGCGACGTCGTCCGGGAATTCGTGGAGGCTTGTCATGCGGAAGGATTGAGAGCGGGACTCTATCTGTCACCGTGGGATCGCAACAATCCAGCGTACGGCGACTCACCGAAATACAATGATCTGTACTGTGATCAGCTCACGGAGCTGCTGACCCGGTACGGCCCGATCGCCGAGGTGTGGTTCGACGGCGCCAATGGCGAGGGACCAAACGGGAAGCGCCAGATTTACGATTGGCCCCGTTTCTTCCGTCTCGTGCGGCAGCTCCAGCCAGATGCTGTCATGTTCTCCGACGCCGGGCCGGACGTGCGCTGGTGCGGAAACGAGAACGGAACAGCCGGCGACCCGAATTGGTCGACGGTGAATCCGGACGCCGTGACATTTCCGGGTGCGGACGGCCCCGGTGTCAGCGATGCGTTGCAGCATGGCGACCCTGCCGGGACGGTGTGGCGACCCGCGGAAGTCGACGTCTCGATCCGGCCCGGATGGTTCTATCACCCCGCAGAGGACGACCGCGTTCGCACGGTGGACAACCTCGAGAGTCTCTACTTCTCATCGGTCGGTCGGAACGGAAAGCTGTTGCTCAACGTTCCGCCGACGCGGGATGGTCTCCTTCACTCTACGGATGTCGCGCGGCTCGCCCTGTTCCGCACGCGACTCACTTCTATGTTCGAGCGCGACCTCGCTCGAGATGCTCGGCGCGCGTTTTCGGTAATCGCTCCTGGCAGGGCCCAAGTGGAGCTGGATTTGGGCCGCACTGTGACAATCGGAGTCGCACGCCTCGAGGAGGACATCACCCGCGGACAGAGTGTCGCGCGATATACGCTCTATGGCGCGGTCGACCGCGACTGGCAGGTGGTCTCACACGGATCGACGATCGGTTACGCGAAGCTGGATCGTTTTGAGCCCGTG
>DHJM01000024.1:3461-3854 GCA_002404335.1 Gemmatimonadales bacterium UBA4720
TTTGAGGCTGCGCCAACCAGCTTGCGTGGTGCTGATTTGTTCTACAAATTGGTAGTAATGCCGATTGTCATTCTCGGAGCGCTCGAACTTACTACCTTGCTGGCGGTCGCCCGCCTCAAGGACGAGGCGTACGGCCTCGCCATCAGACGGGATCTCGCTGCGCGAACCGGGCGCGACTATTCTGTCGGCGCCCTTTACACCACGCTGCAGCGACTCGAAGACAAGGGTCTGCTCACCTCGCGACACAGTGAACCGTTGCCTGTTCGTGGCGGGCGGTCGAGGCGTCACTTCGCGCTCACCGGCGCCGGAGTGCGAGCGTTACGCGAAGCCGAGCGGCACGCTGCGTCCATCTGGGCCGGCATTGGCAAGCCACTTCGCCCGAGGCTCGCGTGA
>DHJM01000025.1:0-4668 GCA_002404335.1 Gemmatimonadales bacterium UBA4720
GGCTGCGTTTCAGTTGCTTGGATCAGAACGAGAGACACACCGCACTCCGGCGGGGCTGGACCAGCCGTTCACATATTGCTGGTGTCGTTACGAGCCTATCGGGATCGAGGCCGTTGGAGCAGGGAGCCGTTGACGCTCGAATTGGTCGCGCAGTCGCCGGTGATGCCGATGCGGTGATTACCCTTCTGATATGTTGGGCGTACGTTCATCTCTCTCAAGATTCCTGCATCAGGCAGCAAGACACCGTTATTCGGGAGGATCTGAATGACAGCTAAAGTTGACACATCTTTGCCCGGCGTCAGTCGAGGCATTGAGGGACTGGACGTCGACGGTCTGAGGCGAGCGATTCAGGAGGAGTACGCACTCGTCGCCGCAGAGCCGGAGCGAGACTTTCACTTTCATACGGGCCGGCGGCTTGCCGCGATCGTCGGCTATGACGAGGAATGGCTCGACGGTGTGCCGAAAGCGACGATCGCTTCGTTTGCCGGAACAGGGAACCCCTTCAGTCTCGGCGCTTTGATGCCAGGCGAGCACGTCGTCGACGTTGGCTGCGGCGCCGGGATCGACAGCATCATCGCGGCAAGAATGGTCGGTTCCACCGGGAGCGTCATCGGCCTCGACATGACGCCAGCGATGGTCGAGAAAGCGCGAGCAGGCGCGAAGGAAGCAGAGCTGAACAACGTGGACTTTCGGCAGGGACTCGCCGAATCACTTCCCGTCCCCGACGGTTGGGCCGACGTCGTCATCTCTAACGGCGTGCTGAACCTCTTTCCCAATAAGCTCGCCGGACTCCAGGAAATGGCGCGTGTTCTCAAGCCGGGCGGCCGTCTTCAAATCGGCGACATCCTGGTTCAGAAAGCAGTGCCGGAAAAGGGCAAGCAGGACATCAATCTCTGGAAGGGTTGAATCGCCGGCGCTCTGCTGGATGCAGAGCTTAAAGCAACGGTGATAGCGGCGGGGTTCGTGGATTTCGAGATCACGTGGCGCGCCGAAGTTTACGCTGGCGCGCCGCAAGCCTCGAGCGCCGCGCAATTCGGTACTCTGGGAATCAACTTCCGCGCACGAAAAGCGCGGGACGAAACCGAGTGGGCGAATGCGGTTGCGACGCTGATGTGCGAGCTGTAATGCTTGGGCGAGGAAGCAGATCTAGAGGATCCCACGTGAAGGCACTGCGCCAGCGGGGCGTCTCAGCGCAAAGGCATTGATTTGTCGTCACCCTTGGGGGCGGCCGCCGTCTTTGGCGAGTCCTCGAGCCGTCCCAACAGACGCAGAAGCCCGTCCAGCACTGTCAACGGATGTGGAGGGCAGCCGGGAACCCACAGGTCCACAGGGATCGACGGCGGAACGCCGCCGAGCACCGCCCCGCTCTCCGCGAACACGCCGCCTGATATGGCGCACGCGCCGACCGCTACGACGATTCGTGGGTCGGGGACAGCTTCATACGTCTTTTCGAGCGCCTCGCGCATGTTGGCGCTGATCGCGCCGGCGATCACGATACCGTCGGCGTGACGCGGCGAGGCCACGAATTGGATGCCGAACCGAGCCATGTCGAACACCACGTTGCTGAGCGCGGCGAGTTCCGCTTCGCAGCCGCCACAGCTTCCGGCCGCAACGAGTCGCAATCGCAGCGACCGGCCGAGCAGTCGCCGCATCTTGTGATCCAGCGCGTGCGCCAGTTCGATCTCGCCGTCGGACGTGAGCAGGGCGCTTCGACTGCTCGTCGCCATGCGGTAGTCCTGCGAGAACGCTGCTGCCTGCCGGTCAAACAAGAGTATCTCTTCGGGCGCAAATACGCTGCGACCGAGATCGATGATAGGAAGAGGGCGGCCGCGGTGTTCTGGAAGCGCTTTGCTTCCCGGATTGCTGCCTTCAGTAGCAACGTCGGCGTGCGGTTGTGCGATAACGGGCCTGCCGCGAAAGCGGTCCGGCAATCCACTCTCATTCAGCGCCAGCGAGGCCGGACCGACACGCTGCCGAAAACGCGCTCTGAGAAAGTCAAACACGGAAAACTCCGCCACGACTTTGCGGCAGAGTGCCACGTCGTGCTTTTCTCAGCGAGCGAGGATACTGGGCCCGATTCTTAAAGGTCATGCCCGGCGTACGACAGGTTAAAGCTCTTGTTGCAGAGCGGGAAGTCAGAGATCTGGTTACCCGGCATTGCGGCGGAGACCGCGCTCCAGTTGTGAAAGGATGGGTCCACCACTTTGTGTCGTCGCACGCGACCGGCTGCATCGGTCATGACTACGTGCGCGATCTCACCCCGCCACCCTTCCTCCAGGGCGACCACAAGCTCGGAGGGACGTAGTGCGCCGCAATCGACCCGCACCTCGCCGTGCGGGAGCGCCGACAGTTGTTCCAGGACGAACTCAATCGATCGCTGAATCTCGAGCCACCGAACGAGGGCGCGGGCGTAGACGTCACCACTCCAGGCAGTGGCGACCGGAATCTGCGCATAGCGATACACGCCGTAGGCGAAATCATGTCGCACATCTCGCGGCACCTCGGAACTACGTGCCACCAGACCGACGTAGCCGTTGGCGCGGCACTGTTCCGCTGACACTACACCCACGCCATCAAACCGTGACTGCACGGACGACGTTTCGAATAGCAGCTGAGCGACGGGTCGCACGTCGTCCCTGAGCCGTTCGACGCGGCGAACTGCCTCGCTCACCATCGCCGGCGGGATATCGAACAACACGCCGCCTGGCCGAATCAATCCGCGACCATACCGGTTGCCGGAGATCGTCATGAGAAGATTGAGACACTCACCGCGCAAGCGTCCGAAGTAAGCCGCGGAGGGTTGGTACGCAGCATCGCTGGAGAGCGCGCCCAGGTCGCCGATATGATTGGCGAGGCGCTCGAGCTCGAGCGCGATTCCACGAATTGTCTGGCCGCGAGGCGTTTTGTGACTGCGTGCGAGGGCCTCGATGGCGCCGCAGAATGCGCTCGCATGTCCGATGACGGTATCGCCGGCAATGGACTCGGCGATGAGAACCGCTCTGCCGCGCTCCGAGCGCTCGAGCAGCCGCTCGACGCCACGGTGTTGATAACCGAGCATTATTTCCAGCGAAAGAATCTCTTCGCCGTACGCCTGGAATCTAAAATGACCGGGCTCGATGATACCGGCGTGTACGGGGCCAACAGCGACCTCGTGCACTTCATCGCCGTGGACGACGTCAAAAGAGAAAATTTCCTGCTCCCTCGGTCGGAGAGCCCACCCGCCCGGTGCGTGATCGGGCGAATGTCGACGCAACGGCTTCAGCGAAGGATGGCCCTTCGGAATCGCACCGCACTGTTCGGCTATCTCGCGCTCGAACCGCGCCGCCTGATGGCACGAGATCGACAGCGCGGAATATTCCTGACCAACGAGGGTGCAGGCCACGCCCAATTGCGCACGATCATCATTGGCGACGACGGCGCAGATACGCAGTGTTTGAGAATCCTCGGGCACACCAAACAGCGAAATGATTCGCCACCCGGCGGCGACCGAGGTCGCCAGAGTCGAAGCAAACTTCTCCGCTTCATGTACCGGTATGTCGGCAACGTCGACACACCGTCGATTGTAAACGCTGAGGAGCGCTGGAGCGCTCATGGAGCGATGCCGCCGAGCAACTGCGCCGCCCGCGCCAGGGAGTCTTGCAGAGGAGTCGGAATGTAGACACCGAGCATCACGACAAGTCCGGCGAGAACAAGCGGGGGGACCAACAGGAGTGCGGTGTCACCCGTTGCCTTCTCATGTTCAATGGGCGTTGTCGTGCCAGTGCCGAAAATGATCTTGAGAAACATCCCCCCGATGCCGACGAAAATGATGGCGAGCAGAACCAGCATGGCCGCCGCGACCATCCAGTGGTCCTGCCGGATCGCTCCGCTCACGATCGAGAACTCGCTCACGAACAAGCCAAAAGGCGGCGACCCGGTGACTGCAAACAGACCGAGTAACAGTAGGCCCGCGGACCACGGGCGCAGCTTCAGCATTCCACGCATATCGGCGGCGACGGACGATCCGGTCGCGAGCACGAGATTGCCGACGACGAGGAAGAGCATCCCTTTTGCGATCCCGTTGTTCAGCACGTGAAGCACGGAGCCATACACGCCGATTCCCCCAACGCCCAGGCCGAGCACAAGGAGACCCATATGTTCGACGCTGGAATAGGCCAGGAGCCGCTTGACATCGGCCTGACCGATGATGAACGCGGCGGCGATCACGAGTGAAACCAGGCCAAATGCGATCAGAAGCGGTCGGGTGAAATCAGTCAGCCCCGCAGCCACCGCGACTTCGGTGAAGCGGGCGAGACCCAGAAACGCGCAGCTCGTGAGCGCGCCGGACATGAGCGCACCGACAAGGCTCGGAGCTTCGCCGTACGTATCCGGCTTCCATGTGTGAAGGGGCGCCAGGCCCATCTTCGTTCCGAACCCGGCCAGCGCGAACACATAGGCTGCGCGGAGCCACGACTTTTCGAGCGAGTGACTGTTTGCCAGGATGTCGTCCAGCAAGAGAGCGCGCACGCCGGGGAGCTCTGGTTGCGAAGTGGCGAGGAGGAACACCGCGAGCAGCGCGAACGCGATACCCACCGACGAGAGCACCAGGTATTTCCACACGGCCTCCAACGACCTCCGGTCATGCCGGGTGGAAGATCAACGGTGCGATCGCGAGAGTCGTCGATTCCA
>DHJM01000108.1:0-211 GCA_002404335.1 Gemmatimonadales bacterium UBA4720
TTTCCACCCAGAGGGGATGCTCGCGCGCATTGCGCAGCGACGCCGCTCGGCGAATGAGATGCCTCTCGACGCAGCTTGGTCCATGCAGCACATTCCAGTATTCGTTGCGACACGGCGCCGCGACGTTGGCGTCCGAGAATATGGTAGGCCGCCGCACTACGCTCGCCTCGTATTTCATCGTTTCCAGGCTCCTTCTAGCATGCGCGGGCCG
>DHJM01000108.1:376-13043 GCA_002404335.1 Gemmatimonadales bacterium UBA4720
CAGGTGGCGGCCGCTCACAGTGTTTCGATCGAGATCCCGACCCGCTTACACCAGAATGCTTCTCGGCACCGAGGTCGCGCTGGTTTCCGCTGTTTCTATGTCCTGCGATGGGATCGTAATCTCGAGCGCGTCGTAAGTGTCCTCCCCCTGATCTTCCCGAACGACCCGGCGAACCGACACCACCATCGACGAGTCGCTCATCTGCCTGAGCGTTCCTTCCAGCTGTCGCGCCCGCAGACCAATCCTTGGCGCGAGATCCACAGCGCCCTTGTCGGAGAGACGCAGGCGGACATCGTTGCCGGGCGTTGCTTCCACCCCATGAATCGGAGTATAAGCAGTTCGCTCGCCACTCGTTGTGCTTCTCGCCAGACTGCTGTGCTTCTTCACTTGGTATGATGAGAAAAAAAGCGCACCCTCTTCAGCTTGAAGAGGGTGCGTTTACAACATCCAACTGTTCCGGGACTTAAAGCATCCCTGGTTTTGAAATCGATAACTACGGCTTGATCACACTCAAGGTGTACGGACCATAATCACAATTGGCCCGATACGGATCGTTGTACACCAGGCAGTACGACGAGGCAACGATCTTGTAGACACCCGAGGTCGGGGCCGTGTAGTTAATGACCTCTGTGCCCGATGCACCAACTCCACCATTGTCGCGCTCCACAATCAGAGCGCCGGTCGGTGAAATGAAGGCAATGAGCGCATCTAGTGGGATTGCCGTCTGGCTGATGCGGACTGCTATGCCAGCCGGGATGTACACCGAGAACGCGTCACCGGCGACGCCTGCATAGTTGGTTTTGCAATCCGTTGTCGCAAGTGTCTGATCGGTTGACGCCCCGACCTCGATAAACACGGGACTGCAATCGGTGACGTCCGAAGACGTGCTCGCCACGGAAACGGTGTAAGCGCCGGTCGAGCCCGGAGACGCTGTCGATGTAACGGTCTTCGAACTGCTGGCCGTGATCAATCTTAGCGCACCCGGAGCAGCGGCATCGGATGCTACCTGCTGGGTCGCATCCGCATTCCATACCTGGAGCAGTGCACCGGCGGCTGCCGAGGCGAGACTGATGTTCACTGCGCCGCTGGGAGTGGCGAGGTCGTACTCGTCCGCATATGCACCATTCACAACGCAGTCTGTTGCCGAGAGGTCCCCGGAGGCGGTTCCACCAACGGCGATGGAAGAGCGTGTGCTGCCAGTGAAACCGGCCTGAAGCGTGCCGGCGCTCGCGTTGACCCGCTGAATGCACTGACCGGTTCCAAGTGTCCATTGACCCGATACAGCGTCACCGCTGGCGTTAGTCGTTGCTGTCGTCGCGGAAAGCGACCCTCCGCCGGCAGTCACGGCGAACGTAACGGCGACTCCCGGTTTTGCATTGCCGCCAGCATCAGTGACACGCACCGTCAACGGAGTCGGCAATGTGCTCCCCGGCGCTGCCTGCTGTGCGTTACCCGAGATCACCGACATGGTCGAGGCGGGTCCCGGCTGACTGGTGACAGTAAAGGTCAAAGGCGCGACACTTCCAACTGTTGCCGTCGCTGTATTCACTCCTACCTTGGGACCGATCTGCCATAATCCGGATGACGCGATGCCCTGGGCGTCGGTGGTTGCGTTCGGGTACTGGATCGCGCCGCCCCCGCCTGTCACCGCAAACGTGACCACCACCCCCACCGCTGGCGATCCCCCAGCATCCGTGACGGTGACTGACGGACCAGGGATAGCGGAGGCTACTTGCGCAGTTGCCGGTGGCGCGGTCGCTACAGCTATGGCTCCGGGAGTGGACGGGCTCGTAGTGTCCTTACCGCACGCAACTATCACCGCTGCCGCGAAGAGCCCAGCGAACACGAATGGCGCGCGTTTCGAAAAGATTTGAGTCATGCAGTCTCCAATAATGTTTCGGTTCACGGTGCGCAGGCGGCGACAGCCGGCTGATCACATGGATTCCGGTCAACAAACCAGATCAGGCTTGGATTCGTGACCGCGGAGTTCGCGCTGCCGGCTGCACCGGCGCTGAAGTAGTAAGCCGAGAAGCTCGTTCCCTCAGACGTGACACCTGCGGCTGGCTTCTGACCCGGCAGACTTGCGGCGGCCGCGGGGCCGGCCGCTGAAGCTAAGACCGTGCCTGACCCCGCATCTGCCACTCGGATCGCGGCAACACCGGCCGTGCGGTCTACATACGCGGAGCGAATCAGGGTCCCGAGGGCTGAATACGTAGCGGTCGCTGGCACCGGATCGGTCACTGTATTGACGAGGTATCCGTTGATCACGCCTGGAGCCACGTTCACCAATCTCACGCTCACCTGCCCAGCTGGAGGAGCATCCGCTCCGTCGTCGATCACCCACAGGTTTATAGTGCCGGCTCGGGCGCTACCAGTGACGAGAAGCGTAATCCGCGTAGTCGCGGGCAACGTAACTGTAGCGTCAGCGAGGATTCCCGACGTGACGTTGATGTTCGTGCTGGTCGGGAAAACCCGGAAGTGGCGAACCCCGATCGCGGAGTTTTGGTATACCGTTGCGGCGCGGAAGGCGAGGTTGTTGGCAACGGGCGAGTATGCCACCTGGTCTATTGCGCGCACGTCAACGGACCCGGTGTCCGATAAGGCATTGATGAAGCGCACCGAAGAGAGGGGTGGGATGTTGGGCGTGGTGACATCGGCGCCTCCGCAGGCGATCGTTGTCACTGTGCCCAGACTCAGCAGAACGAGACGAGATAAACGCATTAGCAGTACTCCGGATTTATTGTAAAAACGTAAAGTGCCATCGGGCTCAGATACGACTGGGTCGTGCTATTGTGTATTGGGTGGTCCCCCACCCGAACCTTTGCTCCCCGAACCGAAGCCCAGAAGATTCCGCGAGGAAATGAATGCCACTGCGGCGAGTACCAACCCACCCGCGGCAAGCCATGTCCGGCTCGGCGAGAACGTTCGCTCCCTCGCGTTTCCAACGAATTCCTTTGGCACGATCAACCGCTCTCCGTTCCAGGCATTCGACTGTCCATTCATATATTCAACTCTCCTGACCAGCAACGAATACGCGGAATCGGAATTCGACTGTACTGTTCCCTCCACAACCCCACCAGTCGGCCCAATGCTATTCCCCAGGCCAACCCTTCCCCGATCGTTCAGCTCGAGCAGCACTCGCGTACCCGGCGTTGCATCGCCCGGCGCTGGGCCGTAGACGTAACAGCCGGACGCCACCCCCGACAGGAACGCGAGCATACATCCACTCCAGAATCGCCGCGGCCCACCGCCGGTCCTGGAATCGCCGGTGAGCCTAACTCGAGACATCGCTACTCCCACTAGAACCCGTACGTCCCTTTGGCGGCCCTGGAATTACTTGTAGTGTATATGGTCAGGTTTTGGCGAGCATAGAGCTCCTCCCAAGGCACAGGCCACTCCAGAACTGTCCCCTCCGTGAGGTCGCCCCAGCCGCGGGAATCCAGGAACCATTGAGCGTATCCGGTAAAGCTCGTCTCCACGCGCTTCTCCCACTTCATTGCCTCGTAGACAGTGCCGCATGCGGTGGACGTGAAGTTCGGCGGCTGTGGCACGCGCGGGACGCATCCAGTTGCTCCGGGAACCTGGTCGGTCGCCGCGGCCCCCGCCGGTATCGCCGCGAGGCCGGCGCGCACTCGCGTTCTGTTGATGAGCGGTATTGCGAGAGCTACGCGTGCCGTGCGAATGTAACCTTCTGCCGCCAGCATGTCGTTTTCCACCTGGGAGAAAGCCATGACCGGTCCATTGCCGCCCCCCTGATTAACGCTCCAGAATCTCCAGTTGTCGTAGTACCAATTCCCCCACGGGGCCGCTGGCTTATCGTCTCCCGCTGGCCGATTCCGGAAGTAGAGAATGCTCCCAGCCGCAGTGCCCGCATGGCTATTGCCTGTTACCGCCGTTTGCAGCGCGCGAGTTGCACCCGCGGGGAAGCGTTTGTCTGGGGTTCCAAGCAGGAAGGGCGCTCTGGAGTTAAGGGCCGTGGCGAGCCACGCATCGTACCCTCCCGTCGTATCCGCCATGCCCAGGATGAAGGGAGTCATTTGACTCCAGGTGGCGTCGACTGCCATCTGGTCCAGCCATACTGCGCCCCAACCACCGGACGAGCTCGCGGTAACTACAAAGTCGGAAGTAATGCCCGCCGTCGCATCGTTGACGACCGCGTTCCAGTCCACCGCCGCATGGTCGGCCGGAGTCCGCGCATTGCCCGCGCGGAAGCGTGCCTTATACGAATGGATGATCTGCTGCCAGAGGGCGATCGGAACGTCAGCGCTGCCTGCTGCGCCGCCTGAGACCCAGGCCGTAGGGATCGGCCAACCGTTCGCTCCGCTGGTCGCGGCGGCGCTCTGCGATATGACCAAAGCCGAATCCAGAAAGGTCAGCGCTACATCCATCACGGCCTTGGATGTCGATAGCGGCGGTATTACATCCGACGGAACAGCCGGCGTGATGATGGCCGCCGAATCGTACAACAACGCAATGTTGCCGAGCCCGTACCCAAGATTGAAGTATGCGAACGATCTATCACGCGCATCTTCGGCGGCCGAGCCGGTACCCCCTCCCGCAGCCACAAAGCGATCCATAGCGGCAATTGCGTTGGCCGCGCTGCGGGAATTCCGGGTCAGTCTGTCGAAATCGTTGAAAATTATAGCCTGGTCTGAGTTTCCAAGATCGTTACTGACCGGATTTCGTGGGATTGACGCCCGGGACCCCATGCCGAAGTTGGCGAGACCCGAGTGGCTCTCGAATGACATTACCATCGTCTGAACGCCGACGCCGATATTCCCTACCGCCGGATTCCCCTGCTGCGCGTCCCACATCTGCTGGAAGATCTTGGAGATGATCGTTTCGACGTCCTTTGGCGTACCGTAGACTTGCGCCACGTTGGGATTGTTCGGGTTCGACACGGCCAAGGGGTTGTCGCGGCATCCTCCCAGCGCTACCACTCCCGCTACGACAACGGCCGCGGACCAGAGTCTGACATTTGCTCGGTTATGCATCAATTCCTCACTAATCCTTTGGAAGGTGGGGTGAGGCGAGCCGGCGATGTCGCCAGCCCGCCTTCACCAATATTTTTTCCGTCGTTAGAAAGAGGTCGAGAGTTGGACCGTGTAGTTTCTCATCTTCGGGTAGCTGTACGACGTAATGCCGGTAAGCGCCGCCGAGTTGAATGGTCCGCCTGTGCTGCCGGATTCGGGGTCGAAGCCGCGGAAGTTGGACCATGTCTTAAGGTTTCTGCCGACGAAACCGATCTTCCAGTCTCCGTTTCCAAAGACGGAGCCCACGCGATAATTCACTGAGAGCTCGCGCAGTTTTACGAAGCTCGCATCCTCAGTATTGTATGTATTAGGTCCTAGCACGTCGTAAAAACCGCCGATGCCGGCGGGGCTGCCGTCCGTGGGAGATTGTGACGGACCCTGGCGCCAGTAGTATCCGACCGGCTTGGCCGTCTCCACTGACTTCCCGGTCTGGTCGACCGCACCACTCGTGAGATCGCCAAGCGACCAGGCATACTGAAGATTCCAGATTTTCTGACCCCTCACCGCGTCCAGCAGACCATAGATGTTCAGGCGCTTCCAGTCGATGGTCTGCGAAAGGCCCCAGTGATACTTCGGTAAAGCGTTGCCGACGGCGACGTTCATCTTATTGCCCAAGGAATCGCGCAGCGTTATCGGCATTCCCCAGTTGGTCCGGTTGCCCCATGGTCCGCTGCAGCCAACTCCGCAGGTCGCGGAACCAATTGGGAGCTGGGCGCGCCACAGATTCTTGGTGATCCCTTCGGTAGTCTGGTTGCCCGCGCCGACCCAGACGATATACCCCTGATCGTTCGGCCTGAACGCTGCGCTCACGTCGCTCGAGTTCATCGAGCATTGGCTCGAGTATCCGGTGGGGAGCTGGGTGCAATTCTTCACGAAATCGCGGCCGTACATGGTGCCGACCTTTTCACCCGTGCGGAATTTGAACACGGTAAACCCTTCCGCGTCGCCCGTGAAAGGCGGTACGTCGAGGCGTGTTATCACCGACCGGGTCTGATCATAGATCAACCGTGAGGTCCAGCTGAGGGCGCCGCGGTTGATTATGGGCACCGTAAGCGTTCCCTCCCACGTCTGGTTCGTCAGTTCCCCGGCGTTGAGCCACACACTCGAGAATCCGGACGCCGACGAGGCAGTAACGGGAAGGATCTGGTGATCGATGACCGACTTTGAATGCGTCACGTCCAAACCGAATCGCCCGAAGAGCTCGATATTACCGCCCAACTCCAGCTCCTTGTTGACCTCCGGCCTGAGGAGCTTGTTCCCCAGTTGGTTGGGGCTAAGCGTGCCGCCGGCACCGATCGAAAAAGTCTCATACTGAGCGTCGAAGCGCGGGCGCTGCCCCGCTGTCCCCTCCGACGCGTGAAGCTTGAATTGGCTGATAGCGTTCGCCGCCGGCCACCAGGGCTCGCGCGAAACGATCCAGGCACCCGCCACGCGACCGAACGTGGCCCAGCGGTTGCCTGCACCGAAGAGGGAGCTTCCGTCGCGACGAATCAGTCCACTCAGAACGTACCTGTCCTTGAACTCGAAGTCGGTTCCGAAGAAGAACCCCATGTCGCGGATCTGCTGGACCGATGAGCTGATAGACTGGTCCTTCGACGCGGCCAGAGCGGTCTGAAGACCGCTTTCGACAAGATGGGTGCCCGACAGGTCCTGCCCGCGAAGCGACTGGTCACCGTAGGTATACCGCGTGGTGAACGTCGCGTTCAGCTCGCCGAAGGTCTTGTTCGCCGCGGCGCTCAGGCCGGTTGTGTATTGCTCGTTGTCGGTATTTCCGTTTCCGATGTAGCCGGACGAGGAAGCATCGTTCTGGGCGACCGTGCGCCAGCCCTTGTCACGCAGATACAGGTACTCCCCGGTGGAACGGTCGTAACCAAAGTTGCCGTCGAGATTCAGCCAGTCGAGAGGCGTATAATGAAGGCTGGCGCCACCCACAAATCTGGTTCCCCGGTTAGTTTGATGAATGTACTGAGCGTCATACAGCGGATTGTAATTCTGCGAAGAGTTGCTAAGCGGATTGTGGTTGACCACAATCCGGCCGAGGTTGTCTCGCGCCTGAAGGTCGGCCATCCACGGCGCACGCGTGATCGAGAAGAATGCGCCATTGTCCGGGTGGTCTATCGTTTGGCTGTAATAGCTGTTCAGGTTCGCGGAGAAATGATCGCCGAACAGCTGGTCCATGTTGACGCGGGCAGAGTTCCGAAGGAACCCTCCCATGTACTGGACCGCGCCCTGCTGCGAGAGATTCGCGATGCTCGCGTACACCCCCGTGTTATTGACTTTCGCCCTTACATCGACACTGCTTTGCGCGTATGGGGCAGAAGTGATGAGCTGTCTCACGGGATCCCGCAGGATGGGCCACGGCGTAACGTCGAACGTGCCGGTCAGCTGTTCGTAGGTGGGCGCGCTGGCGAATCCGAGGTCTCCAAGGAACTGCTGCGGCGGGAGCGAATAATCCAGCCCGTCGTTGTTGATTCTCTGGACTTCCTGATCCCAATCGATATACCGTCCGCAGTTTGAACCGCCAACTACGAGTTTAGCGCAGAACAATTTCCCGGTGGGGTCGAGCACCAGGTCCGTGGTTTTGGAAAGAGGGAACTCCTTCTCGAGGTCGCTCGCCCCGATCTCAGTACGTGCCCCGATGCGAACGCCCTCGGGTCCATTTTTTCCGCTCTTGGTCGTGATGTTGATGACACCGGCGCCCGCCCGCGCACCGTACAGAGACGCCGCTGCTGCCCCCTTTACGACTTCTATGTCTTCGATATCGGAGGGACTGATGTCCGGCAATGAACCCTGGAGCGGAACGCCGTCAAGAAGGTACAATGGCTCCTCGCTTCGCCCCGTCGCGTCCAGCGAAACAGGCCCACGCAGCACGATAGAAGGCGCGGTGCCGGGACGTCCGCTCGATGCGACGATTGTCGCGCCCGGGATCTTGCCCTGCAGCTGCGCGATTGGATTCGACGCGGTAACTGGCATCTGCGCACTATCCAACCTCGCCACGGTGAACGGCACCATGATCTGCTGGGTGGCTGCCGTCACGCCAGTTACGACAACTGCGGTGAGCTGAGTCAGGTCTTGCTTCAGATTGAAGTCTACCGTTTGTGAACCAGCGTTGAGCGTGATCGGATTGGCGCCAGGCTGGTAGCCGATTGCTCTGGCGCGAATGACCACCCTTTGCCCCTGCACGCGTGCGGCCGGCACATTGATGGTGAAGACACCAGCCGGATTCGTACTTACCGAGATGTTAAGCTCGGGGAGGAGGACATTGGCTCCCGAGAGGGGTTGCCCCTGTTCCGACACCACTCGCCCAGTCACAACCGCCGTCTGGCCCCGTGCGACGCCAGGGGTCACCAACGCCAGCACCGTCAGGGCGCCGGCCACGAGTTTCATAGAACGTAATAGTTTCTTCATGCCTACCTCAGTATGGTGTCTAAGATTCACAAAAAGACTGCGGTCTCACAGCGATCCTGCGGTGCCACTGAGCTCACTGTAGAACAGAGCAATCCCTCCTTTTTTTGGATCTGCGCTGACGTGGATGTCCCGGTGTAGCCGGATTCAACGAATGACGTTACGAACTACGATGACGTTCAAATAAAAACGGAAAACTTACCGGGGCGAAGAAGTTCTCTCCGAGCCGATAGATCCGAATGTTCCACGGGTTAGCGCCTGAGGTACGGCGGGCAACGCTATCGGCCGGAAATGGGTACGGGTGTCATGCCGATCTGTTGCGCCCAGAAAGTACAGCCTGGGAAATCAACCGCGCAAGGGTTATTTGTGTCTAATTTCTAATCGGCCCGGGAACGTCGAGTTTTTCCGACTGGCCGCTGGCCTTCTGCGGGCCGCCTACATCAAACTCGAACGGCTGTTGAACGAGTTGCCTGACCGGATGTCCGCCCTTGCTTGCGGGTACATAGCTCGCGCTATACAGCGCCAGGCGGACAGCATCCGAAAACAATGGGGCGGTAGACGAAACGATCCCCACCGTTCGATTCTCGACACGCCCAAGAGTATCAACGACGAATTCGGCTATCACCATTCCGGGTACGTGAGCCGCAAAAAGCGACGCCGGGAAGTCGAGTTGGAGGGATTGGGTCGTATCGAGGCGCGCTGGGCGGTCAACGCTGTCCGCGCTGTATATCGCTTGCCGATCGATCAGATCCTCCAGATCGACGGACGATGCCGACCCGCCGATCGGATCCGTGTCGGGCCCGCGCGACCAGATGAGAACGGTTCCGCAGCTGGACACGTCTCCATTCTGGATGTAGCGCATCGGTGCCGTCGTCGATCCCAGATAGAGCTCGATACCCTGAATGGTGCTCGGGATGAAGGCATCCAGATCGGCCTCTCCAGCTGGCATCGGTGTACCGTCGATCCAAACCAGGGGCCAGCAGGAGCGCCCCCGCATCCGCATGCCGGTGATCCCCGCCGCTCCACGCCCAACGCGAATGCCCGGAATGTGCTGGAGCAAGGCCCCCAATGTCGTGGAGCTCTCGTGATCAATTTGATCGCGAGTAATGAAAACCCCGGAGGACCTTTTCTCGAGCCGCTTATAATAGCCGGCGAGACGGCCGGTGTACCCCAGTCGGGCGGGATGAACAACCACCGCGGGTAACGTGCTAGGGATGGGGGTCAGTCGAATCGTAACCTGCGCGCCACTCGCTTGCGACAACTGAATGCCGACGCGAACGGGAGCGAAACCGAGTCGGCGAGCAGTGAGAACGCGCGGGCCGAGAGGCAAGCCTTGAAGGTTGAAAATCCCATGCTCATCGCTGTACGCGTGAAGAGCCGATCCCTCCACCGCCAGCTCGGCTCGAAAGATCGGACCGCCCGCGGAATCGGAGACCGTTCCCGATACGCTTCCTTCCTCCTGGGCGGCAACAGGACCGGCGAGCGTCACCGCCAGCAGAAGCGCGATCGGCGCCTGGTAGACGGATATGATCAATGACTTGTGCATCCGCGACTCCCGAACGACGGGTCCTCGACGTCCGGCGATGGCTGCAGACATAGGAAGCTGTCCGGTCATTGCAGGCGTAGAGAGTTGCCCGTCATTTAAGGTATTAGCGGGTTCCGCCGACAACAATAGTTTTCCGTCCGTTGCGCCCACTTACGCGCACCAGTATGCTAAGGTCAACCTTGTCCATTCTTGCTCGGCCCCCCGAGCACCCGGAGGTATCGTGCATCTCGTTTCGGCATTGTCGCGGTTCACAATCATTGTGGCTCTGGTCGCCTGTGCTTCCACTGGTACCACCGCGGGCACTACCCGCCATCAGGCCGACCTGATTACCGCCGCCGAGATTGCGAGCTCGGGCACAATGAACGCCTGGGATCTGATCAATCGGCTTCGACCCAATTGGCTGAAGCAGCAGGCCGTCGGCTCGATCGGGGGCGGCGCTCGCAGTCAGGTAATAGCAGTCTACGTCGACGGGCATCGATTCGGCGACATATCGAGTTTGCAGACAGTGAGCGCCAGCGGCATTCGATCAGTCCAATGGCTGGACGCGGCCAGGGCGGCCACGGTTCTCAACGAGGTGGGATCGGATCCGATCGCCGGCGCCATCGTCATCAAGACGCACTAGCAAAGAACTGCTCGGTGGGCAGCGCGTCGCGGCCGCGGACTCCCTCGGCGAACGGGCCGAGCAGGTGGGCGATACTGTTTGCGTAGTAGCTAACGAGGGGGCGCTGGCCCGGAGAAACGATGTAACCCCCTCTGACCTCGATCAGCATCCTCCGCATGCGGAGCATCCGCCAGGCACGGTCGAACACGTCCTCTATGCTTCCCTCGCGATGGATCACCCGCGCATTCAGTTCCTTTAGCACGTCGCGCATGTCGCTCATGCGATCCAAAAGGCGATCGCGTGGAATGAAATCGCTCTCGAAGCTCTGCACCGCGGCGCACGCCAGCGGAACAGGCGTGACAGGAATGATCGCTGCGATTCTCTCCAGCACCGAGTCGGACAGGAGCTGAACGCGGGCCAGACGCTCCGACCGGGCGATCCCGAATAGCCCACCGGTCTCGAGATCCTGCTGGTCGAGCCATTCTTGAACCGGAAATGGCTCGCCGATCACGACCGAGGCGCGTCCATAACGTTGCCATCTTCGGGCGACGACCCGCGTCGAATTCCACCACACGTAGCGGAGAACCTCGGCGAGCTGCGCGTATCGCGATGGACGCCTGCGCCCTTCTCTGACATCCAGCTCGAGCAACAGAGACCGATCCTCCAGAACCCTGTCGTAGCTGATGGCGACCGGAACGACATAGAGGCGCCGCCTCATTGCCGGATCGCGCGCGACACCCAGCACGTAATCCAGTAAGCCGATTTTCGCGTTGCCGAGCCGCCCGTCTCGGCTCAAACCACCCTCTATAAAAATTCCCTGAGTCACACCGTTTCGTGTGATGAGCTGAACGTATCGCTCGAGAACGCAGTGATAGAGTTTCTCCCGATATTTTCGGCGAATGAAGTACGCGCCGAAGCTCTTGAAGATGTACTCGAGCGGGAATGTTCTCGCCCATTCCCCAACCGCGTAGGAGATCGCGACGGTTCCCGAGAGAACGTATCCGACCAGGACGTAGTCGGCATTCGAACGGTGATTCATGAGGTAGATGACGATCGCATCGCGCGGAAGCGTTTCGCCGGATTCCTTGCCGGCGTATTCGGCGGATACCTTGTAGAAAAAATTGAGCAGGGCTCTGCTCACCACGAGACCGACCTTGTAGTAGGTCAGGATGTTGAAGAAGGGGACGATCTCGTCTATGTACGCATCGACGCGGCGCCATGCCGCCGCTTCATCGACCGAGTGTTCAGCAACGTGCTCCCGCACCGCCGCAGCAACCACCTCGTCGGCGAGAAGCATTTCTCTGATAAAGGCTTTCTTCGTGAGCTTGAATCGGTCGATCCGCGAACGGGAGCGGTGACGCGCGCGAAGCGCCATCCGATTGCCCCGGCTCCGAATTAGAGCGCCGAATGCAAGCGCCCCTAGCAGGACGCCACCGATAACCCAGAACGCGCTATTCCCTGCCAATTGAGGCGGATTTCTGCAAGACGTCTGGCAGAACGCCATACACAAACATCAGCGGAATCCGGTCTTGGCTGGCGGGGCCTGGGGCGCTGGGGGCGTCGCAGGCGGGGCCGCCTGACGGCCGTTGTCCCGTAACGATTCCGCCTTTTCGCGGCCGCTTTCAGGTGGCTGCAGCATGCCGCTTCCCGCCACGAGCTGCGCCGCAAGTACCGTCTGAATCACACTTGTGATATTGCTCGTCGCCGACTGGGCGGCACCTCCCTCCGCTGAATCCCCCGAGATTGTCACCAGCCTTGCCTTTGACAGTGCCTCGGCGATCATAGGAGCGATCTGCGGAATCATCTCGATCTGCCGGTAGCGGAAGTAGCTCTCGCCGCCGGACTTGATCGCTTCATTCACTTTCTGAATGCTTTCGGCGTTGGCTTGCGCGACGGTGGTGATGCGAATTGCTTCTGCGTTGGCGCGGGCTTCCGCGTCGATGCGCATCCGCTCCGCGTCCGCGCGCGCCTGCGCGATCTGCGTCGCCTCGAGCTCAGCGACACGCTGAATGCCGAGCGCCGTCTGCTTCTTCGCCTCCGCTTCGGCGATGAGCGCAGCATTGGCCGCCTTCGTCTGCTCCA
>DHJM01000108.1:13249-13440 GCA_002404335.1 Gemmatimonadales bacterium UBA4720
GTCACGATGTCGGCGTTCGCCTGTGCTTCCGCTGCCGATTGTCTCCGGCGCGACTCGGCCACCTCGGACTGGACGACCTTGATATTGAGCGAGTTGAAAGTGAGGCCGAGGTCGGTCAGCTCTCTCGAGCATGCTTTCCGGATGATCACGGCGAGCGGATCGTCGTCGTCTTCCATTCCCTGAAGCGCTAC
>DHJM01000108.1:13737-13967 GCA_002404335.1 Gemmatimonadales bacterium UBA4720
CTCGCCAGAATGCGAACCTTGATCGGCTGCGGAGTTCCGTTGCGGTCGAGATCCGCCGTCTGGTCAGTGATGTCCAGGTCGACGTTGATCGCCTTGCTGGAAAGAGTTGTACCGGTAGTGAGGAGGGGTACCTCCTTCGACTTCCCCGGGCCGCGATAGATAACGGTGCGCCCCTGCACCCAGCTCACCATCCGAATCGTTCCCGCTTCGACGTTACGGAGGAACGAAGA
>DHJM01000183.1:0-2489 GCA_002404335.1 Gemmatimonadales bacterium UBA4720
CGCGATCCAGATAGCCCGGCAGATACTTGTCCTGTTTCGGCGTCTTGACACCGCGCGCCGGATTTGCTTCGACCTGCTCGTTCCGATGGAGGTACTTATAGAAGCTCCTGACCGCCGACAGGTTTCGCGCGATCGATCTCTTATTGAGCTTCTTCCGCGTCAGATGCGCGAGAAATCCGCGGATCGCGAGTCGATCCAGTCCCTGCCACGACCATTGCTCCGCCCCGAAGTAGCGCCCGAGGAACGAAACGAATTCCTCGAGATCCCGCCGGTAGGCGAGGAGAGTATTGGGAGAGACGTCGCGCTCCTTTTCGAGGTGCGTCAGGAACTCTTCGACCGCCTGCGGCTCGCTCATGCGCGGACCGAGAGCGCGCCGTGGATGCTGTTGGCCTCGATCCACGCCTGCATGTCTCGCAGCGCCCGCTCGGAGAAAACCTCGCGCTTCCGCTTTTTGTCCCGGATCTGTTCCCGAAGCTCGTCGAGCAAACCGAAATTCGCGTTCATCGGCTGGAAGTGCCTGGGGTCCGCCTCGTTCATATAGCGGTAGAGCGCGCCGATCATCGTCGTCGGTGGGGGAATTACCGGATCGTCGCCCGAAAGAATTCGCGCCAGGTTGATCCCCGCCAGCAATCCCGTGGCGGAGCTCTCCGTGTATCCCTCGACGCCCGTGATCTGACCCGCAAAAAGAAGCGCGGGCTCATCGCGAGCCGCCAGGTGAGCGCTCAGCGCCGCGGGAGAATTCAGGTAGGAATTGCGGTGAATCGACCCGTAGCGAAGAAACTCCGCGTCGGCGAGGCCAGGAATCATTCTGAGGACGCGCTGCTGCTCGGGAATCCGCAGCCGCGTCTGAAAGCCGACCATGTTCCACATGCGGCCGGCGCGATCCTCCTGGCGAAGCTGCACCACGGCGTGCGCCTCGTAGCCGGTGCGCGGATCACGCAGCCCCACGGGCTTGAGCGGACCAAAGCGCATCGTGTCGCGACCGCGCTTCGCCATCACCTCGACGGGCATGCACCCCTCGAAGTACGGGACTTCATCGAATTCGTGGCCGTGATACTGATCGGCGGAAATCAGCGCCTCGAGAAACGCGTCGTACTGCTCGCGCGACATCGGGCAGTTGAGATACGCTCCGTCGTCACCGGCGCCCTCCATCGTCTCCTTGCCGTACCGCGACCCTCGGAAGACGACCGAGTCGTCGATCGAGTCTCGGGCGATGATCGGCGCGATCGCGTCGTAAAAAGCCAGGGCACCGATTCCCAGACGGGTGCGGATGGCCTCGGCCAGCTTCTCCGAGGTGAGCGGACCGGTGGCAATCACACAGGGAGCCGCGATACTCGCGACCTCTTCGCGCACTACCCTGATTCGTTCATCGGACGCGATGCGCTCTGTGACCGCAGCGGAGAACACATCGCGATCCACTGCGAGCGCGCTGCCAGCGGCGACTCGCGCGCCGTCGGCTGCATCGAGGATCAGCGAGCCGAGGAGCCGCATCTCGGCCTTGAGCAGGCCGTGTGCGTTGGTAAGCTCCGTGCTCTTGAACGTGTTCGAGCAAACGAGCTCGGCGAGCCTGTCGGTCTTGTGCGCCGGCGTCGTCGTGACCGGACGCATCTCGTGCAGCGATACCTCGAACCCGCGGGTGGCGAGCTGCCACGCTGCCTCCGAGCCGGCGAGGCCGCCGCCGACAACCGTGACTCGCTGCGTCACACCGCCACAGCTTCAGGCGTCGGCGCGACATCCCACTCGTTCGCGCACTTGATGCAGCGACGGTAGTCGCCGCGCGCTTTCGTGAACTTCGACTCGGCGCCAACGTAGCCGCACTCGGGGCAGATCTCCGCAACCGGCTTGTCCCATACCACGAAGTCGCACTTCGGATAGTTCGAGCAGCCGTAGAAAGCTTTTCCGCGCTTCTTCGAGCGACGCACGGCAATGTCGCCACCGTCTTTCGGGCACTTGACGCCGGTTGGCATCGATCTCGTGCCGCGGCACTTCGGAAATGTGCTGCAGCCGAGAAATTCCCCCGAGCGTCCGTGACGGATGACCATTGGCGAGCCGCACTCGTGGCAGATCTCATCCGTGGGCTGCGCCGGCTTGCGATCGCCGCGTAGCGGCCGCGTGAACTTGCAGTCCTTCGGATGGTTCTCGCACGCCAGGAACGGGCCGAAGAATCCGCCGCGGGGAACCAGTTTCCCACCGCACGTCGGACATCTCTCGGTCTCGAGCATGGACAGATCGTGCGCCTCGCCGATGAGCGACTCGATGTCCGCGCTCTTCACGGATTCCGCGAACGGTCCGTAGAAATCCTTGAGCATCTTCCGCCAGTTCACGTCGCCGTCCTCGATCTTGTCGAGATCGGTTTCCATGTGGGACGTGAACCTGACGTTGAACACATCGGGAAAGCTCTTCACCATCACGCGCTCGACCTGTTCGCCGAGGAACGTGGGGAAAAATCGCCGCTGCTCTAGCATCGCGTAGCGGCGATCGACGAGCGT
>DHJM01000183.1:2546-3187 GCA_002404335.1 Gemmatimonadales bacterium UBA4720
AAATGCTGCGAGGGAGTGATTGCCTTGACCGGGATATCCTCTCCCTTCTGGACCACCGGCAGTCCCTGCTCCTCTTCCAGCGCTTTGCCTTCCTCGGCTTCGCGCGATTCCTTGTAGAGGCGCTGGTAGCCATCGAACTTGACCACGCTGCCGGTCGCCCTGAACAGGAACCGGTCGAAGTCGAAGTCGACCGTGGTCGTGTCGAAGATCGCGGGCGTCATTTGCGACGCCATGAACCGCTGCCAGATCAGCTCATAGAGCCGATACTGGTCTTCCTTGAGGTACTTACGGATGTGCTCGGGGCGGCGCGTCGGATCCGTCGGACGGACGGACTCGTGCGCATCCTGCGCGTTCTTCGATTTGTTGTCGGCGTAGAGGCGCGGCGCATCGGGAAGATAGGACTCGCCGTACATCATCTTGATATACTCGCGCGCCTGTTCGGCGGCCGAAGACGCAACGCGCGTCGAGTCGGTGCGCATGTAGGTGATGAGACCAACCGCGCCCTCCTCGCCAATCTCTATTCCTTCGTAGAGATCCTGCGCCAGTCGCATCGTCCGCTTCGATCCGAAGCCGAGCTTTTTCGCCGCGTCCTGCTGGAGCGTGCTGGTCGTGAACGGCGCCGCCGGGTTTTTCCTCCGCTC
>DHJM01000183.1:3305-16019 GCA_002404335.1 Gemmatimonadales bacterium UBA4720
GCCTCCTCGAGGAGCGCCTCGACGGTCCAGTACTCGACCGGCTTGAACGCTCGGATCTCGCGCTCCCGTTCCACGAGCAGGCGCAACGCGACGGTCTGAACGCGGCCCGCTGAAATCCCCTTCTTCACGGTTTTCCAGAGAACCGGGCTCGCCTTGTATCCGACGAGTCGGTCGAGGACGCGGCGCGCCTGCTGCGCGTCGACTTTCCGCTCGTCGATCTTTCCGGCGCTGGCGATCGCCAACACCACGGCGTCGCGCGTGATCTCGTGAAACAGGACGCGCCTCATCGGCGCTCCATTCTTGGTTTTTATCGCCTGGGCAACATGCCACGCGATCGCCTCGCCCTCGCGGTCCGGATCGGTCGCGAGAAAGATCTCGCGCGAATCCCTGGCCGCGCTCTTGAGATCGGCGACGGTCTTCTCCTTTCCGGGGATCGTCACGTATTCCGGCTCGAAGCCGTTTTCGATGTCGATTCCCATCTTCTTCTCAGGTAGATCGCGCACGTGACCGACCGTCGCGCGCACTTTGTACGCGCGCCCGAGATACTTCCCGATGGTCTTGGCCTTCGCGGGTGACTCGACGATCACAAGCGATGTCGAGCCTGGCTCGGATGGTCCTTCGTCTTCGACGACTTTCGCCGCCGCGCTTTTTCTCGCGCGCGTGGGCTTGATCGCGCCACTATTCGCGGCAACGCCCTTGGTCGCGCGCTTCGTGGTTGTTTTCGCTTTCGTTGTTTTTGCTTTAGTTGTCTTGGCTTTCGCCATCTAGTGCACCGTAGTGTTGTCGCCGCTTCCGGAGGAGTCTTCCAGGCCAGTTCCCTCGAGCAGTCCGCGCAAATCGTCGAGAGCAATCCGTCCCTCGAACTGCATGAGGGCTCTCTCGATGATGTGCTCCAGCTCCAGCCCGTTGATCGCGCCCGAGCCGTTGAGTGAGAGCAGATGACCCCATGCTTCCGGGGCAAAGCGCCCCCGCTCGTGTGGGCCCATCACGCGGAATGTGGTCTGTACAGGTATTCGTTCGTCCATTGGCGTTCGTAGTTATTTCATGGTCGAGGCAAGCTCGACGACTTTCGCTATAAGTTGTTGCCGTGCAAGGTTTTCCGTATCGAGAACAGTATCGGCTGTCTCGTAGAGGGCCTGCCTTTTCTCGTACAGCTCCCGTAGCGCCACCACCGGATCGCGGCCAGCCAGCAGCGGCCTGGTCTCCACCCTGCGCAACCGGCGAGCGACTGCCTCGGGTGACGCTCTAAGGTATATGATACGCCCAACCGAACGCAAAAGTTCGACTGACCTCTGCTGGGTGATCCAGCCACCACCTGGTGACAACACCATACCGCCGGTGGCGCTCAGCTCCTGCGTCAGCGCGAATTCCATCTCCCGAAAGTGCTCCTCGCCCTTCTGGCGAAAGATCTCGCGCACTTCCATTCCAGATCGCCGCTCGATCTCCTTGTCGAAATCGAGAAAC
This sequence comes from Gemmatimonadales bacterium UBA4720, assembly GCA_002404335.1. Classification (GTDB taxonomy): domain Bacteria; phylum Gemmatimonadota; class Gemmatimonadetes; order Gemmatimonadales; family Gemmatimonadaceae; genus UBA4720. The sequence goes on from DHJM01000183.1 coordinate 4,770, forward strand.
TCTCGCCCCAGCTTCCGCGCAGCCTCTCTGCCGATCGTTGTCTTCCCAACTCCCGGAAGGCCAACGAGGATCAGATGTGGAGGCAGCGCCCTAGCGTCCCTGTCTGCCACTCAAGCCAGCGACGTAATTCTCGTAATTGCGTCGCGTCTCCCCGAGCGAATCCCCGCCGAACTTCTCGAGCAGGGCCTGGGCGACGATGAATGCTGTCATTGCTTCAGCGATGACTCCCATCGCTGGAACGGCTGTGACATCACTTCTTTCCGCCACCGCCTGCGCGGGCTCGCGCGTCTTCATCTCGATCGTTCCAAGGGGGCGCATTAGGGTGCTGATCGGCTTCATCGATGCGCGGAGCACGATCTGCTCGCCGTTGCTGATGCCGCCTTCCATCCCGCCCGCGCGGTTGGTTCTCCTGCGCACGCGCCCCGCTTTCACGTTTCGCTCATCGGGATCTATCTCGTCGTGGACATCGGAGCCCTTCCTGCGTGCGGATTCCACGCCGAGGCCGATCTCGACCGCCTTCACGGCGGGAATGGACATGAGAGCCGCTGCGAGCCTGCCATCGAGCTTCCTGTCCCACGACACGTGTGACCCGAGGCCGACCGGAACGCCATCGCAGACGACTTCCGCGATGCCGCCGAGGGTGTTGCCGTCCGCCTTCGCGGCGTCGATCCTCGCGATCATCTCCTGCTCAGCGTCCCGATCCAGTGTGCGGAGCTGAGATTCGTCCGCGGCCGCATTCAAGTCCGCCGGCATCTTGTCGGGGCGGCGCGCGTCGACCCCGCCCAGGTGCACAACGTGACTCCCCAGGGTGATGCCGAATTCGCGGAGAAAGCGCCTGCAGACGGCCCCTGCGGCCACGCGAGCGGTCGTCTCGCGCGCGGAGGCACGTTCCAGCACGTCTCGAGCGTCATCCCGATCGTACTTGAGCATGCCCGAGAGATCGACGTGCCCAGGCCGTGGACGCGTCACAGCGCGCTTACGGGCGGGATCTCCATCCCGGGGCGCTGGATCCATTATCTCCTCCCAATTCTTCCAGTCGCGATTCTGGATCAGCATTGCGATCGGAGAGCCCAGCGTCTCGCCGGCTCGGACGCCGGAGAGAAACTCGGCGTGGTCGGACTCGATCTTCATGCGACGGCCGCGCCCATAGCCCTGCTGCCTGCGGGCGAGCTCTACGTCGACATCGGCGACGACGAGGGCCAGCCCCGCTACCATCCCCTCGAGGATGGACACGAGCGCGGGCCCGTGTGACTCTCCAGCAGTGGTGAATCGCAGCATGAGTCTCCAAAAAGAACGAGGCGGCGCTTCTATGACAACCCCTGACGTTTCCTTGGATCCCGGACAGGGCAAAACAAAGAGCCCGGCTTTTGGCCGGGCTCTTTTTCCAAATGATAGCCTAACTGACTATGGGCAGGTCGTCGTAAATGTATTTGGCAGCTGCGCAATGACAACTCCTCTCGCCGTAGCCCCAACGAGCACCAGCTGGCCGGTGGATGTACGGAACGCGGCCTTGATCGGACCGATGATCGGATCGCGAATCGGAATCGAAGATACGCGCTGATAACAATGCGTATCGAAAATATCGATTTGAGGCTCCGACGATGCCGCGAACAAGAGGCGCGTATTCAGCGGGAACGAGTTCGGCCCGGTGTTGAGCGGATGGAAGTCCAGACCCGCGTTGCTCACGGTCGTGGCGAGAACGCCCTGCAGCCTGAGCAACGGATTCAGTATATAGGTCGAGTCGGCTCGAATCGCCGATAGCGAGCCATCGAAGTTGATTGCGACTCCCTTCACTTCCGCGAAAGTGTTGGCGATGAAGTCGGACACGGCGGTCGCGGGAGAGACCCCCTTGTCGACTACGGGAATTGGTATCGCTATCGTGGCACCAGAGAGATCAGTGAAGGTGGTCGCGAATCCACGATCGACATCATACGAGATGGCTCTGCTGCCGAAAACGCTGCCTCCTTCACCGAATATTGCTCGCTGAAAGTTGCCGGAATTACGCGCAAAGGTCGTGTCCCGAAATCCCAGCTCGGGCAGGCGCACCGTGACCGAGTAGAAGCCTCCGGCTACGGGTTGATTGTAGGGCACAATCACCGCGCTATCGATGCCGTTGGCGTCGAAACGCACGATTTTGAGCGTATCCGCGCGCCCGACCGACTGACCCACGGATTGCTCGAAGAAGAAATGCGACGTGTGCGGATCTGTTTTTCCAGCCGCTGTTATGCCTTGGGTGAGATTCTCCCAGCGGATCGTTCCGTTCAGCGTGTTGAATGGTGGCGTCTGGCCCGGCGTCGGTGTCGTGGTATAAGTGAGCACGGTCTCTGTGCACACACCGCCCACAGCTATGCACGTGGCGGCCGGGAATTGTGGACGATCACTGAAATCGTACCTCGAGAGCTGCTGGAAGGGCAGACCGCTCGTTCCGGACGTCACCGTGGTGACGCTATAGACGATGATATTGGGCAGAGCGTAGCGGAACACTTCCGCGCCATTGGCACCGACGTTCAGATCGATGTAGCTGATGTCGGTTCCACCCGAGTTGGCTATGAGCAGCGTGTCGCCCTGTGTGCCTGCGCGGTCGCGCGGCCAGACCGTGAGACCCCAGGGGCGTGACCCGACGATCACGGGCGTCTTGAACGATGAGTCACCCAGGTTGAAGACCTCGACCTGGTTGCGCGTGATGTTCGTGAGGTAGAGTCGATCCTTACCCGCGTGATAGAGCGCGTCGGCTACCTGACCGCCCAATGGCAGCGGACGGGTGACGCCAGCGACAACGGTGACGGTATCGATTCGGTCCGCTCCGCTGGCAAGCTTCGCGTACGCTCGCACGCCGTTCGAGTTCTGAGCGAATACCTGTATGTAGGCAGTCTGGGGGAAGTTGGTGTATGGCAGCTTCATCGCGAACGTGTGCGGCTGGAAGGTCAGCTGACCGTTCGATAAGAACGTCTGTGAATCGTCGATGGGTCCGCCAACGGTGCTTCTCGCTTCGTATCCGAGCTGAGAGATGCCACTTGGATCGTCGGCTTCGACGTGCACAGTGTCAGTCACCTCTACCCGCTTGCCGTGACCGCAGGCATTGTCGAATGTCTGGCTGGTCGTGCAATACGCGTTCACCACAGGAACAGAATTGATTTGAGCAGCGGTCTGAACCGTGACCGTAATGCTTGGACCGACAGCGCGCTGGCCCAATGAATCTCTCAGGAACGGCGTTATGGTAAGCGTCCCGGCGGTCGCGGTCAGAGGTATCGCGACCGTGTCCTGGAAGGTGAGCGAATCAAGAAGTGGGCTCGAATAGATGAGCGAGTCCGCCAGCACCACTGGGCCGGTAGTGAACAGGCCAAGTGAGCGAACCTTGATCCCCGACTTGCCCATGACGGTGACGAGTATCGACTTGCCGAGCACGGCGGAGCTGCCGGAAAACGGGCTGATGATTTTGACTTCCGGCGGCGGAACGTTTCCGGTCGCCAGTATCAGCGTGTCGACTCCGGAAGTGTTGCCGGCGCCGTCGACGGCGGTTGCTGTAACGATTACGGGAGTGCCTGGAGGAACGGAACGCGATGAGAAGAGCTTGAAGGGCAGCTGGATGTTGGTGACGGCGCTCGTAAAGACGGTGTCGTAGATGAACCCAACGGCACCGATGGCCTGCACATGAATTGTCTTCAGACCGAGATTGTCCTTCGCGTCGGTCGTGAAGGCAATTACGGTGTCAGCCTGACCACCGACGCCCGTCAGCGTGAGCGTTGGCGGGATCCGGTCCCGCTGCGGATCTATGGATGTCGAGTCGTTACACGCCGCGACTCCAAGAGAAATCGAGGCTGCAACAGCGGCGAGAACGAGGCCGCGGCGCAAGCCGTGAGTAAGATCTATGTGCATTCGAGTCACCTTTAGCGGGTGGCTGGTGGGATCGGATTCGACGATGCGCCTGGTATCGGTGCGCCGTCGTCGATGATATGTGGTGTTACGAGGATCAGTAGATCGCGCTTCTCATCGTCGGTACGCGTTTCGCCGAACAGTCTGCCGATGATCGGCAGATCGACGAGCAGCGGGATTCCCGACTTCGATTGCGTGGTCTGCGTGACGGTGAGTCCACCGATGACGGCGGTCTCGCCATCGCCAACCAGGAGCTGGGTGTCGCCCGACTGCTTGCCGAAGATGAATCCGACATCGGAAGCTGCCAGCTGGGCATCGGAATTCTCCGCATGCAGCAGCAGCAGGATCTGGCGATTATTGGTGATGTGCGGCGTAACGGTCAGGATGATACCGACCTGCTTCATCTGAACCGTGGCCCTCGGCTGCGCATTCGGAGTCGTCGCGCCGCTGAGATTTGCCGTATTTGCGTCGAGCACTCTGATCGGGATTTCCTGACCGACCTGGATCGATGCCTGTCTGTTGTCGAGCGTCACGATGCTCGGCTCGGCCTGAAGATCGGCCAACCGGACTTCCTGGAGCGCGTCGAGGAAGCTGGTGAGCTGGAACTTGCCGAGCGCGGTCGAGAACACGACGCTGAGCGCCGGGTTGACGACCCTGGCGTTGGCGTTCGCGATCGCCGACAGCGCGTTGCCGCCGAGCAGAATCCTGTCGCCGTTGAAAGGCGTGCCGCCTCCCAATGCATCAGGAACTCCGTCGCCGTTGGTATCGATCGGCTTGAGCGTCGCGGGATCCGGACGCTTCACGAGCTGGCTGAAGAACTGATCCGTGCCCGTGCCAAGATCGTAGGAAAGACCGATATCTTCGATGTTCGTTCTATTGACGAAGATGATCTTCGCCTTGATGCCGACCTGCGGAGTGCGAACGTCGAGGTTGCGCACGTACTGCAGAACTTCGGCGAGGCGCGTAGACGTCTCCGTGATGATAAGCGTGTTGGTGGTGCTGTCGGCCGCAACAAGTCCGCGGGCTATGCACATGGGTCTGGCGGCGTTGCTCGCCACATTCCCGCCGGCTGGTGCCTGCGGGCAGTCCTTCTGCAGCAGCGACTGGATCGTCGGCACGAGCGCCATTGCCCGCGCGTAGTTGATCGAAACGAGCTGCGTCTGCAGCGGCTCGGAAGCCTGGCGGTTAAGGATGTTGGCGTAGCTGTCAACCGTTATGATCCCGGAGAGAGCATCTTCCGACGCCGCGAGGCCCTGACCCTGAAGGATGGCGCGCAACGCGACATCCCAGGGTTGATTACGGATCTCGGCGGTGACTGTGCCCTTCACGTCTTTTCCAACGACAATCGTACGTCCGGAGAAGGCGGCGAACGACGCGATCACGTCGACGATGTCGGTGTCCTGGAAAGTGACTGTGATGGAAGGCTGCTGCGATTGCTGCGCCTGCGAGAAGAGAGCGACCGGCTTGTCGTAAGTCGACACCGCTCTCGCGGGGGCGGGCTCGGCGGTCACCGTATAGTCCTGCGCCTCAACCTGCGAACTGGTCGACTCGACCTGAGAAACCACCTTTGGCGTGGTCTGAGCCGACAGAGGAGCGGACCTCACCAGCGTCCGTGTCACGTCGGGTGCCTGGGCGACCGCGCGTGTGCTGACGGCGCGCGTCGAGGGCGGCTTCGGAGCGGCAACGTACCCTGGCTTGTTGTTCGAGGACCAGGACGTGTAGTCGGCGGTCTTTCCGCCGGTGACTGAGATGCGAACCTCGCCGTCGTTGCGCTTCACGGCATATGGGTGCTTCGCGTCCATTTCGATGACGACGCGAACCACGTTGGGACGAAACTGCGAATAGCGAATGTTGGTGATGCCGCCGCGCGCAACCTTGTCGTAGGTGCTGCGCGACATATCCAGAATGGCTCCTTTCAGATCGACTACCACACGGGCCGGCGCGTCGAGCGTGAAGTCCTGCACATCCACGGCAGCATTGACGCCGATCACCACTTCAGTCTTCCCGGAGGACGGGACTACACTGAGTGAGTGAACGGTCGCTGCAGATGAAGGCAGGAACAGGAGCGCCGCTGCTGGCAGCGCTTTGAGAAAGCTCATTGACGGGGCCTCGTTTTGGTCGAATCGGCGATGATCGGCAGGATTTCCTGGCGACTGTAGCCGAACTCTTCAATCGTGAAAATCACAGCTTTCTCCTGGATGGCGGCGACCCGCATTCTGCCGATCGTCTGGCCAACTCGCACTCTGTACTGGTCTTTAGACGTGACATCACGCAAAACCGCAACAGAGTTTTGCCCCCGAGGGTCGAAAGCCACGGCGACCAGTTTCAGGTCGGTCAGGAGAGGCCTCAGATCGGAGGTCGTCAGAAGCGACACAAATGGGTCGCGCCTGCCGTCCCCGTCATACGCGAAGATCTCGCGGTTGATCAACACCCGGGGCGTGGTGTCGACGGCCGGAATCGGCGCCGTCGCGACAGCCGGCTTCCTGGTATCGAGAGGAGGTGGCGCCGGCGCCTTGGGCGTGGCGGCTTTGGCGGCTCTGTTCGTATTCGGCCTTGGAGCGGCCTGGGCGCGTGCCTGCGCGGAGGCTCCTGTCGCCAGCGCCGCTACAAAGACCAGGGCGAACGAGATTGAGCGCTTCATTATTGTTTCACCGTGGACGGTACGTATGGCGTCGTCCGAGCGACGTAGGTCTGCACCTGGAACTCGGTGTCTATGAGCGATTCGCCCTTCCTTGTGCGGGCCTTCGTCTTGTCAGCGATTGGATGCAGCTTGATCGCCATTGTGACGGGCGCGATGATGCGGTTGAGCGAGCCGACGTTGCTGAGGAACTGGCCAACCGGGTGGTACCCGCCGATTACGGCGAGCTTGTACCGATAGGTATCGAACTGTTCGCCCGGCAGAACCGGCATCGGCTCCACGGTAGCCAGGTCGAGTCCGACGCGGCGCGCCGCCGTCGAGATGTCCTCGAGCAGGGCGGGCACCTCATTGCTCCTTGGAACGAGCTGGCGCATCACTTTGAGGCTCTGTTCGTATTCAGCGGACTGCGCGCGGAGCTTCTGCAAGCTGCCCGTAGCGATGTCTGCTTTCGCCTGCTGATTCTTCCTGTCCAGCGAGTCAACGTGGATCTGGGTAGCGTTCAGCTCCTGCGCCTTCGGCTTGTACAGGAAATACCAGTACAGAGCGAGCACCAGCACGGCGGCCACACCTACGCCGCCGAGCTTCTTTTCGCGAACGGTCATGTTGGCGAGATTTGCCATGTTAGTGCGCCGCCGATACTACGAGTGGAACCGTCTTGATCGCGAAGGCGGGTGGAGATTGCGTCTCCGCCTCGAGAGTGAACTCCGTGACTTCCTTTCCTTCTGCCTGAACCAGATCGGAGCGGCTTAGCTGCACGTTCTGGATGAACGGCGACGCTTCGAGCGACTTCATGAATCGCGTGAGCGCCTGAATGTCCACCGTATGACCGACGACCTTGAACTTGAGGTCCTTCGCCGTAGCGAGCAGCGAGTCGGATCGTGCCTTCAATGCGCGATTCCTTTCCGCCGCCCTTTTCTCCGGCGACTGCGTGCTATCGGTGGCGACCACTTTCTTCAGGGTGTCGACAGCGGCTGCGCTTCGCGGCGCGCTCGTCTGAGTGATCTCGGTCAGCCATGTGTACTGCGGCAATGCGTTGCTGATCTCATACATGAGATGCGACCAGAGGTAGCGGGAATCATCGATCGACTTGATGATCGCGATCTGCTGATACAGCGAGTCGCGCGAGGCTTCCGCCTTGGCCTTCGCCATGAGAACGGCGCTGAACTGGGTCGAATCCTTCAGAGCTTTGATCTCTCTCGCTTCCAGTCCGCTTGCCTGCGCCGCCTGATGGATGAACATGAAGGCGATCAGCGCTGCGGATACACCCGCCGCGGCAACCGCGCCGAGCATGTATTTGTCGGTGATCTTGGCCGCGAGTCCGGCGAAAAGATCCATAGGCCTGATTTCGAACTTCAGCCCTTTGGTCGAATTCGCGCGGCGTTTTTTCTTCCCGTCCCCGGGTAGGAGATTGATCTCGATCATGGTGTCAGTGGTCCGGGGTCAGTTCTTACGAAGGGCAAGACCGATCGCGAGCATCAGGAGTGGCGCGACCTCGTCGGTCACGAGAGACTCCAATGCGCCTTCCCTCACCGACATCATGGCCAGTGGGTTGGCGAGCTCGACCGGCTTCTTTAGGCGTTGCCCAAGAGATTCGGTCAGTCCTGGCGTGCGTGAACCACCGCCGCAGGTATAAACGGCCTTCATCTGTCCGTCGCCCTTGAGCGACGTGGACAGGAACGCGATAGCTCGCTCGAGTCCGGTAGCGATTTCTTCAGTGCGCTGCAGAATCACCGAGTCTAGCTGGGGAGAGCGGTCGTATCCTCTGATCAGCGCTTCCGCGTCCGCGGCCGAAAGTCCGTGCTCGCGCTGGAGATCTTCGCGAATACGGCGGGTGCCGATGGGAAGGTCGCGGGTCAGGATCGGGACGCCGTCGTCCAGAATGTTGATGTTGGTGACCTCGTGTCCAATGTTCACGAGTCCTACGGCGCCACTCATCGCGTCCGGATAGTTGAGCTCGAAGGCGTTGTGGAGCGCGAACGCGTCCACGTCCATCGAGCTCGGCGTGATGCCGGCCTCGGCGAGGATGCGGAGCTTGGCTTCCACCAGATCACGCTTGGCTGCGACGAGAAGAACGCTCATTTCGTCTCTGCCATCGCCGTCCTGATCGAGAATCTGGAAATCGAGCTCGACCGAGTCGACATCCGGAACGTGCTGTTCCGCTTCCCAGCGCATGAGCTCGCGGGCCTGGGCCTCTTTCACCCTTTCGGTCTTGATCCGCTTGATGATGACATCGCGACCGCCGACAGCGGCGACCACGGCCTTCGTGTTCGCATCTACCGACTCAATGGTTGAGCGGATGACATCAGAAACGAGATGCGGATCCATCACTTCACCTTCCACGATGGCATCATCGGGAAGCGGAGTGATTGCAACCTTGATCAGTTCTGGTGTCGACTTCGAGTGATCGATGACAGCGACCTTAACCAGGCCGGAGCCGATATCGAGCCCTACGGTAGTCTTCTTGCGGCCAAACAACCCCATCGCGCCCTTGGTAAATGAAAAAAAAGAGGGTGTTTCCAGGGTTGCGCGCTACTTCTTTACCTTCTTGAAGCGTGCGATCCCAAAGACCCTGTTTGCCTGCACTTGCATGGAGACCAACCGCGTGGCGGTTCCGCCTTTTGGTCAGGCTCCAAGGTGTTCGAACTAAGACACGATTCAATTGGCGGGAAAGTAACGGTGGGCTCCGGCCGTCTCAGAAAAGCTCCGACCACGATCGCTCTGAAATTCGGTCGATAGTTATCGAATGATCGGCCCTCGCCGGCACCCTCACGACGACTCCGATCCGGCGCGACACCCGCGAGCCGTTAGACGGAGCAGTTGCATCGGCAATGATCCAGTACAGCGTGGAATCGAGACGGGTTATGTGGACCACGACGGGTACTCCCAACTCTCCGACAGCGGCGGTTCTCGTCACACCGATGTCGATGCTACCGATCGATTCCCTGCTCCACCCTGCGATCGTCAACTCGATGGCCGACTCCGCGGCCGACAACGTGAGCTGACGCTCGGCCGACGCTGCGCCAACGTGCGTCTCCTCCGTTGCCGCGAAGAACACTCCTGTTACGAGGGCGGCAATCAGGAGCAGCGCGAGGAGCGCGGCGGCGAGCGCGAATCCGTTGCGCCGCCCAGGCGCCGAGCTGCGGTCAAAGGAAGTCGAATGGCCACGGATCTCGCCTCTCATGGTCGGCGGTTCCGCACCGCGACGGACACCGTCCCTGAATCAGCCGGCATCACGGTGCGACCTTCAACTGTGAGCCGATGCCGGCTTTCTGCCCGAGCCGTGATGTCTATCCTCGCGAGCGTGAGTGGAGAAGAACCGGCGCCGAGACGCCCGCCAAGCTCATCGAAGAACTCGAAGAGCAGTCCCGTTGAGCCTGGGTTGCTGCTGTAGGCACGGTACGGCCCGCTCAACGGCTGGATCGCGCCGCACACAGATGACCCCACGGCGTTACACCGTCGATACCCTAGATACCATTCTCCGTCGGTGGAATGGTACAGGCTGTACCGTCCGCGTCTGATGAAACGCACCGGGGCGCCACGGCCGAAATGGCTACTCAATGGAGTGGAGAGCGTAATCAGGAATCCATTCGTACCCGCGTCGGCATCCTGCGGCGGCGTGAACCCGGTCGACGCAGGACATGACGCGGCCAGGGAGCGGGCAGTGAAGCCGGCGATTCGATGCCGTTCCCACTGACTGCCACTCTCGACCGAGTCCCGGTAGAAGAGCACGATGTCGCCCGTGTCGGGCTGCGTGACGAAGGCCGTCAGCGTATTCCCGGGAAAAGGAACTGCACTGGGCAATCCGATCTCCGTGCCCGCGACCTGGCAAACGACTGAGCTGCCGATGCTTGCAAACAGCTCTACTGCGGAGTCGGCAAGCAGTCCCGCCGTATCGGCCGTGGACATTCCTCGGATGTCGGTCGAGAGCAACTCGATAGCATCGCGTACTCCTTCGCGCGCGTAAAGCAGCTCCGCTGCTCCACGGTAGAAGCGCTGCTGCCGCAAGAGCGTGAGCCCGATCGCGCTGCCAGCAACACCGAGGATAACAAGCACCACCGCGAGCTCGATGAGTGTGAATCCCCGTCGGCATGGCCCGTGCGCCCTCGGGCGTATCCCGTCTGGATTGCTCACCGGCACGGCAACACCGCCCGAAACAGATCTGTTCGTCGGCCCTGCGGCGAGGGATAGCTCACAGATTCGACGACACTCAGGCGCGCTGAATCGAGAGCGGTAACCGACCACTCCGATTCGATTTGCTGCAATGTCTCTCGCCCGCTCGCCGCACGGTGACAGGCGGCGCCAATGATCTCGAGCCGGCTCGCGGCGATCCGCGATGCCCGCTCGCGAACGGCATTCGTGTTCATCGCCCGCCCAACCACGGCGCTCGTCGTCACCAGCGCCAGACCGCCAATCGCGAAAAGGAGCAGGGCGACCACGATCTCGATCAGAGTGTATCCGGCAGTCCTGGCTGTGGTCATGTGGTGACAATGCAGTATTCGGCGACATTCGCGTCACTGCTCGTCAACGGGCGAAACCAAATCCATTCCCGCCAAAAAGAAAAAGGGGGAGCGGCTAAGCCGCTCCCCCCTTTCACTTGCAACCAGATCAAATTAGACGCAGGTGATCACGCCGTTGGTCATGTCGCAAACCTTCGCAGACTGCGAGTGCGTAGCAGTCCCGCTCCACGAATCCGGCGGGCCAGTGACGTTCACAATCACGACGGTCACGTTCTGCGACGG
>DHJM01000183.1:16137-24978 GCA_002404335.1 Gemmatimonadales bacterium UBA4720
TGACTGTGGTGAATGCAACTGTGGTGAAATGCACTTGCATTCACCTATGGTAAAGACGCCTCAGCTACAGAGAGGCAAGGCACACAGGTCACTCACGGTATCCTGCAAAGGCACTGGGGCGTAACTCGCGGTGCTGTCTGGGTTTACGAGATTACAGAACATTGGTACCGACGCATATGTCGCCGCAATTTGCGAGGCTACCGCAATTCGCGACACTTATGTAGGCAGGCCGTACCTGGAGAGCTTCCGATACAACGTCGACGGATCGATCCCGAGGACCTCCGCGGTGCGCGGCTTGTTTCCGCCTTCGTTCTCCAGAACCCACAGGATGTAGGCTCGCTCGATGGTGTCCAGAGTGGGGTTTGCCTGCACAGCGTCGCTGACCAATGGGTCCGACTTGGGAGCGACGACGCGCTCGGGAAGCGCCGAAAGCGGAATCGTGTCCCCCTTGACCAGAATCGCTGCTCGCTCGAGGGCGTTCTCGAGCTCGCGCACGTTCCCCGGCCACGAGTACCGCTGCATCGCCTCCAGCGCATCGGCCGCCAGGATCCTTGGCGCTTCGCCGCGGACTTCGCCGGCACGCTTGAGGAATGAGTCCGACAGTAGCTGGATGTCGTCGGGGCGAGTCCTCAGCGGCGGTAGCACGATGGAAATCACGTTCAGCCGGTAGTAGAGATCGCTTCGGAAATTCCCCCGCTTGATTTCATCCTCGAGGTCGCGATTCGTAGCCGCGATCACCCTTGCGGTCACCGGCTTCGCCTCGGTAGCCCCGACGGGAATCACTTCGCGCTGCTGCAGCACGCGCAGGAGCTTTACCTGTGTTGCCGGTGTGGTCTCTCCGATTTCGTCGAGCAGGAAGGTTCCTTCTCCGGCCGCGAAGAACAACCCTTCCTTGTCGCGCGTCGCTCCGGTAAACGATCCCTTGACGTGCCCGAACAGCTCGCTCTCCAGAAGGCTCTCCGGTAATGCGCCGCAGTTGATGGAGAGGAATGGCTTGGTCGCGCGTGCCGAGAGGTCGTGGATATATCGCGCCACGACTTCCTTTCCGGTTCCGGATTCGCCCTGCAGAAGAACCGTCGAGTCCGTGCCGGCGACCGATTCCGCGACGTGCAGCGCATCCAGCCAGGGCTTGCTGGCGCCAATCGGGCGCGCCGACTTGTCGCGGCGCTTCATCTCCGCCTTGAGCGTTTTGTTCTCGCGCCTTAGCGTGCGATGCTCTGCCGCACGCCGCACGATCGTCACCAGCTCTTCGTTCTTGAACGGCTTCTGGATGTAATAGAAGGCGCCGTTGTTCACCGCCCCAATGGCCGACTGAAGGCTGGCCTGCGCAGTCATCAGAATCACGACCGCTTCGGGGTCGTGCGCCCGAACCGAGGCGAGAATGTCGAGTCCTGTCACGTCGGGCATTCTGACGTCGGTGAGTATGAGATCGGGCTTCAATGCGGCTATCTGCTCGAGCCCTTTCTTGCCGCCAAGGGCCGTGTATGGTATGAACCCCTCGTTCTTGAGCAGAATGCGGATCGTGTCGAGGATACCCATCTCGTCATCGATGATGAGAACGGTCGGAGCCGAGGTAGCTGCGGCCGTCATTGCTCGCTCTTTGCCGATGCGCGCGGGCTCTTGCGGGCGCCTTCGCTCCCGAGCCTGGGCAGAATTACCGTGAACCTCGTGCCCGCGCTCTTGCCATCTCGACCGACGAGAATGAAGCCATGGTGCGCTTCCACGGCGCGGTGTACGATCGAGAGCCCGAGCCCCGTGCCGCCCGTTTTCGTGGTGACGAAGGGCTCGAAGAGCCGCTCCTTGATCGAGTCGGCTATTCCCTTTCCCTGGTCGGTTACCTGCACCATCATCGCCCCGCGTGTGAAGCGCTCAGCCTGCGCCGGGAGCTGGTGGTACGAGAGTTCCGCTGCCTCGAGCCGTACCTCGCCGCCGGGCGGAGACGCCTGGACTGCGTTGAGGAGGAGATTGAAAATTGCGCGATGGAGCAAATCATCATCGCCAACGACGACCAGCGGGGTCGAAGGAAACAGCTCGCGAATGGTCACGTTTTCGGGCTTGTCGGGGTGCGCGCTGACGAGCGCGGCGGCGTGATGCGCGATGTCAACGAGGTCGACCCTGCGCACGCTGGTAACGCCGGTTCGCGCAAAATCGAGGAATTCCGAGAGCAATCGCGACAATCTGTCGGACTCGCGTTGAACGAGCGTCGTCAGCGTTCGCGTGTCGTCGTCGGCACCCGGCACTTTCGCGAGCAGCTCCGTGGCGCTTCTGATCGACGCCAGTGGATTCTTTATCTCGTGGGCCAGCGACGCGCTCAGCTCTGCGACTGCCTCGAGCCGTTCCGCTCGCGTGTGGAGTCTCTCGATGTCCGCTTCGCGGAGCCGGAAAGCCGCCAACTCGGCCGCCATTTCTTCCCGTCCCGCGTGCGCTTGGCGGAGTCGCGCGCCAATGTAGCCGCATCCGAGGGCGACAGCTCCGAATATTCCGAGCTGTATCAGCACGGGCAGATCGAACGCCCTGGCCTGATCGAAGATCGTCACGGCGAAGTAAAGGACATCCCCGAGCCCCGCGACCAGGAGCACTCCGGCGGGCGGCAGAACCAGCGCGCTCACGGCGATGACCAGGATGTACAGCGGCGCGAGCTGAGATGGCGTGCCCGTCTGCGTGAGATGCACGACAGTGGTCACGAGGAATAGATCGAAGATTACCTGGACGTAGAAAAAGGTGTCCGCGAGGACACCCTGCCTGCGGCCGCTGTAGAACATCGAACCAGCGGTGAACAAAAGGGCCGCGACGAAGGCGAGTGTCGCCACCAGTGTCGCGCTACTGTCGGCACGTCGCCAGACCGCGATCGCGGCGACGAAGATCGCCGTCGCCAGCGACAAGCGGCCGAGGTAAAGGACTCGAAGGACCCCCTCGCGCCCGTCTCCAAGGGGGCGAGAGAGTGCCAGAGCGGCCAGCGGAACCGCAGGTGTTATTGGGACGGCCGGGAGCAAGGGTTCCTTTGCGGGGGTTTGGCACTGCCGTCAATTAGACGCTTAGGCAGGCACCTAAGTCTCTACTACTATATAGAATAGAATACATTACAGGCATATGGTCCTTGGACTTGTTGCTGCGGAGGCCGCCAATCCTCCGTCGATGGCAGTGGCGGTGAGCAGCATGATTGCCGTACTTGGACTGGTCGCGCTGAACGCGTTCTTCGTGGCCGCGGAGTTCTCCCTCGTCGCTGCCCGGCGCAGCAAGCTCGATGAGATGATCGCCCAGGGCGATCGCGCCGCACGAACGGTTCAAACGGCACTTCAGCATCTCGACCGGTACATCGCGGCTACCCAACTCGGCATAACCATCGCTTCCCTTGCTCTGGGATGGATTGGCGAGCCGGTGCTCGCCCAGATGTTCGACCGGGTCTTTCGGGCGATTGGACTGAATCCATCACCCACGGCGGTGCACGTAGCTGCCGTCCCGGTGGCTTTCTTCATACTGACGTTCTTCCATATCGTGCTCGGAGAGCTGGCGCCCAAATCCATCGCGCTGACGAGTCCGGAAAAGACTGCGCGCGCTGTGGTGCGCCCTCTCCTCGTCTTCTCGCGCGTGATGTCTCCATTTATCTGGGTCTTCAACGGCGCGGCGAATTCCCTGCTTCGGATATTCGGGGTGGAGCCCATAAATGATCCGGAGGGACACAGCCCCGACGAGATCCGTTTTCTGGTGATGCAGGCGCACGCCCGTGGCACGTTGGACGAGTCCGACCGCGCGATGCTGGCAGGAGTTCTCGATTTCCATGAGAAGAAGGCGCGCGACGTCATGCGACCGCGAACGGAGGTAGTAGCACTCGACATCGAAGCGACCGAGGAGGAAGTCTGGGAAATTCTGCGGCGCGAGCGATACTCCCGTTATCCGGTTTACCGCGACTCCCTGGATGATGTGACCGGCGTGTTCCTGGCCAAGGACCTGTGGCTGCACTCGGGAGACGCGCCATTCAATCTCGCGGACTTTGTGCGTGAGCCGATGTACGTCCCCGACAGCCGTCCGGCGGAGCGGGTGCTCGACGACCTGAGAAAGACACGGGCGCACATGGCCGTCGTGCTCGACGAGTATGGAGGCACCGCCGGCATCGTCACTATGGAGGATCTGGTCGAGGAGGTCGTGGGTGACATCGCCGACGAATACGACTTCGCCTCGCGCGAATCAATCGTCACGGACGGAGTGCTGGAGCTTGCCGGATCTCTGTCGCTGATCGATGTGCGTTCCGACTACCGAATCCAGATCCCCGACGGAGACTGGACGACGCTGGGGGGCTTCGCCTTCGCGAAGCTGGGACGGCTGCCTCGCATGGGGGATCGGATCCCCATCCCGGGAGGGGAAATGGAAGTTGTGGCAATGGATGGTCGCCGCATCGCCGCTCTGAGAATACACCGCGCCGGCATCAGACAACCGGTGGTCGCACAGACCGTCTAGAGCTTCCGGCGGAACACCCCGCACGCGCCGAATGCGATCGCGTCCCTCGACCGGGCGTTGCGTGCCGTGCTGCACGGGAGGAGCGAGCTTTTCGCAACCCAGTTTGCCCGATGCCGCGAACCGACGTCTGACACGAATCGATCGACGATGGCGTCCCGCGACGGATCGAACGCTGAGAGTGCAGCCGCCGTCTTGATCGCGAGCTCACTCTCGCTGGCGCGCATGTACAGCAGCGGGAGATGCGCGGCGACCGCGATGTCAGCGGTTGGTACGGGCCCATCGATTGCCTCGGAGCGGTTCCATACGGCTTCGGTGTACTTGGCCTCGAGGTAATCGGAGTAGAGTTTCGCGGCGGTAGTGTTTCTGCCCGAGAACTCGAGACGTTTCCCCATCGACAGATATGTCTCAGGCGCGCCGACGTATCCAAGCCTGAGTGAGCTCTGGAGCATCGCCAGTGCGGAGTCGGCATGCCCAGCCCCGACATACGCCTCCGCCAGTCTATAGCGCGGCTCGCCAAGCAGCGGATCATTCTTCACGGCGTCGATTAACACCACGAGCGCACGCTCATAGTCGCGATTACCCGTGTACACGCTGGCAAGCGCGAGGCGCTGCTCGATGCGATGCGGACTGAGCTCGATCGCCTTGTGAAACGCGTCAATCGCCTGCTGCTCGTACGAAGCCGACCCGTAGAACTGCGCGGCCTCGACAAGCAAGCCGCCTTCGTGCGTGTAAAGTCGGTCGTTCAAGGTGTCGCGGTGGATCTCGCGCGCGAACGCGGTGAAAGATTCCGCGAACGCGCGGTCGAGCATTCGCCGCTGGCCCGGGTTGGCCCGTATCTCCTGCAAGCGAGGGCGAAGCGAGCCGATGAACCGGGCCATCAGGATCGGCGTATGCGCGGTCTGCCGGGCATGGGAGCTCGAGAGGACATCGAGCTCGGAAAGTGTCTGGACCAACGATCCCCTCGGCGCGTCAATTCTTGCGAGAGCCCAATTCGCGCGTAGGGGCGTGTAGACTTCGCCATAGAGCGCCGCCACGAGAACGGCAATCGAAGCGAGGGCCAGCGCGGGCCGAGGCGTCGCCCGCGCCGTGTCGAGACCGCTTGCCTCCAGTACGATCGACCCCACGGTACCTCGCGATGCGATCAACGCGGCAATCAGAATCCAGACCATCGTCGAATTGAGATCGACGAACCAGAAGAACAAGTACGTCGCATACGCGACCTGGAGTCCCGCCAGGACCGCGATCGCGGAAGCGGAGAGTCTGCCGGCCCGGTACGCCCTGACGAGCGTCAACCCGATCGCGAACCAAATGCCGAGAAACGCAACGGCGCCGATCAGTCCGGTGGTGGCGAGCGTCTCCAGAAACTGATTGTGCGTGCGATCAAATATGTCCGTGGTGAGCCCGTAGATCCCGGGATCGAAGTGCGCGCTCCAGACGAGATTGTGGTTCTCCAATCCGTACCCGAGTAGCGGACGGTCCTTGAATCCATCGATGGCGGCGCGCCATTGCATCGTACGCGACTCGTCCGCGCCCGCGGGATTTGTCAGGGCCAGCCGCTTCAGCACCGTCGGAACGTACCGCGCCGCCGGGCTCGTTGGAGAAGCTCTGACACCGGCGGAGACTCCAGCGACTACGATTGCGAATGTCCCCGCCATCGCGAGAGCAATCCACTTCTTCCTCGACGTCGCTCCGAGCGCCGCGAAGATGAGTCCGCCAACTATCGTTCCCAAGACCAGGCCGATTACCGTGCTCCTGTTCTCGGCAAAAAACATTGCGAGCAGATTCAATCCGCCAGCGGCGAGATAGAGCAGGCGGAATCGCGCGCTCGTCGCGGCGAGATATCCGGCCAGCGCGACGTTCATCAGCAGATATGCCGCGAGAAGTCCTGAATTGCCCAGCGTGGAAGAACTGGCCGCAACAACGGCATCGGAGAGATGGGCCAGCGACGCTATTGCCGAATGCTGCCCGATCGCGCTCAAGCTGACGAAAAGACTCACCGCGAGCGCCGCGTTGAGGACCCGGCTCCAGTCTCCGTCGCGAAGTGTTCTCAGCAGCAGGAAGAAGAGAACGAGATGGAGCCAGGCCCAAACTCCGCCCATCCGCTCGAAATCCCCAAAGAAGCTGTGCGTGGGCGCCGGCGAGAATAGCGCGGAGAGAGATGCGGCAGCGAGAAACGCCACCAGGGACCACAAAATCGGCTCGTCGCGCAGGTCGAGCGTGTTTCGCCCTAAACAGAGCGCCAGGACGAGTGAGGCGGCTCCGACTTCAACGACGACGCGGAAGAAGATGTTCCGCGGCACCACGTACGGAAAGAAGAAGTCCGTCGCGACGATCAGCGGCACCACGAGCGATGCGAGCAGCAGCGCCATGACAGCGGTGCGCCACGAGAGCTCAGGTAACCGCGCGGCGGAAATTCGCACGTGTCAGCCCCTCGCCGCTTCGGTCAGGCGCATCAGTACTTCGGGGATAACTTCGTGGCCGCCATCGAATCTGATGGTTGTATGTGGGACGCCCAGCTGCCGGAGCCTCGCCTCCTGAGCTGCAATCAGCTCCGGGCTGGCGAAGTCATCGCTTGTGCCGAGCGCGATCGCCAGCGGCGAGCGTCGCGTCAGACGAGCGGCGCCCTCCACATCGAGCTCAGGGGGCAAGACACCCGCGTACAGAACGACCCTGTCCGGATCGACCTTCCCATGGGCCGCCCACCGCGCAACAGTCGCTACACCCTGCGAAAAGCCGAACAGCCACAGCCGCACCTTCGCGCGATCGACGACGGAGAAGATTTCGTCATGGAGCACATCGAGATAATTCACATAGTCGTGTATCTCTGACTCGCGATCCTCGGAGGTCATCCAGCTGGCTCCGACTGGCGTGTTGGATGGATGCGGTCCCCCGACCGGCGGCGATAGGTAGTAGCGCGATAGCGCTTCAGGTGCGATGAAGAGTCGGTCGGACCGCTCGAGCGGCAAAAAGCGGGAGATGAAGCGTCTGGCCAGCTGCCCGTGACCATGGCAGACTATCCACACTTCGCTCAAATCTCCCTCGATGGACCCCATTATCGCATAGCGCGCGGACCTCGGGACCTGGAGGTGGCGCTGCTCAAAGGTGCGGTGCTTTTTTTCCGGCGCGGCGGGGACGTGCAAGGAAACGCTCGACTTGGGCAACGAATTGACCTGGTGGGGGCTGGAACATGTCTTGCCCCCATGAATGTACCATTCCCGCTAAGAAATGATTCGTTCCTACGCTCTGTCAGCGCTTTTTATTCTTCTCGCTGCCTGCTCCGTGTCGGAGGACCAGGAGGTTGCGCTCGGCCGCCAGGACGCCGATGAGATAAATGCCCAGCTTCCCATCGTCACCGATCCCGCCATCACTGGCTACATCCAGGCACTGGGCGAGTCCATCGCGAAGAAAACGAGCCGGTCGGACCTTGACTGGCACTTCTACGTCGTCAACACGAGACAGGTCAACGCCTTCGCGCTGCCGGGCGGATTCATTTACGTGAACCGCGGGCTCATCGAGAGCGCTGACCAGCTCGACGAGCTCACCGGCTCGCTTGGGCACGAGATCGGCCACGTGATCGAGCGGCATGCGGTGAAGCAGATGGAGAGCGCGCGGAAGGCGAATCTCGGAGTCGCCGTCGTGTGCATGCTCACAAGCATCTGTCACAGCGGACTCGCCCAAGCAGCGGTTCAGGTCGGCGGAACCGCGCTATTTGCCAGGTACAGCCGGCTCGACGAGCTTCAGGCGGACTCTGAGGGCGTCGTGAATGTCACGCGGGCCGGCTATGACCCACAGGGGATCCCGGACCTGTTTCAGGTGCTGCTCAAGGAGCGGGAATATCAACCGACAGTGGTCGAGGGATGGTTTGCATCCCATCCCCTCGAGGAGGCGCGCATCCAGAGGGCGAAGGCGTTGATCGCGCAATTGCCGCTTGATCGATCGGAAAGGCTGGTCGTCGATACACCCGAATTTCAGGCGTTCAAGACGCGCGTGTCCGAGCTTCCTGTGCCACCGCCACCGCGGCAGCTCCCGAGCGACCAGCAGCAGTAGCTAGCGTCGCTCCGGAAGAGAGTCGGAAAGATTGTCGCGCGAAGTGCGGCGTAGAGATTCGCGCGAGTCGCCCCAGGAATCGCGCGACGCGTCACGCCGCGCGCGTGAAGGCTTTCGACGGTAACGCTCCTGCGCCGCCTCGATCTTCCGCTGCATACGTTCCTGTAGCTTCCGGATTGCGTGCTCGCTCTCCGCTTGCGCGGTCCGCTCGGCGTTCATCGCATCGACCTGCAGCCTCGCCTCAGCGGATTCCTGTTCCCGAACTTCGGCCTGCATTTCCGGCTGAATGTCGAAGCCTTCGGCGGACGGCTCGGGAGGCTGAGGAGGCTCCGTGGGCTC
>DHJM01000183.1:25024-44667 GCA_002404335.1 Gemmatimonadales bacterium UBA4720
GGCTCAGGCGGCTCAGGCGGCTCCGTGCTTTCCGCGCGCAGGCCGCCAGCCCGGTATTGCCGAACAAACTGGTAATTGTCAGCCAGAATGGGCATCGGACTCGTCGACTTGCCCGTTTGGGCTGACTCCGTAGCCTGAGCCAATGCAATCGTCTCGAGAACGAATTCCCTTACGGAGATTCCGGCGCTTTCGATCGCCTGCCGTGCGGGCGGACTCGATTGCAGGCGCGCAACGGCGCGATCGACGGCGGTCCGCCCCGACGCTGGGCTGGATCGTATGGATGAACGCGGGAGTTGGTCGAGATTTTCCTGCGCTTCCTGCCACCGCGAGAAATTGTCTTCGGTGATTCGATAGTCAATCGGGCTTGTCAGCGCTTCGCGCGCGTCCGGAGAGGCGTTATCGAAAATCAACGAAGCTACGAATGGATTCTTCGTCTCCCGAGTCTGCCCCGTGCAGGCAGCGGCGCCGAATGAAAAGGCCGCCACCGCTACGGCGCGCCAGTCAACCGCGAATGAACCGATCACAGGTAAGCGTCCCGTCCAGGTAAAATCACGAGTCACACCACACGCCCGGCAGCGGATCGGGCGTTGCGCGAATAGAATTATCGTTCCCTGTAATCCTGGCCACGAACCCGAGCACCCTCCTGATGAATCGCAACGCACTGACAACCGGCCTCGCCTTGTGCCTACTGAGCGCCTCGAAATTGCCGGCGCAGGCAGCAGCGGTGGATTGGACCGCTCTCGCGCGGGAGTCGCAGGCAGTCCTATCCGACTACCTCCGCGTCAACACCACCAATCCTCCCGGCAACGAGATCCTCGGGGCGAGGTTTCTGAAGGCCATTCTCGACCGCGAGGGAATCGAAGCCCGGATACTGGACACTACGGAGGTGGGGCCGAATCGTGCCAATTTCTACGCACGGCTCCACGGGAACGGCGGCAAGCGGGCGATCGCCCTGCTGCACCACATGGATGTCGTTCCGGCTACACCGTCCTCGTGGTCGGTCGATCCGTTCTCGGGAGAGGTCAGGGATGGCTACGTCTGGGGGCGCGGCGCGATAGACATGAAGGGAAACGGGATCGCCCAGCTCATGGCAATGATCGCACTCAAGCGCTCAGGCGTGACCCTCACGCGCGACATCGTCTTCATTGGAAACGCCGACGAGGAGCTTGGGTCCACCGGAGCACTGGTGTTCGTGAAGCAGCACCCCGATTTGCTGCGCGACGTCGAGTACCTGATTACCGAAGGTGCCGACAATGTCCTCGACGACAAGGGGAAAGTCGTCTATTTCGCGGTTGGCGTCTCCGAGAAGCGTACCTTCTGGCAGCGCCTCACCGTGAACGGAGTTCCATCACACGGATCGCGTCCAACGAAACAGAATCCGGTTCCACGGCTCGTCGCGGCGCTGTACAAGATCTCGCAGTACGAAACTCCGCTTCACGTCACTCCGGGAGTCGAGAAATTCTTTCGCGACATCGCGCGGACTTATCCCGAGCCGCAGCGCTCGTGGCTGTCCAACGTAACCGTCGCGCTCGAGAATCCACGCGCGCGGGACTGGATATTGAGCGATGTGTCCTGGAACGCCGTTCTCCGAAACACGATCTCGCTGACCGGACTTGCCGGCTCGAACAAGACCAACGTCATTCCCGGAGTAGCTACAGCGGACATCGATGTGAGATTGCTGCCGGATCAGGACACGACGGCGTTCCTGAAGACACTGGAGGCGATTGTCGGCGATACGGCCGTACACTTCACGCACCTGGCCAACAGCAAGGCGCCGCTAGAGAGCCCCATCGATACCGATCTCTTCCGCGCCATCGAGAAAGCTGCTCACGATCGAGAGCCGCGAGCATTCGTTACGACTCCAATGGAGACGGCGGCGACGGACAGGCCTACCTATCGCAAGGTGGGGATAACGACCTATGGGTTCAGCCCGTTCAAGATTCCGCGACCTGAGATCCAGCGCGGAATGCACGGCAACGACGAGCGCCTGTCGGTTGAGAACGTCGGTTACGGCGTGCGTTTCTATTACGACGTACTGCGTTACGCGCAGTAGCCGGAACGCGAGCTAGCGCGTCAGCTCTTGTGGCGGAAGGTGATGCGTCCTCTCGTCAGGTCGTAAGGCGACACCTCGAGGGTTACGCGATCTCCTGCTAGAACGCGGATACGAAACCTCCGCATCTTTCCCGCGATCGTGGCGTGCACGTCGTGGCCGTTGTTCACCTGCACGCGGAACGTCGCATCGGGCAGCACTTCAGTAACGGTTCCTTCCAGCTCGATCGCTTCTTCCTTCGCCATAATCCCCCGTAAGTGTTTTGCAGCTGTGCAAATAAAAAGCGGGGCCGGCCTGGACTTGTCCAGATCGGCCCCGCCCTTTTTATCCTGCGTTCAGCAAGCTACGACTTAAGCGCCGAGCTTGGTGACGTTTTCAGCCGCGGGGCCCTTCTGGCCCTGCACGACGTCGAATTCAACGCGCTCGCCCTCAGCCAACGACTTGAAGCCGTTGCCCTGAATGGCGGAGTGATGAACGAAGCAATCCTTCTGTCCGTTCTCGGGGGTGATGAAGCCAAAGCCCTTGGCGTCGTTGAACCATTTTACTTTGCCGGTGGTACGCATTTGCGGTACATCCTCATTCAATTGTGTCGGAGTGCCGTTTTTTGCGGTACCTGTCCGACTACTGTTTGTTCGCGGCCGAAATGGCCGCATTTGTTCGCCAGAAACCAAAAAAAGACCTGGCAAACTCCCAGGTCCCTCTACAGTTCGCTGGCTCCGATGCGCAATCGTTGCGCTTCAGGGTTTAAACCTAACCCACTAAAGCCCTGCCGTCAATGAAAATACGGTCGGGGCCTGCCGGCTCAGCCGCTGGTAGCCGGAAGGGCTGGGTCTTCGCACATTCTTGGGCGCATGGCTTACGCCTTTCACACCGCCGACGTCTTCACTGATCACCTTCACGGTGGAAACCAGCTTGCCGTGATCCCGGACGCGCGCGGCCTGTCGGAAACGCAGATGCTGGCCATCGCCCGCGAGTTCAACTACTCGGAAACAGTCTTCGTTTTTCCCCCGCAGCAGAGCACCAATACCCGCCGCGTGCGCATCTTCACCCCCGGATCGGAGTTGCCATTCGCGGGACATCCGACGGTGGGCTGCGCTTTCGTCCTGGCGTCGATCGGCGATATCTCCCTCAATGGAGACGAAACGCGAATCGTTCTCGAAGAGGGCGTGGGACCCGTGTCCGTCCTCATTCGGGCCAAAGATGGAAAGCCCGTATTCGCGCAGCTCACGTCCGCGAAGCTCCCCGAAATCAACGATCCGCCGCCTCCGCCGGAAACGCTGTGCGAGATCCTCTCGCTCGAGCCGAGCCATATAGTGGCGGACGACATGATCGAGCCGGAAGCGGTGTCGTGCGGCGTTCCCTTTCTCTTTATCCCAATCCAAAAGCCCGAGATGCTCTCCTGGGTGAAGGTGGACATCGCGAAATGGGAACAGGGGCTGCGCGACTACTGGGCGCCCGAGATGTTCGTGTTCAGCGCGGACGACTGGAGCAACATCTTCGAAGGTGGCCACATCCGGGCGCGAATGTTCGCGCCCGGACTTGGCATCGGTGAGGATCCGGCAACGGGGAGCGCGTGCGCGGCGCTGGCCGGCTTCCTGGCACTGCGATCGGAGACGCGCGACGGAACGCTCCGCTGGAGTGTCGATCAGGGAGTCGAGATGGGCCGGCCGAGCAGGCTCGAGCTGGAGGTCGATCTGAAGCGGGGACAACTCGCCGCGATAAGAGTGGGCGGCTCCTCGGTCCTCGTCAGCTCAGGAACACTGCACATCGAAGGCGAAGCCTAGTGGAGCCGCCCCTCGATCGCCCTACTCGAGGTAGTTGTAGAGCCCGTACAGCGCCATGCCGGCGCCGCCGATCATGATGATGGTTCCAGCGGTGTGCTGAACTAGCGCGCCTACGATCATCGCACCTACGCCTACCACCATGAGCGCCACATCCTGTCCCTCATGGGGACGAATCGGGGCCGCGGTAACCTTGGTCGATGCGTCAACTTTCGCATCGCTCACGCGAAAACCGACCGACGCCGCCTGCACCGTCGGGCCTTTTACTGAGTTTTGAGCGGACTGCTGGGCACCGGATGCAGCGGGCAGTAAAGCAAGAGCACAGAAGCTGATTGCCAGAAAGCGCATTTAGTTCTCCATTGAAGGCGGGAAGAAAATTCCTGAGGAGACGCTCAATCGCGTAATCCGTTTCCCCGCACAGTTTGGGGCGATGTGCGGCAATAAACGTGCACGCAGTCGCGCCACCACCGTCCCATCAACAAAAGACTACCGCTCTTCGCCTCCGCGACGCCGATCGCGACGGCGCTCCGGAATGTCAACACGGCCAGACACGTCGGCGTAGTCGATGCTGCCACCGCCCTTCGATTCGACCCTGAAGTCCTTGCCGACCTTGTGCACTTCGATGCTTCCCGATCCATCGTTCTGCACGATCACCGAGCCGCGCACGTCGGTGGCGTAGATCCCGCCCGAGCCGTCTGTAATGCGAACCGATCCCGCGGCACCGATCACGGAAAACGACCCCGAGCCATCGGTTGCTTCCAGCGAGCCGACGTTCGTGATCTTCGTGTCGCCGCTGCCGTCAGAAATATCGGCGTTGATGCCCTGCGGAACCTCGATCACGAGATCGAGCGCGGCGGAGAAGTTGTCGTAGTTGTAATCCCGCTCGCTGTCAGGAATGTCCGCCTTGATGAACACGACATCCCCTCGCCGCTCGGCGATAAGCCTGATCCTGGCGAGGAATTGCTGCGACGATGACCGCGCAGTGCCTGTCACCTGCACTTGCCGCAGGCCCGCCTTGCCTTCGACCGTTCTGGCACCGGTCGCGTCGACTACAGCATTCCTCGGCGCCGTATACCGGCTGGACTCTTGTGCGAACGCTGTCGAGCCGATTAGAAAAGGTGCAGCCGCGAAGGCTGCACCGCGAAACTGTCGCTTCATTGAGACTCCGTTCGGTTGTGACCGGGTTGGACAACCCCTGCCCCCCTTACGGTTTGAAGCGGACCCGGGTTCAGTCCGCCGGGAAGGATGCGGGTGCCAACTTCCAGATACCGTTGAGCATGTCAGATGCGTAAACGCGCAATCCGACCACCTGCACCCCCCAAATGTAGACCGGCCCGCGCCCGCTGGGCCCATGTGCCAGCTCTCGACCCATTTTAGCGAGGTCGCATCTCCCGTCCGGACTCTTATCGACGGCGTCACAGCTCGACAGGTCGCCGTTAACGTCGATCGCCCTCACGCCCCCATTGTAGTACGCGGCGTAGAGAATGCCCCGGCTCTCGTCGACCGAGAAGTTGTGCGTGCCCGCGCCATCGACGTGGAAGAACGCAACCTCGCGCGGCGCCGCGAAGTTGCTGACATCGACGACGTGGATGTCGCCGCTCGAGCTGACGCCGACGACCCCAGGTCCCTCCTGGCCGACGAAAGCGTACCGCTTCTCTCCGGTCACGCCGTTGTGAAACCACCAGACGTTGTGGGCCTGGCCTCCGTCGGTGACGACGTTGCCCAGCGCGATCGGATTCGAGACGGTGCCGCTCCCCGCGCCACCAATGTCCCAGATAGTGATTCCCTGATTCCAGAGAGCCGTGATGAGAATTCCATCGCGTACGAAGACATCATGCACGAACGGGAGTCCCATCGCAGCCGTGAAGACCTGAGTTGGTGCGGCCGGATCGGACAGATCGACGATCACGAGACGGGCGGGCGACCCTGCGCGCGGGTCGATGCACAGAAACGCGTAGAGTTTGCCGTTTACGCGCTGTACCTCCGCCGTATGCACTCCGGGGTCGGTGAGCGCGGTGCTGTAGCGCGTGATGAGCTGAGGCTTGACCGGATTGGCGAGACTGTAAATCATGATCGAGCCTGGCGAGAACTCGGTCGCGACGACGAGCAGTTGTCCGTCGTCGCTCGTCTGAACGTCACCGAGTGTGGCGGCGTTGGGAACGATCAGGGAGTCGACGAGCGCCGGCACCTCGCCGGAGACATCCCAGATGTAAACCACGTTCCCCGGCGCGCTGCGACTTCCCCATGTGGTCGTGTAAGCGACGCTCCCCCGCACCCAGATCTCTCCTGTATACCGGTCCGAGACCAGGCCCTCTCCAAATACGGTGAGATCATGGGAGCCGGTTGGTTGCGTCACCGGGTTATCGGATCCGCATGCCAGCGTGAAGATCGCGCACAGGAAAACCACAAAACGCATTCTACATGTCCTCCATCTTCATCCCGCTCATTCCGCCCTCCGGCTTCCCTGCAACCGCGGCACCGTACCGGCCCATTCGCATGTGAGACATCCCGAACGCCAGCCTGGCACCGACCGATACGCTCCACATACGATCGGATCCATAGAACTGACGCGGATCGAATCCCGACGGCCGCAGAATCGGGCTGACACGAGCTCGCGCCAATTCGGCGAACGGCTCGAAAGAGATTGCTCTGTTATTCACAAGGGATACGGCAGCGCGCGCGGTAATGATCGTCCAGCGCGAGCGGCCCGCAATGCTGAGATCGGTAGCAGGAACCTGAGTTCTGAAGACGTCGACGAGACGTTGCTCGTCTGGCCGCTCGGTGCGCTCGATTCTGAGCGCCCCGTTCAGGCGATCGTAGCGTGCCCAGGTTTCCGCCAGAAGCGATGTGTAGGCGAAGCTGCGCGTCGATCCGACGTAGTCCCCGGTATGCGCCCACTCGAGCAGGGCGTAGCCGGAATGCTGTGCATCTTCAAGGCGGATCGATGCGCTTTGCTTGCGCTGATCGGCGCCACCCCCGTCCGGATTCTCGGGCGATTTCACTCGCGCGTAGCTGGTCTGGAATTCTCCCTGCGGCCAGGGAACGAACGTGACCCGACCGGACCACGAATCCCAATATCGGTTCCGGTTTGGCGTGTCTCCCGGACTCGTTGGCTCATCTCCATTGAACGCTCCTCCCTCGAAGATCCAGCTGCCGGCGCGCAGCGCGCCGATCGCGACGGCGCGCTCGAGGATTTGAGCGAGGTGGTGGTTGATCGGATACTTCTCGAACGGCCGCGCCATTGGGTCATCCGTGCCAAAGGGCGCGAAGCCCTTCCCCACCGTAATGGACACGCCACTCGTGCCGTCCCCTCCAAACCTTCGCTCCGATGTGAGCACCATCTCGTGCAGATAAGTGTGCGGATGACGGCGATCGATGTATCCCTCGCCATAAATGCCGGCGTTGAGCTCCCCGCGCTTGATGGTGGCTCCCTCGAAATTGAGCGTTCCTTTTAGCGAGAGCAAACTGCCCCAGGGATCGAGCTGCCCCATGATCATCGGTTGGGTCAGATAGCCCTCGGTGAGAGCACGACCGTGAATCGCGGGCGACTCGTGGGTCACGACTCCGATTGCTTGCGCGCCTATCTCGAAAACATCGGAAGAATGATGACCGCCCTGTGCGCTGACCGTTCTAGGAAGGAGCGATGCGAGCACTGTCAGCCGGAGCAACAACTGGACGCTTGCGAGCGAACGCTGGTGTCCCACGATGCGACAGTCGAGCTTGGTGAATGAGGTGCATTCCAACATCAAATCGCTAGCAATGGAGTGGTTCGGGATTTAGACTCCGGTGACGTCCGGGCGTCGTGAACTGTCAACTGGCAACTACGCCGCTCGGCGACTCGCATCCCGTTTAGTTTGGGTTGAAGTTCTTCCGAAATATCGCACGGGGGATTTGAGCATGCTCGTTCGAGCAAGATTCGTGAATCTGACAGTTGCTACAGCGGCGTCGCTTGTGATTGCTGGTCACGTTGCGCGCGGGCAGCAGCCTGCGCCTCCTCCCACGGCGGTCCCCGCTGGTCCCGTTGTCAACGACGTCGCGCCTGACTTCACCCTCTATGGCGCCGACAGGTACGGGCTCCTCAAGACGCCCGTCAGACTCTCCGACTATCGCGGGCGCACTGTCGTCCTCGCCTTCTTCTATCAGGCGCGAACAAAGGGCTGAACCATCCAAATGGAGGCGTACCGTGATCAGTACGCCACGCTCTTCAACAACGGACGAAACGTCGTCGTCATCGGTATCAGCGTCGATCCCGACACCGCGCTCGCGTCCTGGGCGCGCGACGAGGACTTCCCCGTTCTCTTCGCCAGCGACCCCGGCGGAAAGGTCGGCCAGTCGTACGCCGCCTTCGATGCCAAAAACAAATTGGACAACCGGTCTCTCTTTGTTGTGCGTCCCGACGGACGTATCGCCTACGTGACCAAGCCGTTCAAGGTTCTCACACCTTCAGCGTACACCGATCTCGCCGCGGTGGTTGACAGTCTAGCTCCTCCACCCAAGCCGGATTCGACCAAATAGAAAAAGAGCCGCGGATTTATCCGCGGCTCTTTTTTCTACAGCGCCTTCTTCAGCGCTGCCTCCAGATCCTGCTTTCCGCCCAGGCCCGTGTAGACGACGCGACCCGTTTTGTCGAGCACGACGACGTACGACGTGGCGGGAGCATCGAATGCGCCCGCCGCTTTGCCATCGAGATCATAGAACGTCTCATGCGGCACCGGATTCGCGACTAGCCACCTCCGCACTCTCTCAGGCGATTGGTTGATCGCCACCGCGAGCGCCATGAACTTCACCTTCGTCCCGAACTTCTTCTCGGCGTCGAGCAGCGCCGGCATCAGCTCCTTGCAGTTGGGGCACCACGTCGCCCAGAACTCGATCAGCATCGGCGTCTTGCCGATGTAGGCTCCGAGATTGATCGGCTTGCCGTCGAGAGACTGTACGGTGACCACCGGCGCCTGCGCGCCGACTTCGATGCCGAGATCTTGCGCTAACGCTGGTGTGGATGCCAATGACACCGCGGCGAGAAGTAGCGCGAGCAAGAGCTTCGACGACGAGAACAGCTTTCGATTGATCATCAGGTTCGGATTTTGTTTTCGATGTAGGGAGTCGCTCAGATGAGGAGGAGTCCCATCTGCACAAGGTAATACTCCGCAACAGCCAACATGATCAATGCGAACACGCGCTTGATCCATACCATCCACTGTCCCGCTCTTGGAAGGCGGGCGAGTGTGCCACTGAAAAGTCCGACCAGCACCAGCAGCGTGCACATTCCGAGGGAGAACACGAACAGATAGATGAATCCAAGCACTCCACTCTTAGTCGCGGTTACCCAGGTCAGCACCGCAGCCATTACGGGCGCCGAGCACGGGGCGGCGACAAGCCCGGACGCGGCGCCCATGACGAACACCCCGTAAAGACTTCCTCCTTCGCCCGCGGTGGCCGCGCGCGTCAGGAGCCAGGCTGGTACACGTACCGGGATGACGTCGAGCATGGCCAGCGCCGCGATCAGGAGAAGATTTGCCATCGCGAAGTACAGCCACGGGTTCGTGCTCACCGAGCCGAACAAGGTGCCGGTAAGTCCAGCGAACAGGCCCACCGACGCGTACGCGAGGGAGAGCCCGAGTACATAGGCGAGTGTCAGAAACACGGTCCGCGAGCGAGCGCGCGGCGCGCCGCCGACCGCGCTGCCTCCAACTATCGCCGCGGTGATCGGAATCATCGGGTAGATGCAGGGTGCCAGGCTCGTCAACACACCCGCGATGAACAGAATCGGAAGCGCGGTGAGCGGACTGGATGAGAGCTGAGTCGAGATGTGAGTAAAATCCACGATTGCCTTGGATGCAGAACTGGGATGCTATTTGGGAGCACCCCCCTTTGCAATCATTCCCCGCGGCTTGAGCTCTATTTCTTCGTCAGCAGCTCCTCGAACAAATCCAGCGCACGCGGATCGTGCGACTGGCCGAGCCAGAAGAGTGCCTTCTTGCGTATCTCGGGGTCTTTGTTGGTCCGCGCAACGGCGATGAGCGCCGGAACACCTTCATCGCGGGGACGCTGGGACAGCGCGAACACCGCCTGTTCTCGCACCTCCCGATCGACGCTGTTGTCAAGCACGAGGGAATTGAGATTCGCCGTTGCCGCATCACCCGCCGCCTGACCAAGCCAGAACACGGACTGCGTCCGGGTACCGCGCGGCAAATCGGGATTGCGCGCGACCTTGATCAGCGCCGGCCAGATGGTGGCGCTATCCGCGATCGTAGCGGGAAAGATCGCTTTTTCACCCATGCTTCCCTTCTCGCTCTGGGCGATCGAGACGAGATAGTCGGCCGCTTCGCGCGCCGGCACTGTGCCGAGATCGACAACGTCGGCGCCGGCCGGACGCCACCGCCCGCCGACGTAAAAGCGAAGATCGGTCAGCTCGCCATTCCGGCGATCGAGCACCACCCGTGCTGGGCCAAGGCTGCAATCGCTTTCCCATTCAACGTCGCGCGAGTTGTTCTCGTTACCCCACGACGTGCTGCCGCGACTGTTGGAATGCCTGATCGAGTTCCCGCTGCCGCAGATTCCCGGCTTCGCCGCGAACGTCATGCGAACGGTGCCGTTCGTGACGCGAGCTACCTGACTGGCGATGCTCTGCGCCGGCGCGACTCGCGCGATACCGGCCAGAGCCGTGAGGACGACTGCCGTCGTCCCCGCGATCGATGTCATTCGGAGTGTGGTCATTTGTTGATCAGGTCAATGAGGAACTGCTGCACACGTGGATCGCGCGACTGCCCAAGCCAGAAGATTGCCTTCTTCCGCAGCTCGGGATCCTTCTCGTTCTTGGCGATGTCGAACAGCTTGTCCATCGCCGCCGGATCACGCTGGCGCTGTGAGAGAACGAAGATGATCTGCTCGCGCATCTCGCTGTCGCCCATGCGGTCATAGAGCTTCGACATTTCCGATATCGCGACGCCCGACTGACCAGCCCAGAAGAGCGCCTTCTTCCGCAGCTCGATGTCTTCCTTCGGATTGACGGCGATGTTCATGAGCCACTGCTCGTTGCCGGCTCCCTTCTGTTGCGACAGCGAGAACAGAATCTTCTCCTTCAGATCTTCATTGGTGAGCCGCGAGTAAAGGCCGCGCAGGAACTCCGTGTTCTCGGTCCCATGGCGCTGGCCGAGCCAGAAGATTGCCTTCTCCCGCAGATCGGCGTTCTCGTTCTCGCGCCCGGCAAAGTCACGCAGAATCTGTTGCGACCTCGGCTCGTTTTGCTGAGACAGGGCGAACAGCGCCTTGTCCTTGATGCTCTCGTCGCCATTGCCCTTCAGGATCTCCTCGAGCAGTCCCGTCGATCCCGGCACCTGCGACAGCCAGAACACCGCCTGCTCGCGAACCTCCTGGTCGGGGTCGCCGCGCGCGACACTCATAAGGATGTTCGCCGTCTGGTCGGTTCTCTTCTGCGAGACCAGGAATACTGCCTTCCGGCGCAACGCCACCGAGCAGGCATCGCGACGCGCGAGAACCTTTTGCAGAATCGGCATCGCCTGATCAGCGTCCATTTGGAGCAGCGCATTTAGCGCGGCGATGCGATCATCACTATTCTCGTCCGCATCCGGGGAGCAGTTGCGGCCTTGCGATCCGGCTCTGGTGGGAGGCGTCTCGCCTGCGCTGTCATCGCTGCCACCACCGGCCGTCGTTGTTATAGAGGCGGCGCACGACTCGTCGCCCCGCTTAGCCAGCTCGCCACACACGCGGGTCTGGAGCAGCGCTCCATCCTTCTTCGCGATCGCGGGGAAACGCTGGTTCAGCTGATTCAACCGGTCGCGCGCGGTCCTCAGATCGTCGTCACCACCACTACGGTAGAGCGCGAACGCCTCGTAATAGAGGGCCTGTCCGGCATACGCGGATTGTGGATACCGCTCGGGGATCCGATGAAATATCTCCGCTGCGCGCTTGTAGTCACCACGCGAGAGCGCTTCACGCGCGAGCCGGTACAACGAATCTGCGGGATCTGCTTTCGCCCAAGCCTCGGGCGGGAGTGAAATGGACTCCTGGTCGAGAGAGCCAAATGCCTCGCTGAGCTGCGCATCCGCGCTGGCCAGAGCGAGGGGGGCAACCGAAGAGTGGAAGGAATCGTGGCTGGCGGGAGATTGGCTGACTCCGAATCCCGCCGAGGAAATTATTGCTGCTGCCGTGAGTAGTGTTCTCATTGTCATTGAAAGTGGCCTCAACTACCGCGCTGCGAGCCCGCGGGAATCGCGGTGCGCAGCCTCGTCATTACATGGTCGTGTTGCAAGGTCTTCTCGATCAGATCGCGATCCTGTGGCGTGCTTCCGGGCGATAGCTGGACGATCTGCACGAGCACGAGCTCGAGGTCTTCCAGCAGCGGACGACGCTGCGGATCGTTGGCGACGGGAGAATCCAGTAATAGTCGGGTGTTGCTCAAAAGCTGGCGCGCCCATGATCCGAGCTGCGCGTCCATTTGCTGATCTGTCGCCGAGCGTGTTCTGAACGAAGTCAGAAGCGCCTCGGCTTCACTGAGGTGCCGCACTGCCGTGAGCTGGTAGGCGGAGCTGGCAGCGGAATTGGTCGAAGGTCCGCTGAGCGCGACCTGGTTTCCGTTCCCGGTACGGTCCTTTTGCGAGTCGCGTCCGTTCGGGAGTGCGACACCTGGCGACGATGTCGTCGATCTGCCGCCCGTCGGTGTCAATGCAACGGCCGCCGGATTTCCAGGTGCGACGCTGGCCGATGGCCCAGCGATCAAAGGAGAGGACGAATTGGTCTTCGGCGGATTGACCGCCGCTACCGAACTGTGCGCGTTCGAAGACGCGCTCCACCGACCGAGGCCGACCCCAGTCGCGAGCAGGAGAACAGCTGCCGCCGCCGCGCTCAGCCAGATCCTAGAGCCGAATCTCCGTCCGGACGATTCGCGCATCGGTGATCCTCCGCCGTACACGACACGCGGTCCCGCCGCGCGCTGCGCCTGGATCGCGCTCCACATGTCTTCGCGGGGAGCACGAGCGGGCGGCAAGTTGTAGCCTTGAGCCGCCTTCTTCAGGAATTCCTCGAAATTGTCTTCGGTCATGAAACCCACTCCGGTGCAAAATCCGCCAGTGCGACGCGCAACTTGCTTCGTGCCTGGAAGAGGTGTGATTTCGAGGTCCCAATCGGAATGCTGAGCGTCCCGCTGATTTCCTCGTGCGTGTAGCCCTCTACGTCGTGCATCACGAATACCGTCCTGTATTTGTCCGCCAGCGCGTCGATAGCTCGCGCCAATCTCTCCTTCAGATCGGGATCGGCCTCCCTCCGCGTCACTCCGACCATCAATCCTTCTTCCATTGGTGCCTCACGATTCCTGAGCCGCTTCGTCTTCCGGAGCCCATTCAGCGCCACCGAGACACCGATCGAATGAAGCCAGGTCGAGAGCGACGATTCGCCGCGAAAGCTTCCAATCTTTTCAAAGGCCCGGATGAACGTTGCCTGTGTGAAATCCCGCGCGAGCTCGTCATCACCCGCCAGACGAAACGCCAGCCGGTAAATGCGATCGACGTATGTCTCGTACAGCTCACGCTCGGCGGCCGCATCGCCGGCAACCACGCGCGTGATGAGTTGGGTATCGTTCACCGAGCTCCGAAACTCGTAGGCAGCCAGCTCCATTGTCGACCTTCTGACAACCGTTGCCAGGAAAGGGTTGAGGCTCGAGCTTAGGCGTAAAGTTCAGGGCGCGTGGGAGGCATCCACAGAACCGAAGCAGGGAGCCACAAGCTTAGCAGCTTTATAGCTAAGAGCTTTTCCGGCGGCGTAAAGAGTCCGCGTCAACAGCTTCGCGCCCACCCGAACGCCTGTATGAAAGCTCCCAGCCCACTAGCTTTGGTCGGCTATCGGCTCCCTGCTTCGGTTCTGTGGATGGCAGCCGAAGCGGCACAATCCCGACATGGAGAATGAGATGAAGTTCACCCAGCTGGGCCGCAGTGGACTCGAAGTCTCGCGTATCTGTCTCGGCTGCATGACTTACGGGACCCCGAAGTGGCGGCCGTGGATTCTCGACGAAGTCGATGCGCGGCCCTTCTACAAGAAAGCACTCGAGCTCGGCATCAACTTCTTCGACACGGCCGACATGTATTCGATGGGCGTGAGCGAAGAGGTCACGGGACGCGCGCTCCGGGAGATGGCGATAATGGACGAGATCGTCCTCGCGACCAAAGTCCATTTCCCGATGGGCGAAGGGCCGAACATGGGAGGGATCTCGCGCAAGCACATCGTGCAGGCTTGCGAGGCGAGTCTCCGCCGCCTGGGCGTCGAGACGATCGATCTCTACCAGATTCACCGCTTCAAGAGCAGAGTGCCGATTGAAGAGACCCTCGCGGCGCTGGACCACCTCGTGCACCAGGGCAAGGTACGCTACATCGGAGCGAGCTCCGGGTACGCGTGGCAGATGGCGCGGGCGCTCAGCGTTTCGGAGAGACGTGGCTGGGCGCGATTCATCTCGATGCAGAATCACTACAACCTCGTTTATCGCGAGGAAGAACGTGAGATGATTCCGCTCTGCCTCGAGGAAGGCGTGGGGGTCGTTCCCTGGTCGCCGCTGGCCCGAGGACGACTCGCCCGCACCACCCCGTCGCCGATCGAGGGGACGACCCGGGCCGACAGCGATACGTACGCCGTCGACCTCTATGACTCTCCTTCGGATTTGAAGGTGATCGAAGCCGTGCGCAGAGTGGCGACCGAGCTTGGAGTCGCACCCTCCGAAGTGGCCCTGGCGTGGCTGC
The DNA here is from genome assembly GCA_002404335.1 of Gemmatimonadales bacterium UBA4720. Taxonomy (GTDB): domain Bacteria; phylum Gemmatimonadota; class Gemmatimonadetes; order Gemmatimonadales; family Gemmatimonadaceae; genus UBA4720. Next base: position 39,598 of record DHJM01000183.1, read on the forward strand.
TGAAGAAACCGGGCGTTGCGGCCCCAATCGTCGGTGCCACCAAGATCGAGCATCTCGAGAGCGCGGTTCGCTCACTCGATGTCGCGCTGAGCGACGAGCACATCCGCGCCGTTGAAGAGCCGTACCAGCCCCACCCCGTGCGTGGTCATTGAGACATCTGAGGGTCACGAGTGACGGTGGAAGAGCAAGCGAGACCCGGGGGAGACCCAGCGCATCCAGACATTTCGCGCCAGTCACCCTGGCGCCTGCTGGGACGCGCGCTCCTGCTCCGATGTCCGAACTGTGGTCACGGCGGCTTGTTCACCGGATTCTTCGAAATGAGGGAGCGCTGCCCGCACTGCGGAATCCTGCTCGCGCGCGGTGAAGCGGATTATTTCATAGGCGCGTACACGCTCAACCTCATTGCGGTCGAGATATTGCTCGCGCTCGCATTTCTCGTGGTGGTGGTCGCCACGTGGCCCAATCCGCCCTGGAATGCGTTGCAATACGGCGGTGTCGTGCTATCGATCCTTGGTGCCGTGCTCTGTTATCCGTTCGCCAAGACGGCCTGGCTCGCGGTCGACTTGATCTTCCGCCCGCCGAACCGCGAGGATTTCATCACTCGCGTCAAATAGCTGGAATCCTCTGGTCCCGAGTAGCCTCGGACGCTGATTGGTCCGGACTACTCTCCGGCCCGATAATCCTCGGACGGCGACGGGAGCTGGGCGACGTTGACGTCGATCGGCAGCCTTACACCGTTGTGGGTCTCGACGACGTCCAGCAGACCCTGCCAGACCTGCGCGAATGCGTGGCCGACCTCTGTCGGTGCCTTGTCGATGGAGAACCCGCGCTCGCTCGCAATCCAGAACGGTGGATCACCCGAGACACCGGCCGCGGCGAGCACTTGCTTCACATCGCCGTAGATGAGATCCGCGTTGAAGCTGTGAGCGTAGTAGGCCGGGCGAAAGCGACCGTCCTCGACCACTCGTTTGGTCCAGGCCTCATAGTAGTCGCGCATCGCCCTCGGCACCGACTCCATTCGCTCGATGTCGAGAAAGATCACGGTGCCATTCGCAAAGCCCTCGGCCGCGGTCTTTGCGATCGCGTCGTTCGCATCGGCGGTTCCGCGTGCGGCGTTCACGAACTGCGTGGAGCAGCTCGATCCAGGAGATGCACGCGGGATAACCAGCACTTTGACGGGTACGCGCTTGTTGACGTAGCTGACAACGCGCTTGCCGTTGCTGGTCTTCACCTGCCGAACGCGCTTGGAGACATAGCGCGTGACCGCGACCTTTTGTCCCGGTGTTTTGCCCCACGTTTGCTGCCCGACGTAGATGACCGCCATGCCCCAACCCATGGTGGAAAGCGTGGCTCTCTTGCCTTGCCAGGAATCATCGTTGTGGCAGGGAGCGGATAAATAGTAGCCGACCCACCTATACGGTTTGTCGGCGGTCGCCCACGCTTGCATCGCATCGTCCCCGGGATACGCGAAAGTATCGAAGCCGAGGTGAGGGCCATCGTCGGAGAGGTTATCTGCGATGCGGGTGGAGGCCGTCTGCACGACGTCGCCGATTGACCCGATCGATACCGTCCCGATGGGCGTGCCCGTGCTGACGATGAGTCCAGCGGTCAGCAAAGCCAGGATCGCGCGCCATTCAATTTTTGGCATTTCGTGTCTCCAGGCTTGAGGGATGGCCGGCTCACTCGACCCGTGACTGCCACGACCGGACGAGCGTCCAGGGGAGGATCTCGCCGAACATATGTTTGACTAGCTTCACGGCCGGCCGTTAAGGCCAGACCCCACGGACATCGGGTCGTTTAATCGTACCCGGTCAAGTCTGATCGTTCCTTTGACCTCAACATCTGTCCGAGAAAGGTGACAATAGGGCGTTTACAGTTGAGGCTGTACGCCATAAGACATTGTAGGCAATGGGCTTAGCGGCATGGCACGGACTGGTCCTTCTAATGCCCTACTAAGGCCCAACCTCTTCAGTGGAGTCGCTTTATGCACCTGCGACGCTTGATAGGTCTCTCTGGAGTCCTATCGTACTTGTCACTACCTGGCGCTCTGGTGGCGCAGGTAGCCGGCGGTGTCGAGTTCTACGGAGCTCTCGATAACGCCGCCCCCATAACCAGAACAATTGGGGGGCTCTCCCTAAGCGTGGGCACACCCTACCTGGGAATCCGGGGAAGCGGCGGGTTGGGAATCTCCTCGCTCGCGACTGACGCATTTGCGGCCAATCAGGGTCCGTCCAATCTGGTATGGGCGACCAATGCCGATCTCATGTTCGGGCCCGTCAATGCCCGACTCGGCGAAGGCTTCATGCCATACGCCTTTGGCGGACTGGGACTCGAGAGCAGCGCCCAGCCCGCGACTTTCACTGACGCCATCCGCACCTGGAGTTACGGTGGCGGACTTCAGCTCGCCCTTGGCCGCATCTTGTCGATCAACGGCGAAGTCAGGTCCCGCCATCTGGCAGCGCCAGCAACCCCTGTTGATTCCCAGTTCGTTCACGGACTCGAGTACCGTGTTGGAATCGGATTGCATTTCGGCGGAGGCCGTTCACGTTCCTCGGTCTTTTCGAGGCGCACCGCGGACGCACCTCCCCGTAGCCCGGCACCGACCCGGACGTCGCGCACGAACTGGCCCGTCAGCACCACCTCTGCGAGCGGAGCCGCTCGCAGAGTAGTGCCGACAGCAGAACAGTACATCGGAGTGCCGTATCGCTATGGCGGGACTTCGCCGCGAACCGGTTTCGATTGCTCGGGATTCGTCCAATACGTCTACGGAATTCAGGGTGTCAATCTGCCGCGCACAGCGCGGCAGATGGCGGGAGCGGGAATCGCAGTCGAGCCATCGACCCGCTCACTCGCAGTTGGCGACCTGATGCTGTTCGCCCAGGGAGGGCGGATCAGCCACGTCGCGATCTATGCGGGGAACGGGCGCTTCATCCACTCCTCATCGAGTGGCAGCGGGGTCCGATATGACGACCTGGGAACCAGTCGAGGAAGGTGGTTTGCGGATCATATGGTTGCCGCCAGACGTGTGACGAGCGATGGCCGCATACTGGTCAACGCATTCACGGACGGGTCAGTCATCGCGTTTGACCACCTGGATCCACCCGACAGCGCACCGGCTCCACCCAGATGAACAACCGCCTGGATCGGTCGCATGATAGAGGCGACATCGAAGAGGCCGCACTGGACTACTAGCCCTAGCTCGGCTCAGGCTTCCGGCGGTGCCGTTGACGTGACCCTTTGCGCCGCGCCTGGCGGCCCAGATCCTCGGGGAGCGAATCATCATCGCCCGCTCCAAGCCACCGCAGCACACTTTCAATTGCGGCTTCGTCAGTAAGGCGGGTCCGAACGCGTGCGGGTGTAATGCCGAACACGCTCACCCAATGTTCTGAGAAGATGCGTGCCGTCTTGTATCCGAGCTTGATCGAGACATCGAGCACCGAGTAGCCGGGATCCCGCAGATAGCCGAAGCCCCGCAGAACCTTTGCGGCGATGAGGAGGCGTTTCGGTGAGCCAAGCTGCGCGGCGTCGAGGTTCCGATAAACGCTCACGATGGCAATGCCGGCCTCCATGCCGAGGTCGAGGGCGCTGGTGTACCGATGGGGTTGGTCGAAGAGGTTCTCGACCGCGACGGAGAGCTGCCTTGGAAGTTGGACGAGCCGGTCGCGCAGCGCTTCAATGACATCGTGAGTCAGCGCGTTGCCTTCCACGCGCTCGACGCGTTCACGAAATCCCTCCGGCTCGTCGTCGAAGTGGTGAAGGACGACCTCCTTCAGTCCGAGCCGGCCGAGTTGCGCGACAGCGTTGAATTGGGGCGCGTGGAGCGTGACGTACGCAATCAATGGAAGGGATGGGTAGCGCTTGAGGAGTCCAGCGACNNTCCTGCCATGATGAGGCGACAAAGATCTCGGGCTCATCAGCAAGGACGTGCTTGACGTGAGTGAGCAGTCGGGATGGCAGAAACGCCGCAACGCTCACAGGGCGATCGGGCGCATGGTCTATGGAAACTGGCGCCAAAGACTCGGTAGCGCGAGAGCAAATGATAGGAAAAGTGCTGTTTTTGGTAGGAAACAGGCATTTTCTGATAAGAAAACGGCATTTCGGTGTTTGCGGAGGGAGGTACGTTGAGGCGTGCTTAGTTCCCCAACGCCCTCTTCCATCTCTTGTCAGGAGTTCTTCCAATGATCCGCAACAGACTTTTCGCCGCCGTCGCCATCATCGCCGCCGTCGTCCTCACCGCTTGCTCAGACATGACCGCCCCGAAGAACGATGTGTGCCCGGTGACGAGCGGTTCCCAGACCTGTATCGGTAAGTAATACCGGATCGCAGGTCGGACCTTCCCCTTACTAGGCCGCGGTCAGTGTAGCCTTGCGCAGCTCAGAAATCGAGTGGGCTGCTGCAAGGACTTCGGCGGGAATTGAGTCGAAAACGGGTGCTGTTTGCGCCCTATGTGAGCGCGCCCGGGCCTCGACGATCTCGGCCTCGGCTTTGAAAGTGACGGCGTGGATTTGATTCGCGCCGGCATAAGCAATGGTTTCCTCAAACGCCTGCTCGGCAGCTTCATATCGTTCGAATCTCCCCAAGCCCTCGCCGAGGAAGAGAAGAAAGTGTGACTTCAACCATGGGCCGAGCGGTGCTTTTCTCAGTTCGGCGGCATAGCTGTTAAACGCATCCTGCATTTCGTCGTAGCTAGCGAGCTCCATGAGGTTGATGGTGGCCTGCCAGCGAACCCATTTGAGTTGTGCAGTCGACGCAAGAATGAGGTGCGTATCCCTCGCCGCGTCCCGCATCCCGATCTCCGAGAACGCGACGGCGAGGTCTTCGAGAACGGTATCGCGTGAGGCTGGGTTCGTCGTTAGACTGAGCGCTTCATGCGCCAGCTGGACGGCTTCCGCTTTCTCGCCTCTGCGCAGCGCAAGCGAGGATCGACTGTGGAGCGCGATCGCCTGAACTTCGGGTAGGTACTGGTCGCGGGCCTGCACGACCACGTCGTCGAGGATTGTCTGCGCCTGCGGCAAGTTACCCTTGGCCATGTAGGTGTTCGCGATACCAACCTGCACCGTCAGCACGCCT
>DHJM01000183.1:44849-45115 GCA_002404335.1 Gemmatimonadales bacterium UBA4720
CGGGCCGATCCGCCCACGGCCACATGGGCCTCGACGGCGAGCTTGGCATTCTTTTCCGGACGGGTCAGCTTGGCAACCGTCGAGAAAACATCGATCGCCAGTCCCCAGGCTGCCGCGTAGTCCAAAGTGCGCCCGTACGCCATGAGCGACCTGCAAACGGTCTCGTCGATCGCCCTGCGGTTGGTCACTTCCTCGAGCACACACGTCAGCGCGCCCCGAACGGTATCGCCCTCGCCGATTTGGTCGATCGCGGCGCGAACGCTGTG
>DHJM01000180.1:0-2346 GCA_002404335.1 Gemmatimonadales bacterium UBA4720
CGCCGAATGAGATCCTCGAACTCCTTATCTGCCGGTGTATTCGACATAGTTGTTTTCGGTCTCCCACAGCACGAGCCGGGCGAGCTTTCCGGGCTTCACCTTCGGGACCAGTATTTTCCAGAACGCCATGATGATGTTCTCGGAAGTCGGAATGACGCCCTTCATGAAGGGCACGTCGAGGTTGAAGTTCTTGTGATCCACGATGTCGACGATCTCGCGCTCGACGATCTTCTTGAGCTGCGAGAGATCGCACACGTACCCCGTCTTTTCGTCGATCTCGCCGTCGACCGATACATCCAGGGTATAGTTGTGGCCGTGCCAGTTCGGGTTGTTGCACTTCCCGAACAGCCTGTCGTTCTCCGCGTCGGAGAGCTTTGGATTGTGGACGCGGTGGGCGGCGTTGAACCGCATCCGGCGGGTGACTGTTACGTGCGGCATGTTTAGGGTAAGATATCGAATAGAAAGAAGCTCCGCCGGTTTAATGGCGGAGCTTCAGAAAGAATGGGACGGAGAGGTTTTTTGAAGCCCGGTCGAATTTTTGAGGCCCTCACCCCGCCTACCGTCTTCCCCGCACTGGGGCATGACGTCAGCTAAAGTTTATTGGACCCACTCTAAGGACTTGTTGGCTCAAAAAGTGAGTTCTCCGCCCCAACGATTGTGCCGTGTTTTTTGTTCCGTAACGGCTGCACTAATGACTCTCTGAAGTTACCGGTCGTCACATTCAAGGTCAACGAATTCTAGCCATGGACATAGGAATAATCGCAGCCATCGTAATGCTTGCAATCTGGGCGTTCGTCACGTTCACAACGACCGCGCCGGGCTGGATCCACATCCTCCTCACGATGGGGATGTTTCTCCTCATCTACCGCATCGTCGTGCGCGGCACGCGCGGCGTGGGCCGCGGCCCCAAGACTTGATGGCGCGCGGCGGGTCTTACTCCTACGGGGGCGAAGGACCCGCGACCGCCGTCGCCGAGCAACCACAGCCGCTGTCGGCTGACAAGAAAAAACCGGTCCTCGTAACGGGGGCCTCCGGCATGGTCGGCATCCATACGTGCCGGGAGTTGTCGAGAAAGGGCTGGCAGGTACGGGCGCTGATCAGGGATCCCGCGAAGGCGGCAATGGCGCTGGGCCAGCTGCCGGTCGAGTTCCGCGTCGGCGATGTCCGGGACGCCACGACGCTCAGGAGCTCGCTCAGCGGGTGCGGCGCGGTGATTCATCTCGCCGCGATCGCGATCGAGAAGAAGGGCGAGAGCTACCGTGAGTCGAACACCGCCGCGACCGAGCGGCTCATTTCCGCGGCCAGAGCCGAAAACGTCGACCGTGTCATCTTCATGTCGCAAAACGGGGCCGACAGCCGCTCGCCCTATCCATTTCTGCGCAGCAAGGGCGTGGCGCAGGATTCGATCAAGAGCAGCGGACTCAAATGGACGGTGCTGCGCCCCTCGGTGATCTTCGGCCCCGAGGATCAATTCGTGAACGTGCTTGGGCGACTCATCAAGCTGACGCCGAAAGTCTTTCCACTTCCCGGCGGCGGCAGCGCGCGCTTTCAGCCGATTGCGGCGGACGATGTCGGCCGGGTGGTGCGCCTCTCCCTGGAAAAGAAAGAGACGATCAATCAGTCCTACGACCTGGGCGGTGCGGTGCCGCTGACGCTGCGGCAGATGACGGAGCGGATACTCGTCGCGATGGGGACGCACCGGAAGCTCGTAGCAGTACCGGTGAAAGCGCTGAGGCCGGTAATAGCGATGGCTCAACGGCTGCTGCCGAATCCGCCAGTTACGCCGAGCCTGCTCGATCTGCTTTCCCTCGACAACACTGTCACGAACAACGCTCTCACGGACTACTTCAAGATCGTGCCGATCCCCTTCGCGGCGGACGAGCTGCAGTACTTGAGGCGAATTACGGTGAGGAATGCGCTGAGGTCGTTGTTCGAGGGGCGGTAGGCGCGCGACGGAGCCTGACAGCGGCCGGGGATTACCCGTCGTCTTTAGACGTATCGCGCGACCGCCATCGCGGCCGCGGCTAGAATCCCGAAGCTCACCGCCAGCAGCGCAGCGATCGTCCCCCGTTTCCGCAGTCGATCGAGCTGCTGCGCCAGTCGCGCTTTCTCGGCCGCATCAGCAGACGCGGTAAGTGTGGCGGCGATCGCCCCGGCGCGAACCATTGCTGGTCGCGCCACCCCAAAATTGAACACCGCGGCGATGATTGCAGCGGCCCCGCCAATCGCGAAGGTGTTGCCCGTTCCAGTGGCGAAGTAGCTCCCCGAAAACCCGGTCGAATCGATCCAGAGGAGGCGGAGACCCGACAGGATGGCGAGCCCTGCGGCAATCTCGAGCGTACGGAA
>DHJM01000180.1:2497-7403 GCA_002404335.1 Gemmatimonadales bacterium UBA4720
GTGCAGTCCGGATCGACGTCGTAGCCGAGGTAGTAGTACGCGTGCCACCGGCGGGGAGAGGAAAGAGGAGCGCCTGACCACGCCGTCGCGTGGATGCCTTCCTCGCTGGCACACGTTCGGAATCGCCACGACGCTTGCCCGGGCTCGATGGCCAGCATCACAGTGTCGCCTCGCATTTGTGCTGGCACCAGCTTTCCGAGGATTACGATCGGCACTCCCCTCCGTCCGACCGTATCACCCGGCGCGTCGACCACGTACTCCATGCTGTCTGCCGATACGGGCGGTCCGGGAAAGCACGGACGCTTGCTCCTCCGGCCGAGTGTTCCCACAGTGGCAAACTGAGGAAAGCCGGCGGCGTGGACGACGGTGACCGGAGCTCCGTCAGGGAGAGTCGTGTCTGCCGACTGGAAGCACAGACGAGTGCCCGACGAATCCTGATCGGCGGCGAACATTCTCGGCCCGCCGTCCGGACCGATGACGGTCAACGCCCTGGCCTCGGCGGAAATCTCGTCAGTGCGCGGCTCGCGGCCGCACGCCGAGAGGACAGCGATGGAAACCAGCCCGACGATGCAGACTCTCAACGGGATCAGGGCGTAGAGCGCGCTTACAACTCTCTCCGATTGAGAAGTTGGTGCGCGTAATCCACCGCTCTCGCGGTTAGCGCCATGTAGGTGATGCTTGGATTCTGGTTCGCGGTCGATGGCATGCAGGCTCCATCCGTCACGAACACGTTGGGCGCATCCCACACCTGATTGTGGGAATTGAGTACCGAGGTCTTCGGATCTCGCCCCATGCGCGCCGTACCAGTCTCGTGAATCACCAGACCAGGCGGATTGTCTTGCTTGTATTGCCTGATGTTGGTCGCGCCCAGTGCCTCCAGCATTTCGGTAGCACTCACCACCATGTCCTCCTGCATCTTCTTTTCGTTGTCGCTGTAGGTGCAGTTCACGCGTAACGCGGGAATGCCCCACGCATCGACGAGATGCGGGTCCAGCTCGACGTAATTCTCGTGACGCGGAAGCATCTCGCCAAAGCCACCGAAATCCATCTCCCACGGTCCGAGGTCACCGATCAGGGACTTCTTGAACGAGGCGCCGAAGCCGGGCATTTCTGATCCTCGGTCCCAGCCAGGACGGGATGCGCGACCCTCGAACCCGTACCCACGCAGAAAATCGGGATGCTTCGTCTTCACATTTCGGAAGCGCGGGACGTAGATCGCGTCGGGCCGGTTGCCGATCTCCCGGCGGTTCGTCGCAAAGGGCAGAGTTCCGGTGGCGCCGCCGTCCATGATGTGGTCCATCAGGTTGTGTCCCAGCTCACCGCTGGAGCTGCCGAGGCCATTCGGGAATTCACTCGTCGCCGAGTTGAGCAGAATGCGCGTCGATTCCATCGCCGACGCATTGAGGAAGATCACCTTCGCGTTGACGTCGAACATCTGCTTGGTGTTCGCGTCAATGACACGGACGCCTGTCGCGCGTTTCTTTGCGGGATCGTAGATCACGCTGTGCACCACGCTGAACGGTCGCAGTGTCAGGCGTCCGGTCTTGCGCGCGGCGGGAAGCGTCGAGTTGATGCTGCTGAAGTACGAGAGTGTTATGCATCCTCGCGCACAATGCCCGCACAAGTGGCACTTCTGGCGTCCGCCATGATCTTCCGTCAACACCGCCAGACGCGCGTTCGTGATCACGCGCTCGCCACCGAACTTCGTGAGCAGAATGTCGCGCGACTTCTGCTCCGCCGCGTTCAGCGGCCACGGCGTCTGGAACTCGCCGTCCGGCACTTGTGGAAGGTTTTCACGACGCCCTTGAATGCCGACAAATTTCTCGACGTAGCTCCACCACGGCGCCATATCGGCGTAGCGGAGTGGCCAGTCTACTCCATAGCCCTCTCTCGCGTTCGCGGTGAAGTCGAGATCACTCCATCGGTAGACGCACCGGCCCCACATGATCGAGCGGCCACCAACCTGCCGTCCCCGTATCCAGTAAAAGGGCTTGCCCTCGGGAAACGAGTACGGGTTGTCGAGATCGTTGACGAAAAACTTGGACGACCACTCGTCGCACGCACCTGTGTGGCGCTGGATAGGTTGATAGCGCTCGACCTGTTTGCGGTTACCCATTCCCCGATAACGTTTTTCCCCCGGAAGCACGTGCTCCACATAGTCGACCGCCGGATCGATCGGCCGTCCCGCCTCGAGCACGATGGTGCGCAATCCCTTCTCGGTCAGCTCCTTTGCGGCCCAGCCGCCCGAAATTCCGGAGCCTACGACGATTGCATCAAATGTCATCGGAGGCATGATCAGACCGCCGGAGTGAATGGGACGTTGCCCTGATATCCATTGAAGAACATCTGCACCTTGAGGATCTCCTGCTCGACACGACTCGATGTGAAATAGCCATACACAGTGAGTGCCTTGAGTCGCGCGAACGCGAGGCCGGCGCCTGTCTTGTCCCCCCTCGCGGCATCGAGAGCCGTCATGAGCTCGACTTTCTTCGCTGCCGGCAAAGCGACGAATCGAGGTGAGCCCATCGCCGACGCGCGCACATCGATGTCGCTCAGGCCGGCGAGAAACGCGGCGCGGTCTTCGTCGCTCGCCCATTCGGTCAGTATGAGATCGATGAACTCCGGGACCTTCACGCTGGTCGCGCCCGGAGTGTCTGTCTCGGGAATGATCATCTCCGCGATGCTGGTGACCAGTGCCTGCTGATCGCGATTCAGCGTCCTGAACGGAACGTCGTCCAGCCGGAGGTGGAGCTCCGCGCCGAGCTTTATCGCGGCTTCGGCGCCGCGCGGGATGAAGGGCAGCGCAAGGGCGGCGCCGAGGAACTGTACGACTTCGCGTCTTCGCATGTCAGGACACCGGAGGGTGGACGATCCTGTAGCAGAAGTAAGGCGAGTCGAACGTAGGATGCAGACATTCAGCCGTCAAGCGAAGCCGACTCCGCTCGCCGACGGAATGGTCAGAAGTACCTAGTCCTCCATTTTGCCCAGGCTTTCTCGGATGAACTTCCCGCGCTGGCCGATGAGAGTGTAAAACGGCGGTACGCCTCGTCCTGGGACCAGGACACGGAGACAGATCTGAGAATTGGCGCGACCGATGGCTGTTTCTTCCTGGGCATCAGCAGGCTCCTCTTAGCAGGCATGATTCGGGTGGCGGGTCCGTGAGCAACGAGACCGCTTCTAACCCGCCACGCGCGCTGACTGCGCTCGACGCGTCGGCGCGGGACGCCCGAACGGCACTGACTGCGTCGGTCGCCTGCTCCGCGCATCGTACGCGGCCCGCGCGGAGTCCACTTCGGTGAGATGCGCGCCCGACCACTGGACGAGCCCGCGCACCAATTGACGAAGTGTCGCACCGAGTCTCGTGAGCGCGTACTCGACGCGCGGCGGCACTTCGGGATAAACCGTGCGCGTCACCAGGCCATCGCGCTCCATGCCGCGGAGCGTCACCGTCAACATCCGCTGACTGATCCCATCGACCCGACTCCGCAGCTCGTTGAACCGCAATGTGCCGGCGTCGCCGAGCACGTGGATGACGTACACGGACCACTTGTCTCCCACGCGCGCCAGCATCTCGCGCGCGTGGCAGTTCGCCGGCGTATGCTCCAGCTCGGCGGGCCGCGCGATTGGCTTTCTTGCCATTGGTTACTCCGAAGTGACTCGGGCACGTTCGCCTGCCTTCTTTTTCGCCGCGAACGAGCGCCTTAGGTTGCTGATAGTTACCAACAGTAACCTATATAGATCAAGGGAGCCGCACCATGGGTACGTACGCAGCAGATACACAAACACTGAGCATTGGACTTCTGCTCGTGCGAGTCGTTATTGGCCTGATCATGGCCGGGCACGGGGCGCAGAAGTTGTTCGGATGGTTCGGAGGCTACGGGCTCCGCGAGACCGGCCAATTTTTCGCTCAGCTCGGCTTTCGCCCCGGCCCTGCCTTCGCGGCGGCCGCCTCGATCAGCGAGATTGCCAGCGGACTCCTCGTCGCGTTTGGCTTCCTCGGCCCCATCGGGCCGGCGCTCATGGTCTCGGTCATGATCGTCGCGGCGATCACAGTGCACTGGGAGCACGGACTGTTTGCTATGAACAACGGCATCGAGCTGCCACTGCTGTACGGCGCTGCTGCGTTCGGGCTCGCTCTGACCGGATTCGGTCAATACTCCCTCGACGCCTGGCTGGGCATCGCGGGACGTTGGTCCGCGGAGGGCATATGGATCGTTCTGGCCTTGGGGATCGTTGGCGGATTCGCCAATCTTGCCCTCCGGCGTCGTCCCGCCATCGCGGCAAGGACGTAATGACGGAGGCTATGAGTGCAGCTCGGCATTGATAGCTTCGCGGCAGCGCACGATGAGACCAGCCGGGCTCTGAGTCCAGCGGAGCGCCTGTGTAACCTGATCGAGGAGATCGAACACGCCGACCAGGTTGGACTCGATGTCTTCGGAATCGGAGAACACCATCGCAAGGACTTCCTGGACTCCGCCCCCGCCGTCATTCTCGCAGCAGCGGCGGCCCGGACGAGTCGCATACGTCTCACCAGTGCTGTAACAGTCCTGAGCTCAGCCGACCCGGTGCGAGTATTTCAGAACTTCGCCACTCTCGATCTCATATCGCAGGGCCGGGCGGAAATCGTCGTAGGCCGTGGCTCGTTCGTCGATTCGTTCCCGTTATTCGGCCTCCGACTGGAGGACTACGACTCGCTGTTCGCCGAGAACCTGGACCTGCTGCTCAAGATCCGTGACAACGAGCGCGTTACCTGGTCCGGCAAACATAGAGCTGCTCTCACAGGCCAGGGCGTGTACCCGAGACCACTGCAGAATCCCTTGCCGATATGGCTGGGTGTCGGTGGAACCCCAACGTCATTCGTCCGCGCCGGCGCGCTCGGACTTCCCTTGATGGTCGCCATCATCGG
>DHJM01000022.1:0-2303 GCA_002404335.1 Gemmatimonadales bacterium UBA4720
TCTCGTTCAGTTTAGGCAGTGTTCAGTTAAGCCGTGCTCACTCAAGTCCCGTCCCTCCCCCCTTCCTCCGCAACCCTCTCCTGCAGCCGACGCTCTCTCCTCTCCTTTGCAGCCTGGTACCGACGAATCTCGACGGGCGTCTCCGGCTTGAGCGGCGGCACGGGCACCGGCCTTCCGTTCCGATCGACCGCGACGAACGTCAGGTAGCACGAGTTCGTATGCCGTCTGAGCCCGGTGAGCAGATTCTCGGTCTCGACGCGGACGCCGATCTCCATCGACGTCCGGCCCACGAAGTTGACGCTCGACTTCATGATCACGAGATCGCCGACGTGGATCGGCTCGCGGAAATCCACGCGATCGACCGACACCGTCACGCACGCCAGGCGTGCGTGACGGATCGCCGAGACGGCGGCGGTGGTGTCCATCATCGAGAGGACGACGCCTCCAAAGACGTGGCCGAGCACGTTGGCGTGCTGCGGCATCATGAGCTGAGCGGTCTCGTGCTGGGTCTCGTGAACGGCGCGGGCACCGTTGCCGGACTTACTCGCATGCCGCTGCTCCGTTCCCGTCTTCGTGCCCGAGGACTTGCCCGCTGATTTCGACCCGCTCACGTCTGGCGCCCGGTTGCTCTCAGCGCCGGCTTCAGGCGCGGTTTTCCCCGTGACACCTGCTGAATCTGCTCGCCATACGCGGTCGCATCATTGAATGCCCGCGCCAGCGCGTGCCGAGTCTTCGCGTCCACCCGGGGCTTGTCGAGCCAGAATATCTGAACGAAGCTCGAGGCGACGAGCCCGAGCCTCCACTCTCGTCCGCGACGATCCCGGAGCGACAGCGCGTTCGCCTTGTGAACCGAATCGTAGTGAGCGATGACGTCGTAGCCATCGTGTCTCCACCTGCGATTGACGAGTCCGCCTTCGCCCGCCGCTTCCTGGACGGTGGAGTCTCGCAGCATTCGATCGAGCTCCGCCGGCTTTCCGTTCCGTAGATCGATCACCGCGCGCGTTGTGTCGTCCTGGTCATGATCGTTTGCGCGCTCGATGGACAGCCGGTGCTCGAGTGCGACATACGGGCCGAGGACGTTCAGGATGTCTGTCTCTCCGACCGCGGTGATGTCGACGTCGTCGTCCGGATCATCGTCGGGACCGAGCAGTGGCGCGCGCGGGTGCTGGCGATGGTAATCTTCAGAGAGATGCACGATGGCGGTGTCGTCGTAGATGACGGTTGAGTCGCCGCTGTCGAGCTCGCGACGAAAGATCCGCTCTCCGCTCAGGAGTGCCCGGGGAAAGGAGCGATCGATCTCCCCAACGAAGATTTCGTAGTAACGCCCGCCGGTGCGCGCGAGAATGAGGGGTGAGCCTCTGATTTTGAGTCCCGAATTGTCGCTCCGGACCCAGTAGGTCTGGTCGCCGGCGGACACGAGAAACTCCGCCATCGGGGGCGTCGGGGGCGGAAGGGCGCAGCCCCCGACGGAGACACAGGCGCAGGCGAGCAGAACGATATTTCGGTTGCGCAGCAGGCGCAGGCGAGGAGAACGATATGTTCGGCGCATCGTTGCCAAATATACCGGGTTTGGTCAGGGCGACGGACCGGATTGCCCTCTGGGGTTGTACTATTCAGGGCGGCCGTACTTCCGACGCGACGCTGCTCGCGACTGTGATTAGATTTGCACCGTCCCCTGCCGACATCCATACAATAGAAGCATGCAATTTCAAAAGATCACGCTCGCGTTAGCCGCGGTGGCGGCGTCGGTGCTTGCTTGCACGGGCACGCACGAGGCAGCCGCGAGGAACACCACGCCTGATCGTGCGGCGGAGCCGGCGTCCGCGCAGGGCAATTCCAGTATGACCTCCGCCAGCGTGGCGATTCCTGCTCGCTCAGTCGCGGACACGATCGATCGCACCGTCCCGAAGACCCCCACTCGCGCGGCCGCCGACACTGACACCACGCTGCGGCCGCGCGTTGCCCTCCCCGAGCATCCGACTCCACCGGTCCTCGATTCGCTGATCAAAGGCACGCTTCCGGCGCGTGGACTCTACGTTTTCCGCTTCGCCGCGAACACCCATCGCCTCAAGCACCTCATTGGGATCGCCGACTCGACCGAGATCAACGCGCTCATCATCGACGTGAAGGACGAATTCGGACTAAACTACGAGTCGAGCGATCCGATGGTGAAGAAGAACGCGGGCGCCCAGGTGAAGGCGCACAATCTCCGGGCGCTGGTCGACACCATTCGCGCCCACGGCATCCTCCCCGTCGCGCGCATTGTCGTGTTCAAGGATTCGGTGACGGCGCGGAACAACCCC
>DHJM01000022.1:2372-5045 GCA_002404335.1 Gemmatimonadales bacterium UBA4720
GAGATCCAGTTCGATTACATCCGATTCCCCGAGCCGTACAAGAGTCTGCCGCCCCAGGTATTTCCGGAGCAGAACGGACGGAGCAAGCCGCAAGTGCTCGGTGAATTCCTGACCGAGGCGCGCAGTCGCTTCGCGAAGCTCGGCGTCAGAACGACCGCCGACATTTTTGGACTCGTCACGACGGTCGGAGGCACGCTCGAAGTCGGACAGAAGTGGGAGCCGATCGCGCAGTCGGTGGATGTCGTCCTGCCGATGGTTTATCCATCACACTATCCGCCCGGCTCCTTCCAGCTGCCGCACCCGAACGCGGATCCTTACAGCGTCATCCACATCGCGATTTCGCGCGCCCGTGAGCGCGACGAGAAAATCGGCATCAAGGGTGAGCACGTGCGCCCATGGCTGCAGGCGTTCAGCATCGGGATGCCGAAGTACGGACCGCACGAGCTCGAGGAGCAGAAGCGCGCCGTGTACGATTCCGGCTACGACGGCTGGGTCCTGTGGGAGCCGGGCTCGAGGTACGACAAGTTTTTGCCGGCACTGGAGAAGACGTTCGTGTCCCGAAAGAAGAATCCTCCGGTGCCGCGACCGGCAAATAGGCTGGACTGAGTAACTACAAACTGAAGGGGATCCGACAACTGCAACTAAACGCGATCCGAGATCTTAACACGAAACTGAACGGGATCCGAGATCTCAGAAGCATAGATCTCAGTATGTAGTCACCGCGCTCTGACCGTATCCCGCGCTGTTCCGAGTACAAACCGACCGCCTGTGCCATAACGCCACTCAGATATGTCGCAGCGTAGTTACTAAAATCTGAGATCTCCCCTTCTCAGATCTCGGATCACGTTCAGTTGCAGTTAAGATCTCACGTTCAGTTTGCAGTCGACCTCCGCTAAGCTCTCGTTAAAAACAAAACCTCGGAGGGCCATGGGCAAAGCGGGCACTACTATATTATGCCCCATGCGAACCACCGCCTCGATCTCGGGAATGACGTGCGCGCACTGCGTCCGCGCGGTGTTCACTTCCCTGGCGGGAGTCGAGGGCATCCATAGGGCCGACGTCTCCATCGGCCGGGCCGTGATCGAGCACGACGGCACCGTGACGCCCGAAGAAATCCGCGACGCGATCAAAGTCGCGGGTTACGACGTAAAGGATATCAAGATCGACGGGCGCACTCTCCCAATCGTGCCATGATTACCCCAGCCTACACTCCGCCAGTGGAAGAGGGCGAAGAAGTCACTGTCGGCGCTCTGCTCGCGCCGGACATCCTCGTCATGCTCGAGGAGAATCCCGACGCGATTGCCGCCGAGACGGATGAGCTGCACGCCAAGGATCTGGCGGACGTCGCGCAGGCGCTGCCGCGTGAGATGGTCGCGCCATTCCTTTCTGCACTCCCAGTAGAGCGCGCCGCGGATGTACTCGAGTACCTGAACGAGGATCTCCGCTCCGAAGTCCTCGAGACGATGAGCGTACGCCAGGCGGCCGAGCTCGTCACGGAGATGACTCCGGACGATCGCGCCGACACGCTCGAAGGTCTCGAGGAAGAAACCACCGAGGGGATTCTCTCCGAGATTCCGGCGGCTGAGCGCGCCGAGACGGAGAAGCTCCTCGCCTACCGTCCGGATTCCGCCGGCGGATTGATGACGACGGAGTTCGTCTCCGTCTCGCAGGACACGCCGGTTGATGAAGCGCTAGCCGCCGTGCGCCGCATCGCGAGATCGGAGCGGCGCGAAGCGATGAACACCATTTATACGACCGATTCCGCCGGACGCGTGCAGGGCGTGATGTCGCTGCGCGAGCTGCTCGCCGCGCCGGAAGGCGCGAAGGTGTCGGACATCGCGTGGGAGGAGGTCCAGACCGTCCCGATCACCGCCGACCGTGAAGAGGTCGCGCGACTGGTGCGGGAGTACGATCTCGTCGCGGTTCCCGTCGTGGACGAGAACGGGGTGATTCAGGGCGTCGTCACCGTCGACGACGTCATCGACGCCCTTGTCGAGGAGCACACGGAAGACGTGCAGCGCTTCGGAGGAATGGAAGCGCTCGACATGCCCTACACGCAGATCGGATTCTTCTCGATGATCGGGAAGCGCGCGCCCTGGCTCGCCGCGCTCTTTCTGAGCGAGATGCTGACAACGACGGCGATGGGCCACTTTCAGGGAGAGCTGGAGAAAGCGGTCGTCCTCGCGCTGTTCGTGCCGCTCATCATCAGCTCCGGCGGCAATTCCGGCTCGCAGGCGACGTCGCTCATCATCCGCTCGCTGGCGCTGGGCGAAATCAAGTTGCGCGATTGGTGGAAGATCCTGCTGAGAGAGCTGCCGTCGGGACTGATGCTCGGCGCCATTCTCGGCCTGATGGGAATCGCCCGTATTCTGATCTGGCAGCAGCTCGGCATCGCGCACTATCCGCATCCGAATCTGCTCGCGCTGACGATCGGCGTGGCGCTGGTCGGTGTCGTGACCTTCGGCTCCCTCGCCGGCTCGATGCTGCCGTTCGTTCTTCAGCGCCTCGGCTTCGACCCCGCGAGCGCGTCAGCTCCATTCGTCGCCACGCTCGTGGACGTCACTGGTCTCTCGATTTACTTCTACGTCGCGCTCCTGATTCTCAGCGGAACCCTTCTTTAGCTTATTGATCTCGGCGCGTCGGTCAGTCGGAGGAAGTCCTCTTCGGCTCCGG
>DHJM01000022.1:5090-17395 GCA_002404335.1 Gemmatimonadales bacterium UBA4720
CGAAGAGGACATCCTCGCCGACCGACCGCGCGATGATCTTGAAGCGCACGCGCAAGACTCACGCGATGATGTTAGCCCGCGCAAACAGACGGCGCGGATGCGTTGTAGGATAAACCGACAGACGCGCTTACGTTTGTGACGCGCGCGGGGCAGGCTTCCGACGCGCAATCCAACCACAGGAGATGCACAGCATGAATAGCACTATTCAAAAGCTGGCGGCGGTTTTCGGCGTCGTGTTCATCCTAGTAGCACTCGTCGGGTTCCTCGCGAAGGGCGGCATGGCGATGCAGCCGACCGATCCCGCGCTCGCCGCGAAAGCGCTCGGCATCTTCCCTGTCAACCTGCTGCACAACATCGTGCACCTGCTGTTCGGAGCCTGGGGACTCGCCGCTTCACGAAGCTGGGGAGGCTCGAAGCAGTTCTTCACCGTGGCAGGAGTCATCTACATCGTGCTCACGATCGTCGGGTTCCTCTCGCCCAGCGGATTCGGTCTCGTTCCGCTCGGTGGATCCGACATCTGGCTCCACTGCCTGCTCGGCGTCGTCATGGTGGCGATCGGCTACACCGCCAAACCCGTCGCGACGCCGGCTGCGGCGTAGAGACGCTTTGCTGGTGGGCGCTACTAGGTAGCGCCCACCTTCGCGGTCGTCGAGTCTGAAGTCGGTTTGGCGCTCGTGGCGCCCGGAGCGGCGCCCCCACCAGTGGGGCGTCGCTTTGTTTTGTCTACGCTCGAGAAGCCCGACACGATTCCCTGCTCGAGCCAGACGTGCTCACCGCGTAGAACTTCCATCGCGAGCTTGTACAGCGCGGGATCGTTGGGGCCGAAGAGCGCATCAAAGTGCGCCTTGATCCTGTCGCGCGCTTCAATGCAGAACGCGTCGGCGAGCGTGACGGCTTCCGGCCGTCCCTGCTTCGACAGCATCTGCGCTCTCGAGCACGCGGCCGACATCGCGTACAGCTCCGCTCCGATGTCCACCGTGCGGAATAACACCATCTGTCGTTTCTCGAGCTTGGGACCGAACTTCACCATTGCGTGGAAGATCGAGCGCCCGAGATGCCGCGTTGTCCGCTCGATGTACCGCACGTGGCGGGCAAGCTTGCCGAACTCGCTGTAGCGTCTCAACCTCGAGGCGTTCAGCCAGCGCGACGGATACCAGGCCAGGTAGAACGGCGTCGCGCTCGCCATTGCCGAGAGTTTTTCCCTGAACGACGACTCGGGGTTGACGATGTTGAACGCGAGCTTGAAGTGATAGTCGACCGCCTCTCTGGCGATGAAAAGCCGCATGATCTCCGACGATCCCTCGAAAATGAGATTGATGCGGTAGTCGCGCATCGCCCTCTCTACGGGTATCGCCGGCTCTCCGCGAGAGGCTAGTGACTCGGCTGTCTCATACCCGCGTCCACCGCGGATCTGCACGGTGTCGTCGACGATTTTCCAGCCGGCTTCGGTGTTGAACAGCTTCGCGATCGCCGCCTCGAGCCGAATGTCGTAGCCACCCTGCTCGTAGAGCGCGGCCGAAAGCTCGGCTACCGCTTCCATCGCGAAAGTGTAAGCCGTCATGCGCGCGATCTTCTGCGCGACGGCTTCGTGCTTTCCGATCGGCTGACCCCATTGCACGCGCTCGTTCGCCCACTTGCGGGTGATCGAGACCATCTGCTTTCCCGCGCCCGCGCAGCCGGCCGGAATCGTGAGACGTCCCGTGTTGAGCGTGACGAGCGCGAGCTTCAATCCCTTTCCCTCTTCCCACAGGATGTTCTCGCGCGGGACTTTCACGTTGGTGAAGCGGATGACGCCGTTCTCGAGCGCCTTGAGTCCCATGAAGCGCAGTCGATGCACTACCTCAACGCCGGGCATAGAGGACTCAACGATGAAAGCAGTGATCTGCTTACGCGCCTTGCCGGCAATCACCTTCTCCGGTGTCTGCGCCATCACCACGAACAGTTCGGCGCGCGTTCCATTCGTGCACCAGAGTTTCTCGCCATTGATGATGAAGTGCTTTCCATCCGCGGTTGGCGTTGCGGTGCAGCGCATGTTGGCAGGATCAGATCCCGCGTCGACTTCGGTCAGCGCAAAGGCCGAGATCGCGCCCTTCGCCAGTCGCGGAAAGTATTTGCGCTTCTGTTCTTCGGTGCCGAAGAGCTTGAGCGGCTGCGGAACTCCGATCGACTGATGGGCGGAGAGGAGCGCTGTAATCGATCCGTCTTTGGAGGTCACCAACTCGATCGCGCGGATATAGCTCATCTGCGACAGGCCGAGCCCGCCGTACTCCTTGCCGATCTTGATGCCGAATGCGCCCATGTCGCGCAGCTCCTGCACGAGCGGTTCGGGAATCTCGCCGGTGCGGTCGATCTCATCGGCATCCACCCGCTCCATGAACGCGCGCAGCTTGTCCATGAACGGCTTGGCTCGCGCTTCTTCCGCTACGTCGGAGGGCGGATGCGGGTGAATCAGGTCGAGACGGAATCGCCCAAGGAAGAGCTCGCGCACGAAGCTCGGGTGTGTCCACTCGGTCTCGCGCGCCGACTCTGCAACGTCCCGCGCTTCCTTCTCGGTTGCTACGCCTGTCAATGTTTCACTCATGTGCGTCTTAGGAAGATACCCAATCCTACAATAGAAATGGCCGCAAACGAAAACCACTGGATGGCATAGTTGCGGTGCGGGCCCTCATCGAGCGGCGCCTCTTCAACGCGCGGCGGAGCACTCGGCAACGTCGCTGAATCGGTGAGAACGACGTAATAGTTCGCGATTGGATACGAGAAATCCTTCGAGAGTGCTGAGCGGTCGAGGCGGCGGAACGACCTCGGCCGCGCCGGATTGGGCGGGGGAAACGGACCCTGGGTAGGAAAAGTCTCCACAAAGCCATGCCCGTTGAGGGTGTCGGCCTCCTTCCATGGCTGTGTATCGATCGTCGTGCCATCTGCCGAATAAACCCAGCCGCGGTTGACAAGCACAGCCGTATCCTTTCTGGCGCGCAGCAGCGGTGTCAGGATGTTGACGCCCGGTGATCCGTTGCGCCCCCGCAGCGTATAGATGATCTCCTGCGCGTGATCGTAGATCCCTCTGACGTGCACTCTGCGGAAATGGGCGGCGGCGGTATCGCGGGGTAGTGAGTCGAGCTCGACCTCGGGGGCGAACCGTCTGGCGGCGACGATGGCATTCGCTTTCTGTCGCGCCCACAGCCGCCGGATTTGCCAGCAGCCCAGTGAGATGCAGGCGATCGCGATCGAGATCGCGAGAACGCTGAGGATCCATTTGCGAAGAGTCACGGGCGAAATATCGCGAGATGCCCGCTCTCGCGTCTGGTTTCCAGATTCGTCAGGGTCCTGTCACCCGCTCGACGGGAGCCCGGGTGCGACGACGAGGCCAAGACCAAGTAGTAGATCTCCGAATCGCCGCATTTTCAGAACAGAGACATCTGCTCGCCGAGCAGATCAGGGTCGACCGGCGTGAGTCCCAGGCGCTCTTGAAGGTCCCGCGCTGTCGCGGGGCTGTGTCCTGAAAACGTATTGGCCACGTACCCGTAAACCTGTGACACTTTCTCGGACAAATCCTGGATCGCGTCGGACCACAGATCGACTTCGCGCGAGCGATCGACCTGCACACGCGTGTAGTCGACAAGATCGCGGTTCGGGCCCATCCATCTGATGTACGCGAAATCGGCGGTGGGACGCGCGGCGAGACTGAGCATCAGCTTGCGGGGAATCCAGCGGCCATCGGATAACACGAGCGCAATGTTGTGCTCCTTGAGCAGCGCCAGCACTCCCTCGCTGATCCATCCTCGGTGTCTGAACTCGATCGCGATGCGAAGATCCCTCGGAACCCGTCCGATGAAATCGATCAGGGCCGGAAGCTCGCCCGGCTGAAAGTCCGGTCCCATCTGTACGAGGACGGGGCCGAGCTTGTCGCCCAGCTCGCGCACGCGCTCGAAGAAAAGCTGGGAGGCGCCGGTGACGTCGCGGAGCCTCTGCTCGTGCGTGATCTCCTGCGGGAGCTTGAGCGAGAAGAGGAATCGCTTCGGCGTACGGTCGACCCAACTCCGGATCGTCGTAGCCGCCGGTGATGCATAGAACGTCGAGTCCACTTCCACCGAATCGAACGCCCGCGCGTAGACAGTGAGGAATTCGGACGGCCGCGTGCCATTCGGGTAGAAGGGTCCCACCCAGGCGTCGTAGTTCCAGCCCTGCGTGCCGATATGGATTTCCGCGGACATGGCGTTCAATCGGAAGCCGCGGCCTCCGGATGTCAAGCCGGATCGAGCTACCCTGCCGCTTTCCTGGGTCTCAGCTCCAGGGCGCGAGGGTCACGCTTGGCGATTCCCTGAATGAGCGGCGGCGAAAGTAGCGTCGTGAGCAGCACCATCAGCGTGATCGAACCAAACAGTGACGCGTCGAGCGCGCCAATCGCCAGCCCGGTCTGGGCTACAATGAGCTCGACTTCGCCTCTCGGAAGCATGGCCGCGCCGACGAGTGCCTTGTTTCCCTTGAACCAGACTGGAACATACGCGGCGATGACCTTCCCGACCGCGCCTGTTACCAGCAGAACCAGCGTGATCAGCAAGGTCCGCGGCTGCGCCAGCGCGCGCAGATCGACGGAGGCGCCGACAGAGGCGAAGAATATGGGCGTGAGGAGACTGCCCATTGCTCCCGCGGATCTCTGGACATCGTCGCGCTGGTCGATGCGGTTCAACAGGACGCCCGCGACGAAACCGCCGACAATGATCGCCGATCCGAGGAGTCCGGCCAGCGCCGCGAGGGAGAAAGCAAACGCGAGACCCATGATCGCAATGGTCGTCGGCGAGCGCAGCCGCTTCGCCGCATGGAACAACGGCGGGACGACGAAGCTTCCAACGATGATAGCGATGGCCACAAATCCAAAGGCGACCGCGCTCGTGCGCACTACGCCTGTCGCCGTTATCGCGACACCGGCCGCGAAGCTTCCTATCACCGAAAGAATCACCAGCCCGATGATGTCGTCGAGCACCGCCGCCCCGAGTACCACCCTCCCTTCTTGCGTCTGTAGAAACCCCAGCTCGGCGAGCACGCGCGTCGATACGCTGATCGACGTCGCGGTGAGGGATGCCGCACAGACTATCGCGGCGAGCCGCCCAATGCCCATCGCGGATAGCGCGGCGTAGCCGATGACGAATGGAAGGACGACGCCCACGACTGCGATGACGGCCGCGGTCCCCCCTTCTCTCGTCAGCGCGCGCAAATCGGTCGCCAGCCCGATCTCGAAGAGCAGGATCAAGAGTCCCAGCTGCGCCAGCGTATGGATTGCGAGGTCGGCGGGATCCAGAATCCCGAGCACCGAAGCGCCCAACAACACTCCGCCGACGAGCTCGCCAAGGATGGCCGGCTGCCCGAACCTCTCGGCCAGCACCGACAGCGCCCGCGTCGTCAGCAGCACGGCCGCGATGACCAGCAACAGGTGAACGAAGGAATGTGTATCGGTCATTTCAGATCACGACGAGTGCGGGTGAATTCCATCGTGCGCTTCTGGCCCGGTGTTCTTTCAACGATACGTCTCGAAGAACCCGGTGCCCGTTCCGGAGAGCGGTTGATCGTCGAGCCGGCCGGATATTCGTGCGGTCCCCTTCATCTGGATAAAATACGGCCGCGCTTTCTCGCTGCCGAGTGGATCGCCGCGCTCCACCTCACCTTTGCCATCCTTTGCGTTGCGGCGCGGCCTCATATCCGTGGCAATCGCATCTTCGACGGTTATTTCGACCCGCAGCGTGTCGTCACCGCGCACATCCTCGAAGCTCGCGCGCGACGGAACCCACAGCAGCCCTGACTTCGTCCTTGCGGTCCGGCCATCCACGTACGAAATCATTTTCGGACGGAAGACGGCGCGAAACCCGAGCGAGTCCACGACATAGACCAGCACCGGGGGAATTGATGCCGAGCTGTCACCCGGATACACGCGGCCGTACAGGAACGTGTACTGCCCCGCGCGCGCTGCGCCCCAGTCCCAGGTGACTCCACGCCAGACACCCCAATTGTGGTCGTGGTACGACTGCGCGTCGTTGAGCTGCTCGCACTTGCCGTCGACACAGATAGATCCCGTCGCGCTCGCGCGGAGTGCGGGAACGGTGTAGCCCGAGACAAAGCCGCCCGAGCCCATGGCGACGCCCGGGAAATACGCGTATGGCGCCGGATGCACTCGAAGCGCGACCGATATTTTGCCGCGCGCACCGCTCTCCTCCCGAGCCGCGGCGCGCACCTCATAGTCGCCATCAGGCAGTACGATGACGTGCGAGTCCCCGAACACGAGATTCGCGTCCGTCGTCGAGAATCGAACCCGCGACCGATCGAGGGTGGTGGCGAAGCGCCGCGTCGCTCCGTCCTGCTCTCGCAATGTGATCCCTATCTGCCCACCCCAGTTTGCGCTCGTGACATCCCCACCGACGATGAACGAGATGAACGCCCACCGCCTTTTGTCCGGTGACAGCAGGTTGAAGTAGTGCCATTCCGCCCACGTCTCTCTGTTTGCAACGCTGTCCGATGGCAGATGGAAGTGGTCAATCTCATTTCTCAATTCGAACGCCGTCGGCGCGACCCAGCGCCGGTCGCTGGCGTCATTCTCCCATCTTCCGGCCACGACTTCCGGCGCGGCACCAACCGCTTTCGTCGCTGCCGGAATGTCCCCGCTCGCGTGAACCGGGAATTCCTGGCCGTCGGCGGTCCGCACGTAGAGCAGTCTCCCCTCTATTTGCGGCGCTACCGCCATGATCTCGCCGTTGTACCTCGGCGACGCCAACACCTGCCGATAGAGAAAGGAAGCGTGGTCGATCGAGAAGAAGAGGCCGCCGATGCCTCCCGTCTTCATCACCTCGACATCGAGCCCCTCGGGGAGCACGGTGATTGTCCCGCCGCCCACCAGCTTCTCGTTTCGCGCCTGCGACAGCATTGCTTCGCCGATCGAGAGCAGCACTATCATCACTGCGACGCCCACTCCGAAACCGAAAAAGAGCAACAGTGAGCGCCACGGGCGATACGTAATGTTGCGGAGCGCGAGCTGAACGATCACGCGTCCACCACCCTGCCGTCGCGCATGTGGACCTTCCGACGCGCGGCACTCGCCAGATCTTCGTCGTGGGTAACCACCACGATCGTGGTGCCATCCGCATTGAGTCGCTGGAAGAGCGAGATGATCTCCGCCCCCGTCCGGGCATCCAGCTCACCCGTCGGCTCGTCCGCCAGAAGCAGCGTCGGCCCATTCGCCAGTGCGCGGGCGATCGCGACGCGCTGCTGCTCGCCCCCCGACAGCTCCGAGGGACGATGACGCTCGCGCTTGCCAAGCCCCACGTACTTGAGCAGCTCCGCCGCCCTCTCGGTTCGCACTCCTTTCGATACTTTCGCCTCGGCCATCGGGAGCGCCACGTTCTCGAGCGCGGATAGAATCGGCAACAGATAGAAGCGCTGAAATACGAAGCCGATGTTCCGCAGCCGGAACTGCGTCGCCTCGCGATCGCTCATCGCGTCCACACGCCTGCCCGCGATCGCCACCGTGCCCGACGTCGGCTGGTCGATCACGCCGATAAGGTTGAGCAGCGTCGATTTGCCGCAGCCCGAAGGACCGACGATCGCCACATAGTCCCCACGCTCGACATCCAGCGTCACTCCCTGAAGCGCGTGCACACGCTCGGCGCCCAGAGCATAATCGCGGCGCACATCCCGGAGCGAGACGATCGGAGATTCAACGCCCGCGCGCACGGTCACGCGATCGCCTCTCGCCGCAGCGATTCCGCAATCGGCAGCGACGCCGCACGCCAGGCAGGATAAATACCGGCGCCGATTCCGCTGGCGATCAGAAGCCCGAGCGCCGACCACGCAGCCTTGGGCTGAAAGAGAAAGAAGTCGATCGCCATCGGCAGCCCCGGAAAAGCGGACAGAATCGCGTTGAGATAGCGCGCCGTTACGAGCCCGAGCGCCAGGCCAAGCACGGCTCCGGCGAAGCTGATCGCGACACCCTCCAGCACGATCTGCTCGACCACGTGCGATCGCGACACGCCAATCGCGCGCATCACCGCGATCTCTCCCGCGCGCTCATTCACCGAGACCGTCACCAGAGTGGTCACCAGCAGGAATCCCACGAACAGACTCACGGCGCCCAGTATCAGCGCCAGCTGGCGGAAGTAGCTGAGTCGTTCATCTACCTGCGCGATGGCGGTCGCGATGGAGATCGCAGTCACGTTGGGGAGCTGCTTGTCGATCCAGTCGCGAACCTGCTCCGCGTTCGCGCCTTTGCGCACCCGAACCATGAACAGCGATGCGCGGTCTCGCGATTGTTCGCCCATCGCTTCGAGCGTCTCCCGCCGCACTGCCGACGACGACTGATCGTTCGCCCCGTAAATGAATTTCACCCGGCCCGTCACGACGAGTTTCCGTTGACCGGAGTAGGTGCGCGTCTGCGGGTCGTAGCCGGTCGCGACAGTGAGTGTATCTCCAACACGGGCGCTGAGCTGTCTCAACAGGTGGTCGTTGACGACAATGGCGTCTGGCGTCGTCACGTCGCGGCCCGACAGCAGCTCGTAGTCGCCCTGAACACTCGGGTCGATCCCGAGGGCCGATCCACTCACATCGCGATCGCCGGTCAGAATGTGAATCGATGCGCCCAGCACCGGACTGATCTCCCGAATGTCGGGATTGGCTCGCAGCTTCGCTATTATTGCGCCGACCCCTGGAATCGTTGCGTCCGTGTCGAACGGCAGCGTCCCTTTTGGGGCGAGCCGGATCTCGAAGCCCCGTGAGAGCAGCAGCTCGCGAAAGGATTCACGCATTCCCGTCGCCAGCATCACCATGTCGAGCAGCATCGCCGCGGCGACCGCGACGCCCAGCACCGCGAGCATCGTGCGGGCGCGATGCCTGATCAACGATGCCTGCGCGAGCGCCGCTCTCACTCAGCGCCCGAAGAGTGCGAGTGGCGGCGTGCGCACGAGCCGAAGCGACGCCACGACGCCTGCCGCGATCCCTAGTGCAAGTGAGAGCGACACGGCGAAAACCACGGTCGCCGGTGTGACCATCGAGAACTCGAGCGGCGTCCGATAGAGCGCCTGATAGTGCCAGTTCACGAACAGAGACACCGCCCATCCGAGCACCACACCCAGAGCGCTCCCGAGCACCGCGACCACGGCGGCCTCTATCACGATCGCGCGTACCACCGTCGCGCGGGAAATTCCCATCAACCGGAGCGCCGCGATATCCCTTCTCCGCTCCTCTACTTTTAGTACCATGATGCAAAGCAGAAACACCGAGCTCGCGACGATGGTGATGATCCCGATCGCGCGGTGGAAGCGGCTCACCACCTGAAAAGTGCGCGATGTCTCGACGGCAATGTCGCGCGACCGATAAGCCTTGAAGCCGAAAGCGACGCGATTGATGCGATCGATCAGGCGAGGAATGTCAGCCGCTGGCGTCGTCGCGATCGCGAATCGATCGACCCGATCGCCGTACCCGGCAATTGTCTGCAGTTGATCGAGATGCATCCTGACCCGCAGATCCCCGCGCGCCACTTCGGACGGGTCNNNNTGCGCTCGCGCCGCGAATGCCTCGTCGATCGCGATGGTACGTCGGTCTATCGCCGCTGCGGGCGCGGGCGCGGGCGCGCGACTTACCGAGGCGGAGCCTTGTACGAGGAGTGACGCGAGCAGGGCGGCGAGCAACACGCCCGAAAGCTAGCCGCGCTTACCAGCCCTGTCTGCAAGCGGAGCGACGAGCACGTGTGACGCCAGCGCGGGCCCGATCGACATCTCCTGTCGTCCCGAACCGAGCGTGATCGGTCCATCATAAGGCGCGCGTGACTTGACCGTGATCCGCTTCCCCGGCAGGATCGACAGCTCACCAAGATATCTCAGCATCTCCGGATCCTCGTCCGCAACCCGAACGACGACTCCGGATGCTCCCACGGCGAGATCCGCCAGCGAGGTGTACTCGGTCTCATCTACCGAGCCATCCTTCGTGGGAATCGGCGCGCCGTGTGGATCGACTTCCGGCTCGCCGATCGTCGCCGCCATGCGGTCCACCAGCTCGTCGGACGCCGCGTGCTCGAGCCTCTCCGCCTCCTCATGCACTCGATCCCACGGATACCCAAGCGCCTCGGCCAGATAAGCCTCGATCACGCGATGACGCCGCAACGTGCGGAGCGCGGCGCGGCGGCCGCTCTCCGTGAGTTTCACGCCGTGATAGCGCTCATAGGCCAGCAATCCCTGGTCAGCGAGGCGACGAACCATTCCACTTACCGATGCAGGTGCGAGCGCCAGACGCTGCGCGATCTCATTGGTCGCGGCCGCACCGCTGCCCCTGCCAATGGCGTAGATCGCCTTGAGGTAGTCCTCGACCGGCGCGGTGAGCGGCTCCCGCCCCGGCACTCTCGATTCCTCGCGCGCGGCGCTCATGTTGCCGGCCGCGGCGTCGGGGGGCTCAAGCCGGGATTCGCGCGCACCATCAGCACCGGCACCATCGTGATGTGACGGAGCTCGCTAGCCACGCTGCCGCGAATGACGTCGGAGAGTCCGCGGTGTCCATGCGTCGCCATCGCGATGAGGTCACAGTTCTCGCGCTTCGCGCAGTCCGCAATCTCCTTCGCCGGATCACCGCCCGCGAGAATTGCCTCGACGTCGAATCCTTCCTTCTCGAAAGAATCGGCGATCGCCTCGATGTACTCGCGGTCGCTCTTCATCTCCTCCGACTCGCGGAGGTCGAGCTCGTTGATGCTGCGAGCCGCCCAGCCGTCGGCCACATGGATCAGCACGATCGAGGCGTTGTTGCACGTGCGCGCCAGCTTCCGGACGTGCGCCAGGATCACTTCGTCGTACGGAGTGTGCTCGACGGGCACGAGTATACGCTCGTACATCAGCTCACCGGTCCACGGAAGAATTGTAACAGCAGCCAAATGTTGAGACCGGCGATCACTAACGCAACAAAGTACGCGAGCCCCTTGAGCCAGACCGGGTTCACGAACTCGCCCATCTTCACCCGGTCCGAGGTGAACTTGACCAGTGGGAACACCGCGAACGAGAGCTGCATGCTGAGGATCACCTGGCTGAACACGAGCAGCTTGGCGGTGCCGCTCTGGCCGTACATGATCGCGACTATCGCGGCCGGAACGATCGCGATTCCCCGAGTGATGAGCCGGCGCACCCACGGACGGAGCCTGATGTGCAGGAATCCCTCCATCACGATCTGGCCGGCGAGCGTGCCGGTGAGGGTCGAGTTCTGACCCGAGGCGAGAAGCGCCAGCGCGAACACGGCACTGGCGCCGGCGCCGAGCAGCGGCGTCAGGAGCTTGTAGGCGTCCTGGATCTCGCCGACCTCGGCGTGACCGGAAGTGTGGAACGTTGCCGCGGCGATGATGAGGATGGCGGCGTTGATAAAGAGCGCAAAGGAGAGCGCGATCGTCGAGTCAATGAACGCGAAGCGAACTGCTTCACGCTTCCCCGCGGGCGTTTCCTCGTATTGCCGGGTCTGCACGATCGACGAATGCAGATAGAGGTTGTGCGGCATGACGGTGGCGCCGAGTATCCCCACCGCGACGTAAAGCATCGACGGATTGCTGAATACCTCTGCCTTCGGAATGAACCCGCGCATCACCTCTCCGAACGGCGGCTGCGAGAGAATGATCTCGAACAGAAAACACGCGCCGACGGTTGCGATGAGCGCTATGACCAGCGCTTCGAGCAGCCTGAATCCCTTGTTCTGCAGGTAGAGGACGAGCAACACGTCCAGCGACGTGATGAGGACGCCATAAGCAATTGGAATGTGAAAGAGCAGGTTGAGTGCGATCGCGGTTCCGATTACCTCCGCGAGATCGCACGCCGAGATCGCTATCTCGCAGCCTATCCAGAGCAGAAAACCAACCGGCTTGGAGTAGTGGTCCCGGCACGCCTGCGCGAGATCACGTCCGGTGACAATGCCGAGCTTCGACGCGAGTCCCTGGAGCAGGATCGCCATCAGGTTCGAGGCGAGAATCACGCTGAGGAGCGTGTATCCGAATCGCGCGCCACCGGCGAGATCGGTCGCCCAGTTGCCCGGATCCATGTAACCGACGGCGACGAGGTATCCCGGTCCGGCGAATGCGAGGATCTTGCGCCACCAACCCTTGCCGGCCACTGGAACCGTTCGATAAACCTCGACCAGCGAGGGAGTCGTGCGTGCCCGTCGCCATCCGGGCGGTGGCGGAATCGGCGGCTCGTGTTTCGGCCGGCGAGGTGTCTGGTCGAGCTGCGTCGCCAAAAGTTGACTCCGGAATTATTGTGAAACTATGAAATAAGTTAGTATGCCCTAACTTTTACCGCAATTGGCAG
>DHJM01000022.1:17441-25895 GCA_002404335.1 Gemmatimonadales bacterium UBA4720
AGTTCGCACTTTGTTTTAGCGATATTCACTCGGATAGTAGTTCGCACTTCGTTTTGGTCATATTCACCCCGCAAG
The DNA here is from genome assembly GCA_002404335.1 of Gemmatimonadales bacterium UBA4720. Taxonomy (GTDB): domain Bacteria; phylum Gemmatimonadota; class Gemmatimonadetes; order Gemmatimonadales; family Gemmatimonadaceae; genus UBA4720. Next base: position 17,517 of record DHJM01000022.1, read on the forward strand.
AGACGCCGTTCGCGCGTTGACCGACAGCAACTGTTTCCGGTCGTCTGTAACTTTCAGTGAGAGTCGCCGCGCGAATTCCACCGCATTGACGAGAGCACGACACCATGCTGTCCTGGCCCTATACTCATCTCCTCATCAATCACTTTCCGGTCGTGCTCAGTATCTCCGCGCTCGCTGTGAGCATTCTGGCGCTGTTGCTCGGACGGAGGGGCCTTTGGCTCACGGCGATGGGCGCGCTCACGGCGGCTGGAGCCTCCATCTATCCTGTTTTCTTTACAGGGAACAAGGCCGATCACGCTCTGAACGACCCGTGGTACATTCACCCGGGCACGATCGAGGCTCACGACCAATTCGCTACCATCGCACTGTGGGTGATTCTCATCGCCGGTGCGTTCGCGGCATACTCGTGGTGGCGATCTCTTAAGCAGCCCGCCGATCTGATTCCCGGTTGGATGCGTGCTGGCGTATTTGTCGGGGCCTTGGCCGCCGCTGGCATCGTGGCGTACACATCCTTCCTCGGCGGACAGATCATCCACGATGCGCCGATCCTTCAGCTCAAACAGCCGCCGGCGGGACTACCGCCCGGCATTGTCGCGGAGCCTGCAAAGGATTGACCCGGGCGGATCAGTCAAGCAATGCCAGAAGCTGGGCGAGTATTCGCTCGGTCATTCCCCAAATGGTGTGCTGTTCGTGACGAAAAACGCGGGCGTTGATCTGAATTCCACGAGCGAATACGGTGTCCTCATGCCAGGATTCGGTACGCGCGAGCCCGGCGAAAGGGAGCCAGAATGCCAACGCGACCTCGTTGCTGAGACGGAGAGGCTCGTCACGATCAAGTAGCGCCAGGTAAGGGCGGACGACGATCGCTGGAAGCCTGATTGACTGCGGGCGCAGATCGTCGAGAGTCCCGATGATCATGCCTTCGCGCGCCAGATCGATCCCCGTTTCCTCCCGCGTCTCCCTGATCGCGGTCTCGGCGAGCGACGCATCGCCCGCTTCCACTCGTCCGCCGGGAAAGGCTATCTGGCCACTCCAGGGATCTCCTTCATAGTCCGCCCGCTTGATGAACAGCAGCTCGAGCGCGTCACCTTTCCCGAGACGAAAGATCAGCGCGACCGCCGCCTTGCGCACTCCCTCTTCCTCCTCAGCCCCGACAGGACTATGAGAAGCGAGAGCCGAGCGGATTTTTGCGACGCTCGGCTGGCCGAGGAGATGCGCAAATCTCACTTCGCTTCCGCTTGTCACCTCATTTCGTGATTGCGTTCCGGACGAAGAACTTTGCCGTCTCCAGCACGACCTTCTCCAGAACCGGTGGCACTTCGGCAAGCGGATGCGTTGCGCTGAATCCGTGATTCGCTCCTTCGATCAGTCGAAGCGTGCTCATTCCCTTCGACAACGAGTGAAGATGCTCGGCCTCAGTGCTGGGCACCGTCTCGTCGCCGGTGCCATGAATGATCAGCCACGGCGCTTTGATCTTCCCCGCCGCGTTCTGGATGTTGAGCTTCGTCTTCCCGTTCAGCTCGACGTCGTCGAGCAAGTCCGTCTCGAGGCGCATCACCTGACCGGTGCGCGAATTGGTGATCTCCGTGTGGCCGCGCTTCCGCCACGTGATCACATCCTCCGGGGACCAGCGATTCGGATAGGAGATCGCGGCCCAGGTGACGAGCGAATTCACGCTCGCCGCCTCCGATGCCGCGTAGAGAATCGCGACTCCGCCGCCGCGCGAATGGCCGAAGATGCCGAATTTCCCATTGATCCACTTCTTCCTGCGCGCGTACTCCTCGATGAGCTCGAGATCCTCCAGCTCCCGCGAGAACGTGTTGCCGGCGAACGCCTCGGCCTGCACGAACGACTCGCGATCGGCGCCGATCCCGCTCCCCGAGAAATCGAACGTGATCGCGGTGAGTCCGTCCTGCGCCAGCGTGCGCGCGAGGTGCGGGAAGAACGCCCAGTGCGCGAATCCCTTGAAGCCGTGACAGATGATGACGGAGCCAAGGGATTCCTCCGCTGGATAGGCGTCGCCGCGGATGGAAAGCCCATCCCGGCACGGGATCTCGAACATCTCGGGTTTTATCACGGCGCTGGTCATCCCTCGATCTCACCATTGATGTCGGCCCATCCCTGAATTCCGCGCGCCATCGACGCGACGTCTTCGTATCCCATCTGCTTCATCGTGAGCGCGGCGAGCGCCGAGCGGTTTCCACGCGCGCAGTAGATCACGACTTTTTGCTTCCGCTCGATGATGCCCTCCACCTTCGCCTCGAGATGTCCGCGCGGCAGGTGAATCGCGTGCGGCAGCCGTCCGAGATTCCATTCATTCGGCTCTCTCACGTCGAGATAGACAACGCGCTCGTTGCGCGCCTGCATGTCGCGCACCTGTTCCGGTGTCACCTCTTTGATCTGCTGCTTCGCTTCGTCGATTAATTCCTGTGCGGTCTTGGGAGCCATGTGGGAGTCAGGATGTATAGGATGTTACGGTGAGCGTGCGCGTCTTCGTATCGAGCGCCGCCGTGGCGCCGAGCGGAATCGTCCACTGCGCGTCTATGTGTCCGACCGGAATCCCAGCCATACACGGGACGCCGAGTGCGTGCGCGGTCTCGCCGAGCACTTCGTCGAACCCGCGGCCGCCACCGCCGGCGTCGTCGGCGCATTTGACGCATTCGCCGAACACGATCGCCTTGCACCCGGTCAACGCACCGGAGAGCTTGAGCTGCTGGAGCATCCGATCGATGCGGTAGACAGGCTCGTTGATGTCCTCGAGGATGAGAATGCCGTCGCTGAGATCCGGAATGAACGGCGTCCCGCAGAGTGAGGCGAGCACGGCGAGATTGCCGCCGACCAGTCTCCCCTCGGCGGTGCCAGCATTGATCTCGCGCGCCTTCGGCGCCGTGCCGCAGGAATCGGTTTGCTTGACGACGGCGCGCTCAAACGAATCGCGCGCGAGCTCGCTGAGCGGCTCCCGCGCTGTTGGTCCGTGGTAAGTGACGAGTCTGCACTTTCGCTGCACCGCGGCGTGGAGTGCCGTGATGTCGGAGTATCCAATGATCGCTTTGGGTGTGCGCGACAGCGCATCGTAATCGATATCCGCCAGGATGCGGATCATTCCGTAGCCGCCGCGCAGGCACCAGATCCCGTCGATGTTGGGATCCCGTAGCGCGACGTTGATGTCGTTCAGCCTGTCGCGGTCGTGGCCCGCCAGATACCCGGTCCGATCTTTCGCATGAGGCGCGACGATCGGCTCCCAACCGAAGGTGCGCGCGTTTTCCTGCGCGCGCGCAAGCTCTTCAGGTTTTTGCAGCGGACCGGCTGGAGCAATGAGCGCGATGCGCGCGCCCGACTCGAGCGGTTTCACTCGACGAAAATGTTTTACTGGCACGAATTCAATATTTGTGGCGCGAATTACGCAGTGAGTTTGCTGATTGCATGTTCTAATATGGCACATGCATTGCTTTTTTCGCTGCCAGGAACAAACACTCCGGAGGGTACAAGAATGGCTGGTACGGAAGAGAAGTTCGGTGCGAAGGGCGGTGGCGGTGGTGGCCCCGTTGGCGGACAAGGCGGCGGTGGCGGAGGCAAGCCCGGCGGTGGTGGTGGCGGTGGTAAACCCGGAGGTGGTGGCGGCGGCCAGGGCGGCGGTGGTGGTGGTGGACGCCCACCCGGCGGCGGTGGACAAGGTGGCGGGCAAGGCGGTGGTGGTGGCGGTAAGCCCGGCGGCGGTGGCGGTGGCGGCAAGCCCGGCGGTGGTGGCGGCGGCCAGGGTGGTGGAGGCCAGGGCGGCGGTGGAGGTGGACGCCCACCCGGCGGCGGCGGACAAGGTGGTGGCGGGGGTAAGCCCGGTGGTGGCGGTGCGCCAGGCGGCGGTGGTGGCGGGATGGGAGGAGGCGGTGGCGGTGGCCGTCCGCCCGGAGGCGGAGGCGGCGGAGGTCGTTAACTCTTCCCTATCGAGCGGGGCGTCGCGGTCGCGCGGCGCCCCGTTTTTTTATTGATGCAATATCCCGCTGCCTTCCTCTGGTCGCTGCCGTGGATCATTCCACCGGTCGCGACGTATCTCCGGCTGCGCCACTCGCACTCGCTCGACGAGGAGAGCGACGTCGCTCTCGAGAATCCGCCGCTCGTGTCGGTGATCGTCCCCGCGCGCAACGAGGCGCACAACATCGCCCGCTGCGTGACCTCGATTCTCTCGACGACGTACCCCAATCTCGAGCTCATCGTCGTCGACGACAGCTCGACGGACGGAACGGCGGGAATCGCGCGCGACGCGGCCCAACGTGATCCGCGCGCGCGCTTCATAAAATCCCTGCCGCTGCCGGACGGCTGGTTCGGCAAGCAGTGGGCGTGCGCGACCGGCGCGAGAGTCGCGCGCGGCAGCGTCCTCCAGTTCACCGACGCCGACACGGTGCACGGCCCGGACCTGGTGACGCGCTCGATGAACGCCATGCGCCGCACCAGGGCCCAGCTCTTCTCCGTCGCCGGTCGCCAGGAGCTCGGCGGATTCTGGGAGAAGGTGATCCAGCCGCAGATCTTTACGATTCTCGCGATGCGCTACGGCGGCACGGAGTCGGTCACCCAGGCGACAAACGTGCGCGACAAGATCGCCAACGGGCAATGCATCTTCGTCACGCACGACAGCTACAACGCGATCGGTGGGCACGCGAGCGTGCGCACGTCGGTGGCGGAGGACATGATGCTGGCGCAGACATTTTTTGCTGCGCGCAAGCGAGTCGTGCTGGTGCTCGGCGTGAACCAGCTATCGACCCGGATGTACGCCTCGCTGCGTGAGATCATCGGAGGCTGGCGGAAGAACGTCTTCGCCGGCGGGCTCGACTCTGTGCCGTTCGGGAAAGTTGGGCGGACACTTTTTCCACTCTTCCTGTTGATGCCACCGTTGATGGAGCTGCTGCCTTTGCTGGCGCTGGTACTGGCAGCGACCGGAGTCGCGACAGGCGGCACCCTACTCCTGTGGGCTGCGATCTCGGTGGCGGCGACGCTGGGTTGGTGGATCGTGGTCTACGTTACTGTGCGTGAGAACCCGCTCTACGCGCTGGCGTATCCGCTCGGTTCCCTCGTGCTTCTTTACATCTTCCTGACCGCTGTAATCCGCGGACGGCGTGTCAGTTGGAAGGGGCGGACTTACATCTCCCAGTGACACTGGCGCCGCATCTGGAACTCGCGCGCGGCTGGCCCCGTACGGCATGGAATCCCCCCAACCAATCTCACAGGAGAATCGAATGGGACCCGGTGACATTGGAATCTTCATCGCGCTCATCGGAGTCCTCTCGGGCGTTGGTGTGCTTGCGGGCGCCTTTGCCGGTGCCTATTTCTTTGGAAAGAGCAGAGGTCAGAGAGAGACGCTTGGCTCGGGCAGGGACCCGGAGCTAATGGCGCGAGTGGCGCGCGTCGAGCAGATCGTCGAATCCACCGCGATCGAGATCGAGCGCACCAGCGAAGGACAGCGCTTCACCACCAGACTGCTGTCCGAGAAGAGGGTGTTCGAGCCCTAGAGGATTGTTCGCACGCCGTAGCAGCGATTCGCGTTGCGTAGCCACCAAATGATGTAAAGCAGCTTCCGGCCTCCGGTTACGCTCGATGTGTGCAAAGTCTCGAGCGTGCCCTTGGACTTCTGCGACGTGCGCGCGCAGTCGAGGGAGCGAGCTCGATTCTATCGGAGCTCGGGTTCAGCGGACCCCCGCTCCCACTCGACAGACAGGCGCGGACGACGCTCGGACTCCCGACCAACATCCGCTCCGCGAGGATCGCGCTCGGAGCCGATTGTCTTCGCGGTCTCGTCCTGGAGCTGGACGACGCTTCCGACCTCAGGCAGACGCTTGGATCGACGGCAAAGGCGCTTTCGACCAACGCTCCGCAGTTTCTTTGGATCGTCTGCGCGCTCAGGCCAGACCATGGCGAGTTCGCAATCGCGTGCTGGTCCTCGGCACGCACGCGGATTCGTGTCGACTCACTCGTGTGTCTGGTCGACAAGCTCTACACCAGCGATGCCGAGACTCTGTGCGCGCTCTCCGCAGTGGTTGGTGACTCGGACCTGGTCACTCACTCGCGATGGCTTGATGTTCTCGGTCGCGAGGCAATCACGAACCGATTCTTCAGCGCTCTTCAACGCGTCGTCTCGGAGCTCGCCGATTCCCTTAGCGGTCGGGCAAGCCAGACGGAGCGTGGCGAGCTCGCATTGCTCTACATCTCGCGACTCATCTTTCTCTCATTTCTCGAAACCAGAGGATGGCTCAATGGTGATTTCGGCTTTCTGAGCAATGGATATTCCCGCTGCCTCGTCGAAGGCGGGGGATATCAAAAGCGAGTATTGGAACCCCTCTTCTTCGGAACTCTGAACACGGCTGTGCGCGCCCGCTCGGCGCGAACGAAGCAATTCGGGCGAATTCCGTTTCTCAACGGCGGACTCTTCGCCCGTTCGCATCTCGAGAAACAGCGGCGTACCAGCGTGTTCAGCGACGAATCGTTCGGCAACGCCTACGGCTCCCTTCTTTCTCACTACCGCTTCAGCGGACGCGAAGATTCAGCCGATTGGTCCGAGGCGTCGATCGATCCCGAGATCCTGGGCAAGACGTTCGAGGCTCTCATGGCTGCACCCGACCGAAAAACGAGCGGCGCGTTCTACACGCCCCAGGATCTGGTGGAGGATGTCACCGGGCACGCCATCGCGTCGTTCCCCGACGCCGGCGATAGGATAGACGCCCTTCGGCGAATCAAAGTCCTGGATCCGGCGTGCGGTTCCGGTGCATTTCTCGTCCACGCGCTCGAGCGGATCGCTACGCTCAGGAAAGAGCAGGGTGAGGCCGGCTCTATCGCCGACATCCGGCGGCGCGTCCTGACGTCTTCGATCTTTGGCGTGGATCTCAATCCGATGGCCGTCTGGCTCTGCGAGCTGCGTCTCTGGCTCTCGATCGTGATCGAGAGCGACAATGCCGACCCCATGCGCATCGCCCCGCTCCCAAACCTCGACCGACACATCCGCGTCGGCGATTCACTCGCGGGAGGAGCATTCGATGATCGAGGCGCTCCACTCAGCGGAAGCAAGATCGTACGCGTGCGCGCTCGTTACATGAGGGCGGTGGGACAGCGAAAGCGTACCCTTGCTCTGGCCCTCGACCGCCTGGAGCGCTCGGCCGCTCTCGATGTGCTGAAGCACAGGCGCGTCAGGCTGAGCGCCGAACGCAAGGAGATTCTAATCGCGCTGCGCACCAGGGATCTGTTCGGTGATCGTCACGCTCCGAATGCAGACACCCGACTCCGTCTCGCCGGCATTAGGTCCCATCTCAGGGAGATCACCCAGCGAGCAAAGGCCTTACGCGCGGGAGCCGCACTTCCCTTCTCTTTTGCCGCGCACTTCTCCGATGTGGCCGCCGCGGGAGGATTCGATGTGGTCATCGGCAATCCGCCGTGGGTGCGCGTGCATCACATCGCCGAGACATCGCGGGAGCGGCTGAGAAGGGATTTCGCGGTATACCGAAACGCTGCCTGGGAGAGCGGCGCGACGTTCGCCCGTGCGGGGCGCGGCTTCGCCGCCCAGATCGACATGGCCGCGCTCTTCGTCGAGCGGTCGTGTGAGCTGCTCCGGCCCGGCGGCACGGTCGCGCTGCTACTTCCAACCAAATTGTGGTGTTCGTTGGCGGGCGGTGGAGTTCGCCAATTCCTCGGCGACCACACGGACATCGTCGTGCTCGAAGATCTGGCTGAATCGCATTCGCAGTTCGACGCCGCGGTTTATCCATCGCTGCTGGTTGCTCGCCGGCGCATGGACCGCTCTGATGATTTGCGGCCGACGGTGAGAGTAGCAGTTCGTACGACACAGGGCACAATCCAGTGGAACTGTTCTCGCGAGCTGTTGCCCGTCGATAACACGCCCGGCAGCCCGTGGGTGCTGATCCCGCCGCGCGCGCGCAGAGCGTTCGATCGAATCGCGCGCGCGGGGGTTCCCTTCTTTCAAGGCGAATTCGGCCGCCCACTTCTGGGCGTCAAGACGGGATGCAACAGCGCCTACATCGTGCGCGTCGATTCGATCGACGGCGACGTTGCATGCATATCTGCCGGCGGCCGAACTGGCCTGATCGAGCGCGACATGCTTCGCCCACTCATTCGCGGCGAGACGCTGGATCAGTGGGCCCTTATCGGGCCTCGCGAGTATCTGGTGTGGCCCCACGACGAGCACGGTCGACCTCGACGTGAGCTCCCACCGCTCGCACGCCGGTGGTTGCTCCGTTTTCATGACGTGTTGAGCGCACGAAGCGATCTCCACGGCCGATTCCCCTGGTGGTCGGTGTTCCGCACCGAGAGCGCGGGGCACGAGAGGCCGCGGGTTGTCTGGGCCGACTTCGGATTGACTCCCCGCGCGACCGTCCTTGAGGC
>DHJM01000022.1:25961-26884 GCA_002404335.1 Gemmatimonadales bacterium UBA4720
GAGATTCTCAGCGCGGTGTTGGATGCTTATCAACTGAATCTCGCGGACGTGCAGTCTCTGCTCTCCTGGACGGTTGACTGCGATTAGAATCCGCTGCTGTCGTGCGGTCGCGGATTGCGCGATTGATCCTCACCGAGTCGCCGTCACAGGCAACGATCGGATCCATCTCCCTCCAGCCGCACCAGATCTCGGCGGTGGCTCGCCTCCGGGCAGCCCTGGATCAATTCGGTGGAGCGTTGCTCTGCGACGATGTGGGCATGGGTAAGACCTACGTCGCAACGGCGATAGCGCAGGAGTATGCGCGCTGCGTGGTCGTCGTCCCGGCGGCTCTGACCCCAATGTGGCGCGATGCTCTCGCAGCGACTGGCACTGTCGCCGAGATAGTCACGTTCGAGTCGTTGAGCCGCGCGGATGCGGATGACTTGCGCAGCCACCGTCGCACGGGACAAGAGCGTGAGCGTTACGACCTGATAGTCGTGGACGAAGCCCACCACGCGAGAAATCCCGCGACCAACAGGTACTTTGCGCTCGCATCGCTCGCTCGAGGCGCCCGTGTGCTACTACTCAGCGCGACGCCGATTCACAACCGACGCGCCGATCTCGTGTCACTGCTTTCGCTGTTTCTCGGATCGCGGGCGCGCTCGATGACGTCCGCCGAGCTCGCGCTCTGTGTCGTGCGTCGCGAACATGCTCAACTGGAGGGGCAACTCATCATTCCAGTGGTGTCGGCACCGACGCATCACCAGCTTTCCGACAATCCGGGAGTGGTCGAGGACTTGATGACTCTCCCGCCACCCATTCCCGTTCGCGACGGCGGGCTCGGTGGTGTCCTCATCGGTCGAGGCCTGGTGCATCAGTGGGCGTCGAGTGAAGCCGCCTTGCACGAAGCGGTTCTACGGCGCATCGCCCGGGCGACCGCGCTC
>DHJM01000022.1:27012-27323 GCA_002404335.1 Gemmatimonadales bacterium UBA4720
CGAGCGAGAATCGTGGCGGATATCAGGGAATCGCGGTCAGGCTCAAAGATCGTCGCTTTTGCTCAGTACTCCGAGACGGTGTCCATGCTATTCCGTCGATTGGCCGCGGCGGGACGCGTCGCGATGCTTACGTCCCACGGCGCGAGAGTGGCCGGGGGCGCGCTCACGCGTGCGGAGGCGATCGGTCGTTTCGCTCCCTACGCGAGCCACTTCCCGACGCCAGGTCCCGCCGAAGCGATCGACTTGCTCCTGACGACAGACCTGCTAAGTGAGGGAGTGAATCTGCAGGACGCCGACGTAGTCGTTCATCT
>DHJM01000153.1:0-274 GCA_002404335.1 Gemmatimonadales bacterium UBA4720
CTACCGGTGACGGTATGTACAAATCCACCGACGCCGGCAAGACGTGGAGGCACCTCGGGCTCCGCAACAGCCAGATGATCGCGTACATCGACGTCGATCCAAAAAACCCCAACCGCCTGTTCGTCGCGGCACTCGGCCATCCCTACGGGCCAAACGAGGAGCGCGGAATCTTCCGCTCCACCGACGGCGGACAAACGTTCGAGAAGGTCCTCTACAAGGACGAGTACACGAGCGGCAACGACGTGCGCATCGATCCGGCCAATCCGAACATCGT
>DHJM01000153.1:559-1635 GCA_002404335.1 Gemmatimonadales bacterium UBA4720
TGGACCGCCGTGCGTGGCTCGCCGGGAGGCGATGACTACCAGCGCGTGTGGGTCAATCCGAACAACACAGACATCATCCTCGCAATCTCCGATCAGGGCGGCGTCATCTCTGCCAACCGGGGCACGTCGTGGAGCAACTGGTACACGCAGCCGACGGCGGCGATGTACCACGTGTCCACGGACAATACCTTCGCATATCGCGTCTGCGGCGGGCAGCAGGATTCGGGTTCCGCCTGCGTGGACAGCCGCTCGCCGGACGGGATGATCACCTTTCACGACTGGCATCCCGCGAACATCCAGGAATACGGAATCGCCGCGCCGGACCCGAAGGATCCGGACCTCGTTTACGGAAGCGCGCGCACCAACGTGTCGCTGTACAATCGCAAGACGTCCCAGACGACCGCCGTCGGCCCCGACATGAGCGGAAAAGGCCCAAACAACGAGAGCTACAACCGCAACGTTCGCACGATGCCGATCAACTGGTCGCCGCTCGATCCGAACACGTTGTACTACGTCTCCAACGCGATATGGAAGACGACGAATGGCGGCAATGACTGGACGCGCATCAGCCCCGATCTCGCTCGTCAGACCTGGGCCGTGCCCGCGAACTCAGGCAAGTACGCGAGCGGAGTCACACCTGCACCGCTCGGAACGATCACGGCGCTCTCGCCCTCGCCGAAGAGCATCAACGTCATCTGGGCGGGCACCGACGATGGCAACATTCAGGTGACGACTGACGGCGGCGCGAAGTGGACGAACGTTACGCCGCCGCAGATCAAGCCATGGACGCGCATCTTCAATATTGAAGCGGGGCACTTCGACGTGAACACGGCGTACGCGGCCGCGAATACGATGCGAGTCGACGACATGAATCCCCACTTTTGGCGGACGCACGACGGGGGGCGCACGTGGACGGAGATCAACACCGGTATCGCCCCGGGCGCCGTGACGAACTCGATCCGCGAAGATCCGAGGGTGAAGGGCCTTCTATATGGAAGCACGGACACTCAGGTATGGGTCTCCTACGATGATGGCGACCACTGGCAATCGCTTCGCATCAACATGCCGGCGATCTC
>DHJM01000153.1:1744-2141 GCA_002404335.1 Gemmatimonadales bacterium UBA4720
TTCTGGATTCTCGACAACGTGACGCCGCTGCGGGCGATGGCGACTGCTGGCAACGCGCGGTCCTCATCATATCTCGTGAAGCCTGCAACAGCAGTCCGCGTGCGTTTCGCGGAAAACGATCCAACGCCGTGGCCGCCGGAGATTCCAGCGGGCGAGAATCCGCCGGCCGGTGCAGTCATCGACTACTACCTTGGCGCGAATGCCGGCACGGTGAACCTCCAGATCGTGGACGCGGGCGGGAAAGTCATTCGCACGTATTCGAGCAGCGACACGATTCCCGGGCCCGATCCGGCATTGAATTCAGAGGAGTACGACAAGATCTGCCAGCGAAATACCAACGCGCCGCACTGTTCGGTTCCACTCTATTGGGCGGCGCCCAATCATGGCCTGTCATCGC
>DHJM01000153.1:2344-2814 GCA_002404335.1 Gemmatimonadales bacterium UBA4720
GCGCCGGCACCAACGCGGGGTGCGAGGCCGGGGTTCGGGTTCCGCCAGGTGCCGAGCGGGCCGCCCACTTTGGAGAGTGTACGAGCGGCAATGATGGCAGCGGCGATGGCGATGCAGGGAGCCGATGTCGCTCCAACCGCGAGAGAGGTCGATGCCGTGACGAAGGCGAGAGCGCAGTACAAGGATGTCATGGCGCGATGGAGCGCGCTGGCTGCAAAGCAGCTGGACTAAGGCGTTGGGCGGACTCGGATCGAGCATGCTCATAGAAATCGGACATGTGGAGGCGATCTTCCGGTATCCCGTGAAGTCCATGGGCGGCGAACGACTCGAGGACGCCAAGATGGGCTGGCACGGCCTCGATGGTGACAGGCGCCTGGCATTCCGGCGGATTGATAACCGCAGCGGGTTCCCGTGGCTATCAGCAAGCAAGCTTCCCGACCTCGTCCTGTTTGCGCCGCACCGCCGTGAAG
>DHJM01000153.1:2911-4407 GCA_002404335.1 Gemmatimonadales bacterium UBA4720
GGAGGTCGGACGTCGGCACGGGGCTCCCGTGCAGATGATGCAGTTGGATCACGGCATCTTCGATGAAGCGAGCATCTCCGTGATCGCCTCCGATACGGTGCGCGAGATCGGACGACTCGCAGGTCGGACCGCGGACGTGCGACGATTCCGCCCGAATGTTGTAGTTCGTTTACTGCGATCGGTTCCCTTCCAGGAGGACGAGTGGGTGGGCGGCGTGCTCTCATTCGGCGAGGGGGAGGACGCTCCAGCGATCACCGTCACGATGCGCGACGTTCGCTGCTCGATGGTGAACCTTGATCCCGACTCAGCGAGTCGTGCGCCAGAAGTGCTGAAGGCGGTCGTTCGTGCGAACCAGAACACCGCGGGAGTCTATGGCGCGGTCACTCGCGTCGGTCGACTGGTGGTCGGACAGCCCATACTCCTCCGCGCGGCGGCCGAGAAAAGGGTTGGACACTGAATGCCTTCGCGACGAGCAAGCGCGCGACGAGTGGGCCTGTTTTTGACGGGCTGGCGGCTCGCGAAGAGGCCGACTGGCAGGCCCGCCGCAATGGTGATAGTGTGGTCGCAGCTAAACTAAGGCGCTAGACCGCCCACGACTTTCCGAGAGGCTACGTCGCTACAATGGCCAATGTGCTCGCCGTCGCAGGTCCGAATTCGAAGTACCAGATATCAGGCGCGCGGCCGGCGGGTTTTTGGGCCGGGCTCTGGCATGGCCTTATTTGCCCCATCACGTTCCTCATCAGCCTGTTCAATCCCGGCGTGCGGATCTACGAAGTCCACAATCGGGGTCGGCTCTATGATTTCGGCTTCCTGCTTGGCGCGTCGAGCACTCTTGGCGGGAGCGGGTCGCAGGCGCGATGACTGCGCCACGCGGTCTAACGGACGTTGGCGTTAGCGCGCCGCCGGCATGCTCACGCTCTTGCTCGCACTGCAGGTGACCACGCTCTCGGCGCAGACCACAGCGAACACTGTCTACGACCGCGTGATTCTCGGCGGACACGTGATGGATCCGGCCTCCAAACTCGATGCGGTCCGCAATATCGGGCTCCTCGACGGACGAATCGCCGTCATCACGACGCAAGCCGTACGCGGCCGGGACACGATCGACGCGAGCGGCCTCGTCGTCGCTCCTGGCTTCATCGACATTCACGCTCACGGACAGACGCTCGAGACATATCGGTTCTATTCGCTGCACGGCGTGACGACAGCGCTGGAGCTCGAGCTCGGAACGTCGGATGTCCCTGCCTGGTACCGCGAACGGAGTGCGGGCGAGCGAATCAACTACGGCGTCAGCATCGGCCACATCAAAGTCAGGATGTTGGTGATGCACGATTCCGGCACCTGGATGCCGGTGAGCGAAGGAGCCTATCGCGCGGCGACGCCGGCGCAGATTGGCGAGATCGCCAAGCGCATTGAGATCGGTCTCAGTGAGGGGGCGGTCGACATCGGCGCCGGATTTCCGTACACGCCGGCGGCAACACGCGAAGAGCTGCTGG
>DHJM01000156.1:0-8812 GCA_002404335.1 Gemmatimonadales bacterium UBA4720
CAACGACTCTGGTCGATTGACGAACGTGAGGCCCGGCGCAGGCTGCTCGCCGGTGACGCCGAGGCAGTACTGCGAATAGACGGCTCTTTTGCCCTTGTAGCGCAGGATGGGGAGCGCGTCCTGCTGGCGCGAAGTCTCGACCGCCCGATGCGATACTTTCTGGCGAAGTCTGCCGACGGACCAGTGTTGATCGTGGCGGAGCGGATGGACGAGATCGCGGCCGAGCTGGGGCGTCGTGGATGGGCCGACCAGTTCCACCCGAGCTATACGCGCATGGCGCCCGCGCATCACGTGACGACTCTGCGCCTGATCGGATGTCCGGACCCCAATCCTGTGCATCGCCGCTTTTTCGACCCGCCTCGTGGCACGCTGGCCAAGGATCTGGATGTCATCGGGCGCCGTTACATCGAGGCCGTTTATAGCGAGCTGCGTCTGTGGCTCGCCGCTCATGACCCCGCGACGCCGATCGGCGTTCCGTTTTCCGGAGGCATCGACAGCGGAGCCATCCTCCTCTGCCTTTACAAGTTGCTGCTCAATGAAGGCCAGTCTCCGGCGCGGCTGAAGGCCTTCACTCTCTCAGTGGACGGCGAAGGACAGGACGCGCGGCAGGCGCGCGACTTCTTGAGCCGCACGCATCTCCAGATGTTCGGCGAAATTATCGACGTCTCCTCGAGAGCGCTCGATCCGCTCCGCGCGGTCGCTGTAATCGAGGACTACAAACCCCTCGACGTCGAATGTGCCACTGTGAACCTCGCGCTACTCTCCAAGATTCGCGAGCGCTATCCAGACTGGCGCCTGCTCGTAGACGGCGATGGTGGCGATGAGAATCTTAAGGATTATCCCATCGAGGAAAACAGTGAGCTCACGATCCGGAGCGTCGTCAACAACCGCATGCTCTACCAGGAAGGTTGGGGCGTCGACTCCATCAAGCATTCGCTCACCTACTCAGGCGGGTACAGCCGCGGCTGCGTCCGAAGCTACGCGTGCGCGCGCGAGTACGGATTCGAAGGGTTCAGTCCCTACACTCGTCCGTCGGTCATCGCGGTCGCCGAGGCGATCCCCTTCCCCGAGCTGACCGAGGGTTCGCACGAAAAACTGTACGCCCTCAAGGGTGAGATCGTCGCGCGAGGCGTTCGCGCGGTGCTGGGACTCGAGATGCCCGTCTTTCCCAAGCGTCGCTTCCAGCACGGATCGGTCGCGGCCACACAAACCGCCCGGCTTTTCCCCCAGGACGAAGCGCGCTACCGCCGCCATTTCGAGACGCTGCACACCGCCGTAGTGTGAGCGCGTCGGCCGCAGATCAGCGGATTCGAAGTCTCCGCCCACCGAGAGCTCACGTAAGCGCGAACAAGGCACAAGGCGCGTTGCTCGAGGAGGAACGGCGGCCCGACGGGAAGATCGAGCAGGCCCTGACGGTCTTTCTCACGGGTGCCGAGTGCCCGTTCACTTGCTCGTTCTGCGACCTGTGGCAGTGGACGATCGATGGTCCGACGCCCCCCGGTGCACTGACCAGTCAGCTGGAGAGTGTTCTTCAAGCACTTGATCGCCCGGTGCCCGATCGGCTCAAGATTTACAACGCCAGCAATTTCTTCGACCAGCGAGCGGTTCCGTCGGAGGATCTTCTCGGAATTGCGAGACTGGCAAATTCATTCGCGGCTGTCACCGTCGAATCGCACGCCAACACCATCGGCGCCAACACACTCGCGTTCGCTCGACAAATCCCCGGACGGCTCGAAGTCGCTGTCGGACTCGAGACGATTCATCCCGTCGCGGCCGCACACCTCAACAAACGGCTCGATCTCGCACGATTCGATTCGGCGACGCGCTTTCTCTCGGAGAACGGCGTCGATCTCCGCGTCTTCGTCCTTCTCGGCGCGCCATACGTTCCGGCGGAAGAATCGATCGCGTGGACCGTACGCAGCGTCGAGTATGCGGTCGAGCAGGGCGCATCGGTCGTATCGATAATCCCCGTGCGCGGCGGGAACGGAGAGATGGAACGACTCAAGGCACTGGGCCAGTTCACACCGCCGACATTGTTACAATTAGAAGATGCGCTCGACGGCTGCTTGCAGTTCACAAGCGCTGTCGTTATCGCCGACCTATGGGATGTCGAGCGACTGTCGGCGTGTGAGCATTGCCGCGCAGAGCGTGTTGAGCGCCTGCGACGCATGAACGTCAGCGGCCGCCCGGAGCCGCGAATCTTCTGCAGCGTCTGTGGAGCGGCCTGAATTGAAATCGTGCGAGGTGGTCATCGTCGGGAGCGGATTCGCCGGATCGCTCCTGGCCCGCATACTCGCAGTTCAGGGCTATGACGTCGTACTCCTCGAGCGCGGAACGCATCCGCGCTTCGCGATTGGTGAGTCGTCAACCCCGCTCGCAAACCTGTCGCTTCAGCGGCTCGCGACCCGGTACGGAATGGCAGACTGTTACAACCTCGCCACGCACGGGCGATGGCTCGCGCATTTCCCGGAGATTGGTCGTGGGCTGAAACGCGGCTTCACCTACTACCGGCATCATCCGGATCAGCCATTCGCCAATCGTGGCTTCGATTCGGAGCGACTTCTGGTCGCCGCCAGCCCGCACGACTCCCTCTCGGACTCGCACTGGCTCCGCGCCGACGTGGATCACCATTTCGTGCGACAGGCAATCGCGGTCGGCGTCGACTATCGCGATCGCGTAGACCTGACGAGCGCAGACGTCGCACCGGATGCCGTGCGCGTGAGCGGTACCAGAAACGGCGCGCCTTTCGAGCTGCGCGCAAATTTCCTCATCGATGCGTCTGGTCCGAGCGGCTTTCTGGCTCGCCAGCTCTCGATTCCTTCAGGTCTCGAGAAAACCGAGACGCGCTCCGCGCTTGTCTTCAGTCACTTCGATGGTGTCCGACTGATGAAAGACGTCGTGCCGGGAATGCCGGAAGGTCCCTACCCCGATGATTGGGCTGCCGTCCACCATGTCATCGACGAAGGCTGGATGTACTCGCTGCGGTTCGACGACGGCGTTACCAGCGCGGGATTCCTGCTCACGCCAACTGGGATCGCGTCGTTGAAATCATCAGCCACCAGCGATGCCGCGACACTCTGGCACGCGATGATCAGGCGTTATCCTACTCTTGAGACCGCTTTTGCTGAGGCAACGCCGCTCATGCCGGTCTCGTTTCTGCCCGCCATTCAGCATCGCCTCACACGCGCCGCCGGCGAACGGTGGGCGATGATGCCGCACGCGTACGCGTTCGTCGATCCACTTTTCTCCACAGGCATCGCCTGGGGTCTGCGCGCGGTCGAGCGACTGGCGCTCGCGTTCGAATCGGCTGCGCCCAACCGACGCGTGCCCGATCCGGACGTGCTCGCACACTATGACGCGGCGCTCGCTGCCGAGGCGGATCAGATCGATCGTGTCGTGGCCGGCGCGTACGAGGCGATGGCACATTTTGATCTGTTTGTTGCTCAGACAATGCTCTACTTCGCCACGGTTTCGTTCGCCGAGGTCAGTCAGCGGCTCGCGCCAAAGGAATCCGCGGCGTGGAACGGGTTCCTCGGCGTCGGCGATCCCGTGTTGGAGCCGTTGCCGCTCGAGGCACTGCGGCGGCTCAGACGGATCACGCAACGTCGCGGCGAAATTGGCACCTCGAAAGAGCGCCGAGACTTTACGGAGTGGATCTCGCAGGCGATCGGGCCGCGCAACATTGCGGGACTTGCGGAGCCGGCGCGGCGGAATCTCTATTCCGTGGATTTCGACGTGCTCGTCGAGCGGCATGCTCTGTTGGGGATGAGTCGCGATCAGCTTCTTGAGGGATTGCCGGCACTGCGCGGGATGGGGCCCCCCGCCCGAATCACCTCATCGCGCGAACGCGGGTTTTGCCCCCTGCCCGGTGAGCTGCTCGGCCGTGATCTCCTCTAACTGGCGGTTGCGAGTCTCCGGGCCGAAAAGGGCGACTGCCACTGCGGCAAGCGCCATCGGGAGTGCGCCGATGAGCGCTGTGCCGGCGATCGAAGGTGGCGCGACTGCAATGGCCACCAGCGCAATGATCAGCACACCCCCGGCCTTGCTGATCCCCGACGCCAGCCCGGTGCCGCGTGACCGCAGACGTGTCGGGAAAATCTCCGTGCTGTACGCCGAGAGCACGGCGACCACCGAGCTGATGCCCCAGATCGGCATGATGAGCAAGGTGTATAGCAGGACTCTGTTTGTCGCCACGGAATTGCCGGCCACCGCAAACCCGAACAACGACAGCGCGGTCAGGGCGGTTACCAGAATCAGAGTCCGCTTGCTGCTCCAGAACCCGTACAGCCACGCGACCAGAAAATTGAGCGGAAATCCGATGATCGCGGAATTCCGGAGCAGCCGGTTCGCGTCTGCTTCGCCGAATCCCAGCTTCTGGAGATTGGACGGGATCCAGAGCTGAAACCCGAACGACACCAGGCCAATGCCCAAACCCAATAGCACGACCACCATTGTTACACGAAGAAATGGCGGCCGGAGGAGTTGCCAAATTCCGCTGCCCACCGCGGATTCTGCGGCGATCTCGCTTTCGGGCTCACGCACGATGACGGCGCCGTATCGCTTCATGACGCTCTCCGCCTCGTCCGTTCGTCCGTGTGCGAGAAGAAAGCGTGGCGACTCTGGAATCCAGCGGCTCAGAAGAATCAGCAACAGGCCAGTTGGAAAACCGATCAGCCACAGGATGCGCCAGCTGAGAGAAGGCATCAGGGAAGCGGCCAGCCAGCTCGTGATAATGTACGCACCAGCCACGTCCCCGCCGATCAGGACCAACAGCCAACCTCGATGTCGCGCGGGAATTGTTTCCGCCATGATCGTGAACATGATCGGCAACATGCCGCCCACGCCAAGGCCCATGACGAAGCACATGAACATGTTCAGGGCGAAGCTGGGCATCGAGCCGCAAATACTCGTCGCGATGAACGTCATCGCCGCCATGAGGATGGAAGGACGCCGACCCAGGCGGTCGCCCAGCCAACCCCAGAGGAACGAGCCGAGCACGGTGCCGGTAATCCCGGCAAGGGGCAACAGCGCCGCCGGAATGCTTCCTGTTGGGTGAAGGGGTGATCTCAGCCCATACTCCCGAGTCATGCCCGGCAACACGAACGCCAACGTCGCCGGCTTCATCACGTCGATCGTTACGGCGGCCGCCATGACGAGCATGAGCGCCACATGTGAGGCACGTATCGGCACCTCGTCCAGCGCCCGCACCCGGATGTGCACGTCGGACGCCAGCGCATGTAGGTGATCCCGCGGAATCAGGCCCCAGATGGTCCCAGCGAGCCCAGTCACTATCAGTACCATGCCGACGATCATCCCCACGTCCAGCGGCATGCCCGCCAAACGGTATCCCATATCCCGGGCTTCCACGTACATCGGCAGATGAAGGGTTACACCGGCGATCACGGCCACGACGCCAGCCCAAAAGACTCCGGGACGCCCGAACGCAGTGCTTCGATCAGTTGGCTCCATCGGCTACAAAGTATCGGGCGGGGCACACGGCCGCCACGACAGATCTCAACTACAGACTGAACCGGAGCCGAGATCTGAAACTGCAAACTGAACGTGATGCGAGATCTGATGAAGCGTAGATACCAGGGTTTAGAAATTACGCTGCGACATATCTTGGTGGCGCTATGGCACAGGCGGTCGGTTGTAGGCGGATACGCGCGCCATACGGTCGGAGCGCGGTGACTAGATCCTCAGATCTATGCCTCTGAGATCTCGGATCCCGTTCTTCTCAGTTTGCAAGACCTCGGATCCTTTCAGTGTTCAGTTGCCAGATCTCGGATCCCGTTCGGTTTGCAGTTTCGAACTGGTCTTGAGCTACCCGGGCCCCCACGACCATATTCTTGGGCGCCGGTCGACAGTTCCACCCGCTGAGACGAAACCGGGCTCGACGTCACACCAATCGACAGCGAGGACTTGATGCAGAATCCCGAGTACGATGCGATAGTCGTTGGGTCCGGAATTTCCGGAGGGTGGGCCGCCAAGGAGCTCACCGAAAAGGGTCTTAAGGTGCTCATGCTCGAGCGCGGCAAGAACATCGAGCACATCAAGGACTACGTAAACGCGACCAAGGGTCCGTGGGAGTATCCGCATCGCGGCGGTCGAACCCGGGCGATGGAGGAGCTCTATCCGGTCCTCAAGCGCGATTACCCGCTCAACGAGACCAATCTCGACTACTGGGCCTCTGACAAGGACTCGCCCTACACCGAGGTGAAGCGCTTCGACTGGTATCGCGGATACCACGTCGGCGGACGCTCGCTGATGTGGGGACGTCAGAGTTATCGCTGGAGCGATTTCGACTTCGAGGCGAACGCCAAGGATGGAATCGCCGTCGATTGGCCGATCCGATACGCCGATCTCGCGCCCTGGTACGATCACGTCGAGAAGCACGCCGGCATCAACGGCACGCACGAGAACATGCCGCAGCTGCCTGACGGACAATTCCTGCCGCCGATGCAGCTCAATTGCGGCGAGCAGGCCGTCGCGACCATTGCTAACAAAAAATTCGGACCACACCGGCGCATCATTCCAGGCCGCAGCGCCAATCTCACCCAGGCGCATGCAGGCAGAACGCAGTGCCAGTTCCGCGATGCCTGCTGGCTTGGCTGTCCCTACGGCGCGTACTTCAGCACCCAGTCTTCGACTCTGCCTCCCGCGATGGCAACGGGCCGACTTACGCTCAGACCGTGGGCGATCGTCACCGAAGTGCTCTTCGACAAGGACAAGAAGCGCGCGACGGGCGTTCGGGTGCTCGACGGACTCACCAACAAGACGACGGATTACACCTCGAAGGTCGTCTTCCTCTGCGCCTCGACGCTCAACAGCGCGTGGCTGCTGATGCGCTCGGCGACCGACGTGTGGCCTGGTGGATTGGGAAGCAGCTCGGGCGAGCTCGGACACAACCTGATGGATCACCACTTCCGCGCCGGCGCGGGCGGCAGGCTCGAGGGACTGGAAGACAAGTACTACCACGGCCGGCGCCCGAATGGCTTCTACATTCCGCGCTATCGCAATCTGTTCGGCGACAAGCGGCCGTATCTGCGCGGCTTCGGTTATCAGGGCGGAGCCGGACGCGAGGGCTGGGGACGCGGCGTCGCCGAGCTGGGCGTCGGTGGTGATTTCAAGGACGCGATGTCGCTGCCCGGTGAGTGGACCATTGGCGCGACCGCGTTCGGCGAGATGCTGCCGAATCACGCCAACATGGTCTCGCTCGATCAGACCAAGAAGGACAAGTGGGGATTGCCGGTGCACAAGATCGACTGCGCCACGGGCGAGAACGAGCGCCTGATGCGGCGCGACATGCAGGTCGACATGGCGGAATTGCTGGAACAGTCCGGAGTAAAGGACGTCAACGTTTATGACGCCGGATCGTTCCCCGGGATGGGAATTCACGAGATGGGGACGGCGCGCATGGGACGGGATCCGAAGACCTCGGTTCTCAACTCCCACAACCAGGTATGGGACGCACAGAACGTCTTCGTGACCGATGGATCGTGCATGGTCTCGACCGCGTGTCAGAACCCTTCACTTACCTACATGGCGCTCACTGCCCGCGCGGCTGACTACGCGGTGCAAGAGCTCAAGCGCCAGAATCTCTGATCGGAGCGATCATGACTGACATCGATATCCTGGACGAATACAGTCCCGAGCTGATCACCCGTCGCGAGGCCGTGGCGCGGGTGGCGGTACTGCTGGGCGGCGTGGCTCTGATCGGTGGGAGTGCCCTGATTACCGGGTGCCGCACTGAGAAAACGACCGTAGCCTTCACGCCGTTCACGCCGGACGAGGTCGCGTATCTCGACGAGATCGCCGACACGATTCTGCCGACGACGAGCACTCCCGGTGCGAAGGCGGCGAAGACCGGTGAATTCATGGCGCGGATGGTGACCGACAGCTACCACGACGAGGATCAGAAGATTTTCCGCGAGGGGATGCGAAAGCTGGACGACGCGAGCAAGGACAAGAACGGCGGCAAGACCTTCATGCTGGCAACGCCGGACCAGCGTCTGGCACTGCTCAAGACCCTCGACAAGGAACAGGCCGACTTCTCGGCGAAGCAGCGCCTCGACGGACTCAAGAGGTCGAAGGAGTTTCTTGCCCAAGGGGTCCAGGAGAACGCGCCGAAAACGGAATCGAAGGAGGCGACCGTGGCATCTACGGAGCCGCCCAATCGCTATTTCAGAATGATGAAGGAGCTGTCGCTGCTCGGGTATTTCACGTCCGAGATCGGCTGCAACCAGGCACAGGTTTACGAGGAGTCTCCCGGAAAGTACGAGCCCTGCATTCCCTACAAGCCGGGCCAGAAAGCGTACGCCGGCCACGCATAAAGGAGGCACACGATGAATCGATTTATCGTCCTGATGGTTGTCGCCCTTGCTTCAGGCGGCGCAATCTTACCGAGCGTCCAGCCGGGGGCGTCATCGGCGCGTGACGTGCGGCTGATTGGACGATGGGACATCACCGTCACTACACCGACCGGGAGTGCGCCGTCGTGGCTCGAGATCGATTCCTCAGGGCGTGAAGCGTTGGTGGGGCGCATAGTTGGAATCGTGGGTAGCGCGCGCCCAATCACTGAGATCATCACCGAAGGCGATTCGCTGCGCTTCGCGGTGCCGCGACAGTGGGAAAACGGCGATGGTGACCTGCGCGTGGTGGGTCGCCTGCAAGGTGACCGCCTCGTTGGCCACATGACTTTCCCCGACAATACCACGCTCAACTGGCAAGGCGTTCGTGCACCGCTTCTCTCGCGCGCGCACGCGCCAGCCTGGAGCGCGCCGATCACACTTCTCAATCAAAACGATCTCAA
>DHJM01000095.1:0-7583 GCA_002404335.1 Gemmatimonadales bacterium UBA4720
CGCATCTCCCTGATCATAACCCCTCTCGCGGCCAGTTCCCGAATGTACTTCTCCGGCGGTATTGCCTCGTCGGGAGTGAATACGCCCGTCTTGCCGATCTCTCCGCGCGCCTGCATTTGCCCCGTGATCGAGAGCGAGTAGCCGGTCGAGCGCTCCATGGCGCTGATCCCGTTCTCCTCGTCGTAGTAGTCCACCATCTCCCACCCGATCCGCTTCGGCTTCCCGTCCTTGGTGCCTTCGGCGTAGACGCGAAGCGCGACGAGATCGTACGCGTTCGGCTTGGTGAGACGCGGACCCATGGCGGCGACCACGAGATCGCGCGGAACGACTTTCACTCCCTTCACGTCGACCGGGTTCAGTTCGAGCAGGCCGAGCTCTCGAATCGCTTCCATGATGCGCGCGTGGCCGGGATAGCGGAGCGTCTTGTATTCCATCGTCGGAATCTTTCCTTCGTAGCGGGACGCCATCGTCGAAAGGCCGCCCGCCGTGTGAAATCCCTCGAGCTCGCCCAGCGATCCGCCAAAGTTGACGACCTCGAGCTCCGACAGCGCTTTTACCTGCGTGCGCTTCCCTTTGCGCAGCACCCACGAGAGCGTCGTGTAGTAGTCGAGCACTCCTTCCAGTGAGTAGACGATCTGATAGTTGAGCGGCGGCTCGGGACGCTGGGGCAGTCCGCCAACGAAAATGCGAACGGTCTCGACCGTGTCGAGCTGCCGGATGCCGTACTCCGCCAGGATGTTGACCATTCCGGGCGCCAGGCCGCAGTCGGGGATGATGGTGATCCCCTTCTTCTTCGCGGCCGCGTCCAGCGTCTTCTGCTTGACCACGATATCGGTATTTCCACCGAGATCCGAGAAGTGCACGCCGGCTTCGACTGCAAGCTCGGCCAGCTCGAAATTGAAGTAGTATGGGATCGCGCTCATCACCGCGTCGGATTGTCGCATCAGCGCGAGCACCGCTTCCTTGTCGCGCACGTCGAGCGGCGTGAAGATCAGGCGCTCGCCGGAGTAGGGCGCGAGGAATTGCGGGAGGTGGCCAGTGTGCAGATCGGCCAGGCGAACTTCCTTCACATCGGGATTCTGTAACAAATCATACGCGCACGCGGAGCCCTGCAGCCCGGCGCCAAGAACTAACATTCGCATTACGTGTGGATCTCCGGAAATTTTTTGAGCTGGACTTGCTCTTGCAATTTATCGGGACGATGTGATTCGCGTCACCCCGCGCGGCGAGCATTCAATCCGGTGAGGTTTCGAAACGGGAGCTGGCCGGCAATCGACGAGGAAATGACGGCACAAATTGACGGCGCGAAGTGGCGAGATCACCTGATTGAATCGCCGGCGCAGATAAAAGACCTACTGGAGAACACGCATCGCATCGCCGTGCTCGGCATCAAGCCCGATCCCGACCAGCCAGCGTACTATGTCCCTGAGCACGCGGAAAGCGTTGGCTACGAGATCGTCCCCGTCCCGGTTTACTACAAGGAGCTCACCGAGATGATGGGCAAGAAGGTCTACCGGAAGCTCGCCGACATTCCGGGCGAGATCGACATGGTCAACGTTTTCCGGCGACCGAAGGACATCCCCTCGCACGTCGACGACATCATCGCCAAGAAACCCAGGTCAGTCTGGTTTCAGCTCGGGATCAGGAACGACGACGCCGCAGAAAAGCTCGCACGCGCGGGCATCGATGTCGTCCAGGACCATTGTCTGCTGGTTGAGCTGCGCAGAATCGGGAAGTAGGGCCGGGTTGTTGCGAAGAACTGGCATCCACAAAACCGAAGCGGCCCTTTACTCTGCTACCAAGTGACCGTGTACACCACGGCCTCAATCGCGATCTCATTGGGATCGGGTTTCGCTCGCGGTGCGAGCGCGATGATGTAGCGTCCCCCCACAGTCGCGGCGAGCGCGATGCCCGCGCCGACTACTCGCGGCGCAGCTTTATTGGCAGCCGCCGGCGTCGTTTCGACGAGCGTGATCACGCCACGCTCGCTCTGAATGCTGAAAGTCTGGTTACCACGCTGGATCTGAATTGCCGGGGATTGATTCATGTCGATCGGCAGCGACCGATCCAGCGTCGGACCGCCGGTGAACTTTACATCGGCTAGCTTCGCGCTCGATGGCAGGGTCCCGTGCTGCGCGCCCGTTGCCGGATCGAGCGCCGACCAGGTCTGACTCGGCTCGTTGTCCACCGCGCGCGCTGGACTGTTGCCGAGTGCGAGTGTGGACCCATCGGTGGTCCAGCGAACACGCCAGCCGCGGGCGACGGGAAATAGCCTGGGCGCGGAGCTATCGGCCGCCGCCTGCACGCGCGGATTGTCCGGAATGTGGATGACGCCTGGCTGCGCGACGGCTCGCGCCAGCGACATCCCGCTCGCGGGGAACGAGCCGGCGCGGAGCGTCGCCGTATCGATCGAGGTGCGGCGCGAAACGTCCGTCAGCAGATCGGTTCCGGTTCCACCACCGGCCACGACCGTGTACGCGCGCCCGAAACCGATCCACTTCCAGTCGGGCGATGGTGCCACGTCCCAGACGCTGTCCATCTGCGTCTGGAATCCGCGCGCCTCGTCGCCGAAGAAAAACCCATTCGGAACGGGCTCGTTCTCCACACCGCCGGGATCAGCCACTACGAGAACCGACTTTCTGTCCGGCGAGAACGCCCACAACACCCGCTCGGCCATTCCGTGAGTGCCACGGTTGACTGGGGTAACTGTTACAATGGGCGCAAGAGCTGTCGAATCGGGCGAAGCTTCCTTTTGTCCGGACTCGGCGACACAGCCCGCGAGAAGAATCAGTGCCGAGCAAGGGATTAGCGAAGAGATGCGGAGAGTAGGCATTGGCGTAGCCGGCGTGAGCGGAGCAGCGGTTATGGAAGCTAAAAAGCTAAGCAGCTTTCGAGCTTATGGCTCCCTGCTTTGGCTTTTTGTGGACCTGTCAGCGAGCCCTTGCTCGACGCCGAGATACTAGACGCAGACCAGATTACGTCCGCCGGCCTTGGCACGGTAGAGTGCTCGGTCGGCGCAGTCGAGCAGATCTTCGGCCGTCTCCACCTTTGGCTCGGGGAAATCGGCGACGCCGATGCTCACCGTGAGGCGGAGCGGATCGCTCTTTCCGATGTCGAACGGGTGCGACTGGATCTTGTCGCGGAGTCTCTCCGCGAACGCGATCGCGCCCGCTTCACCCGTCTCGGGAACCGCAATAACGAACTCGTCGCCGCCGTAGCGGGCGACCGAATCGACGCTGCGCGCGGTGCGCGCGAGCAGGAGCGCGACTTCGACGAGCACCTGGTCGCCGGCGAGATGCCCATACGTGTCGTTCACATCCTTGAATTCGTCGACGTCGATCATCAGGATGCTGAGCGGGGCGTTGTAGCGGCGCGTACGCTCCACTTCCGTCCCCAGCTGTGCGAGCAGCGCCCGGCGGTTGAGCAGCTGGGTAAGCGGGTCGGTGCGCGCGAGCGCCTCGAGGCGGAGATTGTCGGCCTGCGTGACCTCCACCATGTGCGCGCGACGCATGGCATTCATGGCGCTCTTGACCACGGTTTCCGCAAAATCGACGTCGGCTTCGTTCAGCGACGCCTTCTCTGCGGTGCGGCGGAGCAGGAACACGCCGGTGCGATCGAGATCGAGCCGGAAGGGCAGCGCGATAATCGAGCGCACGGAGATGACGCTGCCGTCCTTCTCCCACGCCTCGCGCAGCGCCCTGTAGGCATCGGAGTGCCAGATGTCGGGAATCAGAACCGGCTGCTCGCTCGCGAGGGCGGCCTCGATCTCCGGATACTTGTCCAGTTCAACTTGAAGGTTCTCTAACTGCGGGTCTTCGTGGGCGGATGCGACGGTTCCCAGACGGTCGCCCGACTTGGCGAAAATGACCGACGAGTGGCTCAGGTTGAGGGCGCGCGCGAGACGGCGCGCCAGCATGTGGAACAACTCACCCATGGAGAGCGAGCCCATGACGTCATGGAGGATGTCAACGAGCGCTCCGCGCGCCGCGGCTTCGTCGAGCAGGCGCTGCACCTCGGACTCTGCTTTACGCAGTGCCGTGCGCAGCTTCTCTATTTCCGCGAGCTCATGAGCCAGGTGGGAACGCTTGATCTTCATTCGTCGTTGAGGGCCTCGACCTGCTCGGTCTCGGTGGCGGGGATGCCGTTTTCCGAGCCTTCGGCCTCATCTTCGGGGACGACGCGGGCGACGGCTGTCACGAGATCTCCTTCGTCGAGATTGACGAGTTTGACCCCCTGCGCGATACGCCCGGTCACTCTCACCTGAGAGACTGAACTACGGATGATCACACCATGTTTTGTGATGATCATTATCTCGTCCGCGGGCAGAACTTCCATCAGGGCAACGACATCGCCCGTTTTCTCGGTTCTGTTGACCGTGATGATGCCCTTCCCGCCGCGCTTCTGCACCCGGTAATCAGCAATGTTGGAGCACTTCCCGAGGCCGCGCTCGGTGACCACCAGCAGCGTCGCGTCGCGCTTGACGACGACCATGCCGATTACCGAGTCGCCTTCTCGCAGCTCTACGCCTTTGACGCCCGTGGTATCGCGGCCCATCTCGCGCACATCCATCTCGTGGAATCGCACCGACAGACCGTGGCGCGTCGCAAGCACGATGTCGTTCGAACCGCTGGTCACCTGCACGTCGATCAGCTCATCGCCCTGGTCGATCTTTATGGCTTTGATGCCCGTTTGACGAACATTGGAATACTGAGATAGGGCGCTCTTCTTCACGGTGCCGTTCTTTGTGCAGAAGAGGAGGAACTGCGTGTCCGAGAACTCGCGGACGGGAACCATCGCCTTGATCTCCGTCTCCGGTGAGACGTTGATCAGATTGACGATCGGCTTTCCCTTCGCCGCTCGGCCCGCCTGCGGGACTTCGTGGACCTTGAGCCAGAAGCAGCGTCCGTCATCGGTGAAGCAGAGGATGTAATCGTGCGTCGAGCCGATAAAGAGGCGAGTCACGAAGTCTTCGTCCTTCAGCCCCGCGCCGCTCAGTCCACGTCCTCCGCGGCGCTGCTTGCGATACGTTGAGACCGAGGTGCGCTTGATGTAGCCAGAGTGGGAGATGGTGATGACCATGTCCTCTTCGGCGATCAGGTCCTCGATCGTGAACTCGCCTTCGTCGCTCGTGATCTCGGATCTGCGCTCGTCGCCGTACTTGTCGGACACCTGCTGCAGCTCGTCACGGATGATCTTGAGCCGGCGCGGCCTGGACGCGAGGATATCGCGCATCTCCTTGACGAACGCGCGGACTTCGTTGAGCTCGCTGTCGAGTTTTTCTATCTCCAGGCCGGTGAGCTTGGCAAGGCGCATGTTGAGGATGGCCTCTGCCTGCCGCTCGCTCAGCTTGAACCGCTTCTGAAGCTGGGTGCTCGCCGTCGGCGTGTCCTGCGCCGCGCGAATGAGCTTGATGACCGCGTCGATGTTGTCGACGGCGATCTTGAGACCCTCGAGGATGTGCTCGCGCTCGAGCGCCTTGTCGAGCTCGAACTGCGTGCGGCGGACGACGACCTGATGCCGGTGCGTGAGGTAGTGCTCGAGCACTTCCTTGAGCGGCATGATCTTCGGCACTAGCTGCGTCGTGTGCGAATCGGGCACCAGCGCCAGCATGATGACGCCGAAGGTCGACTGCATCACGGTGTGCTTGTACAGCTGGTTGAGCACCACGCGAGGAATCGAATCGCGCTTGAGCTCGATGACGACGCGCATGCCGTCCTTGTCGGACTCGTCGCGGAGCGCCGAGATGCCTTCGAGCTTGCCATCTTTCACCAGCTCCGCCATGTCGGCGATCAGCTTCGCCTTGTTGACCTGGTAGGGGAGCTCGGTGACCACGATCTGGGACTTGTTCGAGGATTCCTTCTCCTCGATCACGGCGCGGGCGCGCATGACGATGCGTCCCCGACCCGTCTCCTGGTAATCCTTGATTCCGGCGCGGCCGTAGATGTAGCCGCCCGTGGGGAAGTCAGGGCCCTTGATCAGTTTTCTGATATCGGTGGGCGTCAGCTCCGGATTGTCGATCAGCGCGGTGAGCGCGGAGACCACTTCGCCGAGGTTATGCGGCGGAATGTTCGTCGCCATGCCGACGGCGATGCCCGAGGAACCGTTCACGACGAGGTTTGGGATGGCCGACGGAAGAACTTTCGGCTCCTGCAGTCTGTCGTCGAAGTTGGGTGCGAAATCGACGGTGTTCTTGTCGATATCGGCCAGCATCTCCATCGCGACGCGAGTAAGGCGCGCTTCGGTGTAGCGGTAGGCCGCCGCAGGATCTCCATCAACGCTACCGAAGTTTCCCTGTCCATCGACCAGCGGGTAGCGGAGCGAGAAGTCCTGCACCATACGCACGAGAGCGTCGTAAACCGAGCTGTCACCGTGTGGGTGGTACTTGCCGAGCACGTCGCCGACGACGGTCGCTGACTTCTTATAGGGGCGGCCCGGAACGAGACCGAGCTCGTTCATCGCGTAGAGCACGCGGCGGTGCACCGGCTTGAGTCCATCGCGCACATCCGGCAGTGCCCGAGAGACGATGACGCTCATCGAATAATTGATGAACGATTCTTTGATTTCTTCGTGAATGAGGCGCGGGAGGATGCGCTCTCTGTTGTTCGGAGCCGTCATTGAATCCGGTGGTTGCTACTGGGTTCGGAGGCGGGGTTGGAGGACAAAAAACCCTCCTCTAGAAGTAGTCCGAAATGTAGCGCTCGGCGGGCAAAAAATCAATTGCGGTCAGAGAACCTAAGTGGCTATGGGACAAGCGGTTAGACTGAGCCCGATATCTTGTGTGGCATTGCTCGTCGCGGCCGCGAAAATTTGTGATCATTCTAAGCTCAGCATTAGCAATAAATTGCGGGTTTGGACAATGTCGCCCGGAGCGCGTGGCGGCGAGGCTGGTCAGTCGTCCTTCGCGCATAAGTGAGCCGAGTATAGTTGCCAAACAGGCGGCCGGCTTTCATCCCGAGGTGCGTCGATGGCCATGCCACTGGTTCTGCTCCTGTTGGTCTTCTGGATCTACCTCGCCTATCAGGCATTGCTGCGCGGGGACACTACAAGGGCGATGATCTACATCGCCATCGGGCTTGCCCTTACCGTATACCGGCTGAGGAAACGCGAGGCATCTCCGCGTTAGCGAGTCGCCGGATCGGGATGCTCCGCCGCCCCACGTAGCGACGACATGCTGCGGTAGCTGAGTCTCACGCTTCACCTACCACGCGCGTACGGTGCTTGCAAAGGACCCCAGCGCCGGGCAACCAACGACCCCGGTTTTCAGAGCGCACGAAAGCGCTTAATTGGGAATCCCGCATGCATTTTATCCGACCCTCTGTCGCTTTTTCCCTCGCTCTCGCGCTGGCAGCATGCGCGAAAGCGGACGAGCATCCGGTCGATAGCACTTCGATCACTACAACGTCGGAACCCGCCGCCTGGACCGTAACCGAACGTGGAATCGGAAACCTGCGCGCGGGAATGACTGTCGCCGAAGCACGAGCCGCCGTTCCCGCATTCTCCGTTGCCGCTTCCAGAGACAGCACTGCCTGCACTTACGCCAAAACGAACGGCTTGCCGCCGGGCGTCATGGTCATGGTGGAAGG
>DHJM01000095.1:7690-9361 GCA_002404335.1 Gemmatimonadales bacterium UBA4720
AGACCGGATAATCGATGATTCCAGCGCGTGAAGCGCTCCAACGCCTGCGGGAAGGCAATCTCAGATTCGCCGCCAACGTGCGCGGCTCGGACGCGTTCGTAAGCCACACTCGACGCGTCGAGCTTGCGGCCGGCCAACAGCCCTTCGCTATCATCCTGGGCTGCTCTGATTCGCGCGTTCCGGCGGAGATCGTGTTCGATCAGGGCCTCGGCGACCTGTTCGTCATTCGCGTCGCCGGCAACATCGTCGCTCCCTCCCAGGTCGGCAGCGTCGAATTTTCCGCGGCGCGCTACTTCACTCGACTCGTAGTCGTCCTCGGCCACTCGCAGTGCGGGGCGATTCTGGCAACCCTCGAAGAGCTGCGCACCCCGACGGAAAATCAGTCGCACAACCTGCGGGCGATCGTCGACCGGGTGCGACCGTCGGTCGAGGGCCTCTTGCATACCGAGATCAAGAACGATTCGGACGCCCTGGTCAGAGAGGCAGTTCGAGCCAACATCCGCGCTTCCGTAGATCACCTGCGCCACGGCTCTCAGGTGCTCGAGGAACTGATCCAGCGCGAAGGGTTGCTCGTCGTTGGCGCCGAGTATTCATTGGAAACGGGCATGGTGGAGTTCTTCGAGTCGTGAGAGTCCTCCTTTTTGGCGCGACGGGAATGATCGGTCAGGGCGTTCTCCGCGAGTGCCTGATCGATTCTGATGTGGCGAGAGTAGTCACCGTTGGCCGCCGGCCAACCGGGCAGAAGCATGCAAAACTCAGCGAGCTTGTTTGCCCGGATCTCGCGAACCTTGCTCCTCTCGAGCCGCAACTAACCGGTTTCGACGCCTGCTTTTTCTGCCTCGGCGTCTCAGTGCTCGGCATGACCGAAGAGCAGTACACGCGCGTGACGTACGATCTGACGACGAGCGTAGCCAAAACCCTCGTGCGGACGAGTCACGGTTTGACTTTCATCTATGTGTCTGGCGCGGGCACTGACAGCAGCGAGCGAGGCCGCGCGATGTGGGCGCGAGTAAAAGGACGGACCGAGAACGCGTTGCTGTCGCTACCGTTCAAAGCGGCGTACATGTTTCGACCTGGCGCCGTCATGCCGCTGCACGGAATTCGGTCGGCGACGCGGTGGTACAACGCGATGTATCTTGGGCTCAGGCCGCTCTACCCCATACTGAGGCGAGTCGCGCCGACAATGATTACCACGACCGAGCGGCTCGGGCGCGCAATGCTGACAGTTGCGCGACGCGGATACTCGGGACCCATCCTGGAGATGGCCGACATCAATCGCTTGGCGTCGTAAAATCATTGCTGAGCCGGTAGTTAGCCGATCGCCTTCGATCGCGAAGTTAGCATCATGTTTGTGATTGCAATCCCACCAGATGTTTCCACGGTGGACTTACTGAGAGCGAGTGATCTTCGCGGAAAGGGCTCGGTGGCCCTGCGAGGGGTCAATCGTCTATAAACGATGCCCTTCCCGACATCCGAACCCGGAACCATGGACGCTCCTCAGAGCGCGGCGCAAACCACGCCTCGCGCGCGGCATAAATTCCCGCTTCCCTTCCCGCGCCTCGAGAGCCTGCGCAGCAGAATTCTCGCGTTCGCGGTGGCCGCGGCGTTGCTGCCCGCGGGGACCATGCTTGGCGTCTTCTATACCCAGAACCGTCGCGCGCTCGAGAAGAA
>DHJM01000095.1:9525-15455 GCA_002404335.1 Gemmatimonadales bacterium UBA4720
GGTTCAGCGACTTCGAGAAGCTCATGGTGCTCGATCTGGATGGAAACGTCATCGCCACCAGCGCGGGTGAAGTGACGAAGGTCCCTCTTCCGGCAGATTGGCAGGCTTCCCTGAAATCGGACAATCAGATCGTCGGCGACGCGTACTGGGATCCGAAGTCGGGCAGAGCAAAGCTGATCGTAGCCGTTCCCGCGCAGCGCGCCGATGGGCGTCTCCTCGGCGCTTTCGCGGCGGAGCTGAATCTCGCGCCGGTGCAGATGCTCCTGCGATCCTTCGCGCCGGATAGCACAGGCGCGATCCATCTGGTCAACCTCAGAGGCGCGGCGATAGCCAGCTCAGACCGAATGTCCGCCGAGCTGATAAAGAATCCCATCCCGCCGCCGACAATGAAGAAGCTGAAGGAGCGCGCCCGCGCTCCGTTCGCCTTCACCAGCTTTGGCGGCCGAGATGTCATCGGCACTCTCGAGTACGTCCCGCAGGTAAACTGGCTCGTGATCTCCGAGATCTCGGGCGAAGCGGCGTTCCAGCAGGTAAGCCGGTTCCGCGACGTCGCTCTGCTCGTGATCGCATCTCTGCTCGCCGTCGTGACGTTAGCCGCGTACCGGCTCGGACGCCTGATTTCCCGGCCGCTCGACCGCCTGACAAAGGCTGCCGGAGAAGTCGCGGCCGGAGATCTCGCGGTGGACCTCCCAGCGGCTCCGGGCGGTGGCGAAATCGGCTACCTGACCGAAGTGTTCAACCACATGGTCTATCGCCTGCGCGAAGGTCGACTCGAGCTCGATCGCATCAACGAAACATTACTGAAGAAAAACGAGGAGCTCGAGCTGCTCTCGACGACGGACAGTCTCACCGGCCTCTCGAATCACCGTTCGTTGATGAAACGTCTCGACGACGAAGTCGCGCGGTTCAAGAAGGGGAAGCACTTCTTCTCAGTCCTGGTGGGGGATGTCGATCACTTCAAGCAGTACAACGACGCGTTCGGCCACCCGGCCGGTGACGAAGTGCTGCAGATGATCGCGGAGATCATGCGCGATTCGACGCGCAAGGTCGATTGCTGCGCGCGCTACGGTGGTGAGGAGTTCGTAATAGTGCTGCCTGACACGGCAATCGCCGATGCGCTGGACACGGCCGAGCACATTCGCGCGCGGGTGGCGGCCAAGAAGTTCAATGGAAGGAAAATTACGTTGAGCATCGGCGTCGCCAGCTTCCCCGAGGACGCGGACGACGCGGAGGCGATCATCGCCATCGCCGACGAAGCGCTATATCAGGCGAAGCGAGAAGGGCGCGACCGCACGGTGCGCGCTCGCCGACTCAAGAAGACAGGGTAGCTAGCTAGGGTCGCGAGACGAGGGTCTGGTGAATCCAGCCCGTTCGTCCAGTGTCATCACTAATGCGAACCCATTCATCGGCGTACGAGTAGCCGATGATCGAGCTGCCAGGCTCAGCGAGGAACGAGACTGCGAAGTTGGTGCCCGGTCCTGCGCGGACGTTTCCCCGACTCGTTGTCTTCAGTTTGATGGGAACCGCGAACAGCGTTTCACCCGAACGCGCCCCCTCGGTGTTTACTCCGAGGCGCCCGCGGTATCCCAACGCAACCGTTTTGGCCTGATTGGCCAGATAGAGCGCGCCCCCATAGTTCGCCTTGTCGAATTCCGTGGCGCTCCGCTGCACGAATTTCGCGACCTGCGCCGCCTCGGGAGGATCAGTCGACGCGCCCGCTTTCATAGTCTGAAGAGCGACTTCGGCCTCGGCCATTGCCGAAGCAGCCTGCGCACGGCTCGCCACTGATTGCAGCTTTGCCATGGCCCGTACGACTTCGGCTTGCGTGTCCTCGAGGCGCGTCTGGAGATCCTCGATTTGCGCGTCACGCGCCAACAGCTGCAGCTCGAGGCGCGATACGCGCTTGTCCAGTTCGGGATCACGGACCGTGACGGTATCGTGAACCACCTTGGGGCTCGGAGCTTGCCCGGGCTTTGCCGGAGAACAGGCGGTGGTGAGGGCGACGAACGCGAGAAAAACGAAGCAGGAACGTACCAAAGAATATCCTCGTCGATTTCGTTGTCGGACTGGCCCACGATCAAGGAGTGTCAAAAGGGCCCCGGCACCGGCGTTCACAGTAATACAAAGGGGGTAAGGGTCGCCAGCCTAAAGATGGGGTTGCTGTCACGGCGCTAACAAACCCAATCGTGGGGCGGCACATTCAAGGAATGAGAGGGAAGGAGCAGGATCTCCCTTTTGCGATGCGAACGAGTCGCTTGACTCTCGCGAGACGGCTAGTCGTCGTTGTGTCCGCCTGTTTCGCGGCCGCCTGTGCGAACAGCGCGGTTTCTACGGGAGTGGTCGGCGCGCCTGGTGTCGTGACGCAATGGTGGCGAGACGGCGTGTGCTACGAGGTGTTCGTCCGCTCCTTTGCGGACGCCGATGGCGACGGAATCGGGGATCTGCGCGGGCTCACCGCCCGTCTCGACTATATCAACGACGGGAATCCAGCCAGCAGTGCGAGCCTTGGCGCCAAATGCATCTGGCTGATGCCGATCGACAAGTCCATGAGCTATCACGGGTACGACGTGACCGACTACTACCACGTCGATCCCCATTACGGCAGCGACGAGGATTTTCGGAAGCTCGTGCAGGAGGCGCACCGCCGAGGGATTCACGTGATAGTGGATTTCGTTCCGAACCACTCGTCAAGTGAGCATCCCTTTTTTCAATCCGCGCTTCACGATCCTGCGAGTCCGTACCGGAGCTGGTACCGCTGGTCGAGCGTGAAACCGGAACAGCCGTCAACATGGGGACAGGAGGTGTGGCACAAATCGCCGGTGCGCGACGAGTACTACTACGGACTCTTCTGGGGCGGAATGCCGGATCTGAATTACGAAACGCCGGCTGTCCTCCAGGAAATGCAGAAGGTCGCCGCGTACTGGCTCAAGGACATGCATGCGGATGGTTTTCGCTTCGATGCGATTCCGTATCTGGTGGAAGACGGCAACCAGCTGGCGCACACGCGCGGCACTCACGATGTCCTGAGGCAGTTCGGAAACACAGTTCGGAGCGAGGCGCCCGGATCGTTCACGATTGGCGAAATGTCCGACGGGTCGGCGCAAGTTCTCGCCACGTACTATCCCGACCAGCTCGACGCATACTTCGCGTTTGGCGTGGCGGGCGCGACCGTCGAAGCTGCGCGCACCGGAAACGCGGCCTCGTTCAACCAGGCGATCCAGGAAGCGAACGCGACTTTCCCCGCGGGGCGGTGGTCATCTTTTCTAACCAATCACGATCAGCCGCGTGTCATGACGGTGCTTGGCGGTGATGCCGCAAAGGCGAGGGTCGCTGCGAGCGCGATGCTCATGCTACCCGGCCTGCCGTTCGTCTACTACGGCGAAGAGATCGGGATGGTCGGAGCGAAGCCCGACGAGACGATCCGCACGCCAATGCAGTGGAGCGCGGACTCGAATGGCGGGTTTAGCAGTGGGACCGCGTGGGAAAGTTTGCAGCCCGACTGGATTGCGAAGAACGTCGCGACGCAGGATCATGATCGCGGTTCATTGCTCAATCACTATCGCCGGCTGATTCACTTCCGAAACGCACACTCCGCACTGAGTGGTGGAACTCTGGACATTGCGACGACGAGCGATGCCGCCGGCGCCGCGTTCGTGCGATCTACGAGTGACGAGACGATCCTGATCGCGCTCAACTTTGGAGATCACGCGGTTGATCGATTCGGGATTGCGCTTTCGTCGGCTGTTGCGGGCAGTGGTCCATATCGGATCGAGCCGCTCCACGCGGATCCTGAAGGTAGTTGCATGGGAGGGATGATTTCGGCCGACGGCAAATCCGTGACTGTCGACTCGATTGCGGCGCACGGGTTCTGCTCGTTCAGGCTAAATCACTGAGGGCGGGATCAACTGAAGAACAGAGGCTCGCCTAAACCCCGCTTTCCTCTGTAGGCACGGGCGTCACGGCAGAGCGATCTTCTTCGCCGGTTCGAATGCGGTAGACCTTCTCGACGGGAAGCACGAAGATCTTGCCGTCGCCCACTTCCCCGGTGGCGCCGGCGGAGAGAATCGCGCGAACCGTTGCATCGACGAAGGAGTCGGAGACTCCAATCTCCAGCCGCACTTTATCGTGCAGCTCGACTTTCACCGTCATTCCGCGGTACGTCTCCACCTGCTCGGTTTCGCCGCCGTGGCCGCGCACTCTGCTGATGGTGAGGCCCGTGACTTCGGCGCGGTACAGCGCCTCGAGCACGTCGTTGAGTTTTTCCGGTCGAACGATCGCGATGACGAGTTTCATCTTCAGCTCCGATCGGCGTGGACGAGAATCGCGCCCTCACCCCTGCTGTACGCCTCTTCCCCGTGTTGCGTGACGTCGAGGCCAACTCCTTCCTCTTTCGTCGTTGCACGCAGATTGAACGCAAGCGCGATCACCTTGAGAATCACAAGCGTCCCGACGACGCTGTAGACGATTGTCGCAACGACGGCGACGCCCTGCACGCCCAGCTGCCTCATGTTGCCGAACAGCGCTCCGTCAGCGACCCCGTTCCAGCTCTTCTCGGCAAAAATTCCCGTCAGCAGCGCACCTACGGTTCCCCCGACGCCATGCGCCGCCACGACGTCCAGCGAATCATCGAGTCGCGTGCCCGCTCGCCAGAGAATCGCGAAATAACTGGCTGGCGCAGCGATCCCGCCGATCACGATCGCAGACAGAGGACTGACGAAGCCCGCCGCGGGTGTGATCGCGACGAGACCGACGACGATTGCCGTGGCCGCTCCGACGGCGGTCGTCTTCCGCGTCCGCGTCAGGTCAAGAATGCCCCATACGACGAGGGTGGCCATGGGCGCGAACAACGTGTTCGAAAACGCGAGCGCGGCCGATTGGTTCGCGCCGAGCGCGCTTCCACCGTTGAATCCGAACCAGCCGAACCAGAGAAGGCCCGCACCGAGCAGCGTGAAAGGCACGTTTTGCGGGATGATTGCCTGGCGCGCGTAGTCCTTTCGCGCGCCGAGGACCACCGCGACGACGAGCGCGGCGGCAGCAGCGTTGATGTGGACCACAGTGCCGCCGGCAAAATCCAGCGCGCCGAGCTTGCCGAGCCAGCCGCCGCCCCACACCCAGTGGGCGATCGGCGCATAAACCACAATCGACCAGAGCGTAATAAAGGTGAGGTAGGGCCCGAAGCGCATCCGCTCGACGATTGCTCCGGAGATCAGGGCGGCGGTGATGATCGCGAAGGTTCCCTGATACGAAGCGAAGAGGATGTGCGGGATGGTGCCCTTCGCCTCCAGACCGACATTCTTCAGGAAGGCGAAATTGAGTCCGCCGAGGAGGCCGCCGCCTTCCGAAAATGCGAGTGAGTAGCCCACGAACGCCCAGGCAATACCGACGAAGCCGAGCGCGAGGTAACTCATCATCATGGTGTTGAGCGTGTTCTTGGCTCGCACCAATCCGCCGTAGAAAAATCCGAGGGCCGGAGTCATCACCAGCACCATTGCGGTGGCGATCAGCATCCATGCGGTGTCTGCTGCGCTCATGAGGAGAGAAAATACAACTTTCTCGGGAGGCTTGCGGAGGGCCAAATGCAACTGAAGACTACCTGATATGAAGACGTCTTCATTCTGTCTTGCCATCGCCGTCATCCTTTGCGGGACGGATGCCTGCAGCGGATCTTACGTTCCGGCGGGCTCAAGCGTCGCCGCGGCGGATCCGGCTCTCGCGCGCGGGATTGCGAGTGCGGACTCACTGATCGGTGCGGCAGTCGGAACGCTGATTCCCGGTGCGGTGTTCCTGATCGCGAAGGATGGGCTGGTCGTGCACGAGCGCGCATTCGGGTATGCGCAGCTCAATGACTACGAAGGACACCGGCTCGCTTCGCCGCCGGCGATGCGAACCTCGACGATGTTCGATCTCGCGTCGGTCACCAAGGTCATGGC
>DHJM01000095.1:15606-16521 GCA_002404335.1 Gemmatimonadales bacterium UBA4720
CACTCGGCGGGTCTCGTGCAGTGGCAGCCACTCTATTATCACGCCGCGAACAGCGCCGAGACCTACGCCGTCATCCGCGACATGCCACTCGAATGGGGCGTCGGCGACGCGCGGCACTACAGCGATCTCGGCTTCATGCTACTTGGTTACATCGTGGAGCGGGTGAGCGGAGAGCCGCTCGACAGATTTCTCGGCGACAACCTGTATCGGCCGCTGGCTCTTCGATCCACCACATTCAACCCGAAGACGCGGGGCTTCACGGAATTCGCCGCGACGGAGCAGGGCAACGTGTACGAGCATCACATGGTGTACGATTCGACATTCGGCTATCGCTATCGCGGCGATCCGACAGCCTGGAATGGCTGGCGACAGCGAGTGCTCGTGGGCGAGGTGGACGACGGCAATTCGTCGTACGCAAATGGCGGCGTGGCGGGACACGCGGGACTCTTTTCGACCGCCGCGGATCTACGGGTGCTTCTCGACCTGTTGAACAACCGGGGGAGCTACGGCGGGCGGCAGTACATTCGTCCCGAAACAATCGACACGTTCCTCGAGCGCGACAAATATCAGAACTATCTCGGATGGCAGGCACCGAGTTATCTGCCGGCGGGGAGCTTCTCGCACACGGGCTTCACCGGCACTTACGTGGCCGGCGTTCCTCAATACAAGCTGTCGATAGTGCTGCTCACCAACCGGCAGAACATGGGCACCGACGCGCGCGGATATTTTCCTGACGTCGGACCGCTTCAGCAAGCGGTGGCACTGGCGATCGTGAGCGGCGCGGCGACTTCACGGTGACAGCGCCGCCTAGTGCGGCCTTTCCTTCATCCGCGCCCGATGTAACCAGCCGGACGCGCGAAAGTAGAAATACAACGGCAAGCCGAGGGCGATGAGGACAAGCCCCGCCGCGGATTC
>DHJM01000095.1:16570-17607 GCA_002404335.1 Gemmatimonadales bacterium UBA4720
ACCGGATAACCAGGTGTGCGGTATCGGCGCGGAGCCGCGGGAAGTTTTCTTCGCAGCACGAAGAGCGACGACCCGACCAGCGCGGTGAAGACCCAGACAGCAAAAATCACCGACGTCGTGATCTGATCGAAGGTCCCCGACAGCGCGAGTACGCACGCCCAGATCCCCTGGAACCAGATCGCGTTCACCGGCACGTTGGATGTGGCGCTCAAATTCGCCAGCGGGCCGAAGAAAAGTCCGTCGCGCGCCATCGCGAACGGAACGCGCGCATTCATCATGGTGATTCCGTTGAGCGCTCCGATGGCGGCGATGATGAACGCCACCGACACGATCTGCGCGCCGTACGACGAGAATGTCTGCGCGGCCCTGGCGGCAACCGGAAGCGCATCTCGGTACGCGGTCGAGTTTGACGTCAGTATCTCACTGAACGGCAGGGCGTAGAAGTACGCGAGATTCGTGATGAGATACACGACGATCACGATCAGCATGCCGAAGATCAGCGCGCGCGGGACATTTCGCTCC
The DNA here is from genome assembly GCA_002404335.1 of Gemmatimonadales bacterium UBA4720. Classification (GTDB taxonomy): domain Bacteria; phylum Gemmatimonadota; class Gemmatimonadetes; order Gemmatimonadales; family Gemmatimonadaceae; genus UBA4720. The sequence continues at coordinate 17,093 of DHJM01000095.1, forward strand.
GGTTTCTCGATCTCACCCGCCATCATCGGTACGTTCGACCATCCCTGATATGCCCAGAGGGCCGCGAGCATTGCGGCGCCGAACGCGCCCACTCCGGTGGGCGCGATTCCCGCCGTGACGGGCAGCTTCAGATGCTCCCAGGATCCTGAGCGTGAAAGGAGAAACGCGCCGAGCACGATGATCGCAATCCCGCCCAGCTTGGCGATCGTCGCAGTCCATTGAACTCGGCGACCCAACTGAATGCCGCGCGAATTCACCCAGGAAAAGAGAAGAATCACCGCTACCGCCACGACTTGCTGGACGCCGAGTCTCCAGTGCACGACCTGCCCCAGCGCGTGAAAATCGTGCGTAGTAAAGACCGCATCGAGCGGAACGAACGAAGCGAGAAACGATGCGAGGGCAGTCGAGACCGCGGCGAGTCCTCCGCTCGCCATAATCATCACCAGCGACCAACCGAATAGAAACGCGGGAAGGTCGCCGTATGCTTCGCGCAGGAACACGTATTCGCCGCCCGC
>DHJM01000144.1:0-4085 GCA_002404335.1 Gemmatimonadales bacterium UBA4720
TTGAATCCGTCGTTCGACTCGCGCATCGCGCGAACCATCGCGTCGGCGACATCGTTGTTGGCGTGCGTCCAGGTATCGATCACCTTGTTGTAACGCTCACCGTTCGTGATGTTGCCGGTCTGATACGCCTTCTGGAATCTGTTGACGCGCTCCTCCGCCTCGGCGAGAAGTGTCTCCTTCTCGGCGGGGATGTGGAGGTCTTCGATTCCAATCGAGATTCCGCCGCGCGTGGCGTAGCGGAACCCGAACTCCTTCAGGCGGTCGAGGAACGGAACGGTTCCCGTCAGCCCGCTCTTCCGATACGACTCGAAGACGAGCTCGCCCAGCGCTTTCTTCTTCATGTCCCGGTTCTGGAATGGAATCTCCGGCGGGATGATGGCATTAAACAGTACGCGCCCGACAGTGGTGTCCAGCCAGCGCTGGCCTTCGACGTCCTGCACGAAGTAGCGGATGGGCGTGTGGAACGACACGCGGTCCTGCGACAGCGCGACTTCCACCTCGGCGACGTTGGTGTACGACTTCCCGGTCTTGCCGTTCTTGGCAGTATTGGTATCGAAGCCCGGCGGCGCCTTGGTCGCGAAGTAGCAGCCAAGGACGATGTCCTGGCTGGGCTCGGCGACGGGACGTCCGTCCGACGGCTTGAGAATGTTGTTCGACGACAGCATGAGCAGACGGCACTCGAGCTGGGCCTCGAACGAGAGTGGAACGTGCACGGCCATCTGGTCACCGTCGAAGTCAGCGTTGAACGCGGCGCAGACGAGCGGGTGAATACGAATGGCCTTTCCTTCGACGAGCACCGGCTCGAAAGCCTGGATGCCGAGCCTGTGCAGGGTCGGCGCGCGGTTGAGCAGCACCGGGTGATCGCGAATGATCTCCTCGAGAATCTCGTAAACTTCAGGAGACTCTTTTTCGACGATCTTCTTGGCGCGCTTCACCGTCTCGGCGATTCCCTTCTCGACGAGCTTGTGAATGATGAACGGCTTGAACAGCTCCAGCGCCATCGCCTTGGGCAGACCGCACTGGTGCAGCTTGAGCTCGGGACCGACGACGATGACCGAGCGGCCGGAGTAGTCGACGCGCTTTCCGAGCAGGTTCTGACGGAAGCGACCCTGCTTGCCCTTGAGCATGTCGGACAACGACTTGAGCGGACGCTTGCCGCGACCACGAATCGCCTTGGAGCGGCGGCCGTTGTCGAACAGCGCATCCACGGCTTCCTGGAGCATTCTCTTCTCGTTGCGGAGAATGACTTCAGGCGCACGGTGCGAGATCAGCTTCATCAATCGGTTGTTTCGGTTGATGACGCGGCGATAGAGATCGTTCAGATCGGAAGTGGCGAAACGGCCACCGTCGAGGGGAACGAGCGGACGCAGATCCGGCGGAATGACCGGGATCACGTCCATGATCAGCCACTCGGCCTTGTTACGCTCCTGGCCTGAATCGCCGGAGTTGCGGAACGCATCGACGACCTTGAGGCGCTTGAGCATCTGCTTCTTGCGGTGCTGCGAGCCTTCGTCCACCAGACCCGCGCGCAGCTCGGCCGCGACCTTGTCGACGTCGATTCTCTTAAGCAGCTCGCGAACGGCGGGCGCGCCGATATCGGCGAGGAACGCGTTGTCGCCCTCGTCCTTCGCCTTCTGCTTGAGGTTGAGGAACGTGTCTTCGTCGAGCAGCTCGTTCGCCTGGACTTCCTGCTTGCCCGGCTCGATGACGACGTAATTCGAGTAGTAGATGACCTTCTCGAGGTCACGCAGCGTCAGGTCGACGAGATTGCCCATGGGGCTGGGCAGCGTCTTGAAGAACCAGATGTGCGCGACGGGTACGGCGAGCTCGATGTGACCCATGCGCTCGCGACGGACGCGGCTCAGGGTGACTTCGACGCCGCAGCGATCGCAGATCACACCACGATAACGGATGCGCTTGTACTTTCCGCAGTGGCATTCCCAGTCCTTGACGGGACCGAAGATGCGCTCGCAGAACAAGCCGTCCTTTTCCGGCTTGAACGAGCGGTAGTTGATGGTCTCGGGCTTGAGAACCTCGCCCCACGACCACCAGGTGCGGAGGCCGGCCATCTCGAGCCGCTCGCGCTCCTTGGAATCCTTCGGGCCGCGCATCTCTTCCGGAGAAGCGATGCGGACCTGGATGTAGTCGAAGGAAGAGGCTCGCGTCTCGCGCGTGCTACGAAAATCAATCATTAGTTAGTCCTCGCTCCCGTTACCGTTTCTGGAGCCGGCATTGCCGAGGCCGTAGCCGCTGGTCGCATTCGCTCCCATGCTGACGTGGATTCCGAGCGCCTTCAGCTCCTGAACGAGCACGTTGAAGGATTCCGGAATTCCGGGCTCGGGAAGGTTCTGTCCCTTCACGATCGCCTCGTAAACTCTGCTGCGTCCGTTCACATCGTCCGACTTGACGGTGAGAATCTCCTGCAGCGTATGTGCGGCGCCGTAAGCCTCGAGTGCCCACACTTCCATCTCTCCAAAGCGCTGGCCGCCGAACTGCGCCTTTCCGGCGAGCGGCTGCTGCGTGACGAGAGAGTAGGGTCCGATGCTTCGCGCGTGAATCTTGTCGTCCACCAGGTGCGACAGCTTGAGTATGTAGATCTCGCCGACCGTCACCGGGTTGGCGAAGGTCTCGCCGGTGCGGCCGTCGCGCAGCCTCACCTTTCCGCCCGCGGAAATTCCCGCCAGACGCATCAGCTCCATCGCTGCCGTGTCCACTTCGACTTCTGACTTCTTGGGGCCGAGCGCCGCCGCGAGCGCGGGCAGCTCCTGGCTCGCAAGCACCGACGCGGGATCAGTATTGCGCTTCTTTTCGATCTGATTCCCGGCGGTCTTGTACTGGGCACGCGCAGCGGGCTCGTACTCCTCATCGCCCGCCGCTGTGGTGTGGAACGCGATCTGGTTGTTGACCTCCGCGGTGTCGCGCTCGGCCAGCTCGCGAGCGGCGGCCGAAACGAAATCGCGGATGCGGTTGTACACATCACGGGTCTGCGTCGAGACTCCGCGCGCGCCCAGCGAGTCGATGGTGGCATCGCTCAGCAGCTCCACGCGACCTTCGCGGTTGCCGCCTCCGCTGACGTCAACGATGATACCACGAATCTCTTCGTCCGAAATCGTTACGCCTTCGACCTTCAGGTCGAGAGCATCGCGAACCCACGCGACCGCGGCCAGCTTCAGCAGCAGGCCGATCTCGCGCTCGTTCGCGCCCTGGAACACCGGGGTCTTGGCGTAGAAGCCGAGCAGACGCGCGGCCCACCCGAGGTGGGTCTCGAGAATCTGTCCGACATTCATGCGGCTCGGAACGCCGAGCGGGTTGAGAACGATGTCGACCGGACGGCCGTCGGGGAGGAAAGGCATGTCCTCCTCGGGAACGATGCGGGCAACGATACCCTTGTTGCCGTGGCGCCCAGCCATCTTGTCGCCGACCGAGATCTTTCTCTTCTCGGCCATGTAGACCTTCACGAGCTGGATTACGCCGGGCGGCAGCTCATCGGGCTGCAGCACGCGGTCAATTCTTTCCTCCGCCTTCTCCTCGAGCTTGGCCTTCTCTTCGTTGGCCAGATCGATGATGGTGCGGATGCGCTCGTTCATCTTCTTGTCTTCGACGCGGAACGTCTTCAGATCCAGGCTCGCGATCTTGAGGTCCTTGAGCATCTGCGCCGTCAGCTTGGTGCCGGCGGGGATTGCTTCCTCGACCGTACCCGACTTGAGCGCGAGCGAGACCGCCTGACCCTCGAGCAGATCCATCAGCTCGGCGTCGCGGACTTCGTTGACGCGGATCTTCTCCTCGCCCTCGAGTCTCCGGATCTCGCCGATTCTCTCGCCGCGATCCTTCTCGACGACCTGGTCCTCGATACGTGAGAAGATCTTCACATCGATTACCACGCCTTCCATTCCCGGCGAAACCTTGAGCGACGAATCCTTGACGTCCTTCGCCTTCTCACCGAAGATCGCGGTGAGGAGCTTCTCTTCAGGAGAGAGCTCGGTCTCGCCCTTCGGCGTGATCTTGCCGACGAGGATATCGCCGGGCTTGACGTGCGCGCCGATGCGGACGATGCCGCGCTCGTCGAGATCGCTCAAAGCCTCTTC
>DHJM01000144.1:4728-6239 GCA_002404335.1 Gemmatimonadales bacterium UBA4720
TTGGCGTCGTCGTGCTCGAGGAATGGAATGAGTGCCGCCGCGATGGAGACGAGCTGCTCCGGGGCGACGTCCATGAAATCAATCCTCTCAGGGGAAACGAGCGGAACGTCACCGCGCTGGCGGCAGAGCACCAGCTCGTCGACGAACGTGCCGTCCTCGTTCAGGCGAGCGTTCGCCTGTGCGATCACGACATCTTCTTCCCGGTTCGCATCCAGCCATTCGATGTCCGCTGTGACCTTCCCGTTCTTCACGACGCGGTAAGGAGTCTCGACGAATCCCAAGTCGTTGACTTGGGCATAGCAAGCCAGGGACGTAATCAGTCCGATGTTCGGACCTTCAGGGGTCTCGATCGGGCACATGCGGCCGTACTGCGAGTAGTGAACGTCGCGCACCTCGAATCCGGCGCGCTCACGAGTGAGTCCGCCAGGTCCCAGGGCCGAGAGACGACGCTTGTGCGTCAGCTCGGCCAGCGGGTTCGTCTGATCCATGAACTGCGACAGCTGCGACGATCCGAAGAACGCCTGGATCACGGCCGAGACCGTGCGCGCGTTGACGAGGTCGTCGAGCGAGATCTTTTCCGGATCGGTGTTGATCGACATGCGCTCCTTGACCAGGCGCGCCATGCGGGAGAGACCAACCGAGAACTGGTTGGCGATCAGCTCGCCGACGGAACGGATGCGGCGGTTGCCCAGGTGATCGATGTCGTCCGTGTAACCGCGATTCTCGTGGAGCTCGATGAGGTAGCGGATGATCGCGACGAAATCTTCCTTCGTAAGAACCGTCTCGCTGGCGGGACGGTTGGTCATGAGGCGCTGGTTGATCTTGTAGCGTCCGACGCGACCGAGATCGTAGCGCTTCGGCGAGAAGAAAAGTCGCTCGAGTGCTTGTCTGGCCGTTTCCCGATTCGGCGCATCGCCGGGGCGAAGGAGCGAGTAGATCTGCTTCAGCGCCTCTTCGTCGGTGTGCGTCGGATCCTTTAGCAGGGTGTTCTTGATCAGCGTCGACTCGGCGCGGCCCGACGTTACGAACACCTGCGCCTTGTTGATCTCGTTCTTCCGCAGCTTGCGGATGAGCGTGTCGGTAAGCGAATCGCCGACCTCGGCGATCACTTCGCCGCTCTCGGAATTCACCGCGTCGACAGCGATGATGCGGCGGGTCGGGCGCTCGCCGCGCTCGATGGCGTCGACTTCGTCGCGGAGGTCGATCGTCGTGTACGACGCGAAAACCTTGACCTTGTCGATGTCGAGGCGGCGCAGGCGATTGAAAACCTCCTCAGTCAGCTCGTCGCCTTCTTTGACCACCATCTCGGACTCTTCACGCTCGAGAGCAAGTCGTGCTTTCTTGGTCTTGAGCTTGGGCGCCTCGGGGTTGTGGGCCGTGCCGGCGAGCGTGATGTCCTCGGCGATGATCGCGCCCAGGACTTCCTTCTGGTCGATACGGGTCTCGCGCTTCCTGACGAGGTCGAGCTCGCGCACGGCGAAGAAGAGGCGCAGGATATCGGAGTTTGTTCC
>DHJM01000144.1:6339-6872 GCA_002404335.1 Gemmatimonadales bacterium UBA4720
TACACGACATCGTGGATGTCGACGGTGAACTCGACCCATGAGCCGCGGAACGGGATGATGCGGGCCGAGATGAGGCGCTGGCCGTTCGGGTGGGTGGACTCCTCGAACACCACGCCGGGCGAGCGGTGGAGCTGGCTCACGATTACGCGCTCGGCGCCGTTGATGACGAAGGTTCCGAGTGGGGTGAGGAGCGGAAGCTCACCGAGATAGACTTCCTTCTCGATGATGTTCTTCGGTCTCTTTCCCGCTTCGGTCGTCTCGAAGACGATGAGCTGGAGTGTGGCCTTCAAGGGCGCGGAGTACGTCATGTCGCGCTCGATGCATTCGGCCACGGAGTACTTGGGCTCGCCAAGAGAATAACTCTTGTACTCGAGCGAGAAGTTCTCGTGAACGTCGGTAATCGGGAACAGGTCCTTGAAGACGCGCTCGAGTCCGATGTCCTCGCGGTTCTGCGAGGCCGCGTCGAGCTGCAACAGCGACTCGAAGGCGCGGGTCTGGATGTCGAGGAGATGCGGCATCTGCATCCCCTGGTC
>DHJM01000125.1:0-2754 GCA_002404335.1 Gemmatimonadales bacterium UBA4720
AAAATCCTGATCGCGGACGACGAGATAATCGTCGCCAAGGAGCTCGAGAGGCGGCTGACGAAGCTCGGATACGAGGTGACGGGCATCGCCTCTTCCGGGGATGAGGCCAACGCGATGACGGCTCAGGCGGCGCCGGACTTGATGATGATGGACATCAAGCTCCGCGGCGAGATGAGCAGCGTTGGGACCGGTGAGCGTCGCCGGTACGGGAAGATCCCGGTCGTCTTCATGATCGCTGAGGCGGACGAAGCAAACCTGCCGCCGGCCAGCGTGAATGATCCCTATGACTACGTCGTCAAGCCGGGCACGGATCGGGAGCTGCGCGCCAACATCGAGCTTGCTCTCCGCAAGCAAGGAGCGGCGAACGCGGTCCATGAAATCGAAGATCACTTCTTCTCCGCCTCGATCGACATGCTCTGCCATCTCGACTTCGACGGACACTTCAAGCGGCTCAATCCGGCGTGGGAGCGAACACTCGGCTTCACCGTCGAGGAGCTGATGTCGCGGCCGTTCATCGAGTTCGTGCATCCCGACGATCGCGAGCGCACGCTGAAGCAGAACACCCTCGTCAGAGGCGGCGGCAAAGCGCTCGCCTTCGAGAATCGCTATCTCTGCAAGGATGGCTCGTTCCGATGGTTTCACTGGAATGCGGCGTCGGATTCCGCCGACCGCGTCATCTACTCCATGGCGCGTGACATCACCGCAGCAAAGCAGGCGGAGGAAGAGCGCGAGAAACTGGTGCGCGAGCTGCAGGCCGCGCTGGCCGAAGTGAATTCCCTGCGCGAGATATTGCCGATCTGTTCGTATTGCAGGAAGATCCGTGACGACGAGAACTACTGGCACACGGTCGAGAACTACATCTCCCGGCACACGTCAACTCGGTTCAGCCACAGCATCTGTCCGAGCTGCATGGCGACCGAGTTCGAGTCACAGGCTCGATAAACTGGAACGCAAGTAAGCTGCGAGGTCGGCAGCATCGGGCTTCGTACAAAACGAACGCTCGAAAAACCGTTTCCAACTCGATACTTTGGGAGTCTAATTATTACAACCGAGAATTCCTTACAGGAGCGGTCCAGTCCGCTCCTGTAGTCTGTCACGTATAATGGCGACGAGTCGCCGCAGGTCGAAGGAGCCGAGTGTGGAGCTGGGCAAATATCTGAAGAACGGACTGATCGGCGCGTTCGCCATGATCCTGGCTGGCGGGCGCTTCATTCCCGGAGCGGACGTGCACGCTTCGGCTTTGTTTGGGCCGGCCACACTGATGGCTGGCACTCGCTCGGTGGTCTCAGTCGACGAGACGGCGAGGAAGGGTCTTCTCGCGAAGAGCAGGGCCGCGCTTCGCGCCTTCGCTGGGGCGGTGCGCCCGCTAAGTCATCCAATGGCGCTCGAGTCCGCGTTCCACAGTTACTTCGCCTTCGAAGCCGCGCATCCCGACGAGGTGAGGAAGCCATTGTTGTACTTTGTCGACTACGGACTGCCGAGCACCGAGCCGCGCGGCTACATCTTCGACATGCGGGCGCTGACGATTCTCGAAGGCCCATTCGCGGTCGCCCACGGCCGTGGATCGTCGCGGACACAGTATGGTATCCCGACCCGCTTCTCGAATGCGCCGGGAAGCGCCGCGACCTCGCTTGGGCTCTACCTCGCCGAGAGCACTTATGCGTTCCATGGCCACACTGGTGGACGGTCGTACAGCTCCATCGGATTGCGCTTGAAAGGTGTGTCCGGAAACTTCAACGACAACGCACTCGCGAGGGGCGTCGTGGCTCACGGCGCGCCCTATGTGACGGCGGTCAGGGCTGGACGGAGTGAGGGTTGTCCCGCGATGGAACAGGCGCGCGCTCAGCGCGTGCTTCCGGAACTCGCAGATGGCGGTATGGTGTTTCTCTTCGCGCCGAACCAGGAATGGATGGCGGTCTCGGCGAATTAGGCCGCGAACAAACCGTGACCCAGGCGGAACAGGAGCTCGCTGCATGACGGATCGCCATCGCTGCGCCTGGGCGGAGGGCGATCCGCTGATGCGCGCCTATCATGACGAGGAATGGGGCGTCCCCCAACGCGACTCCCGCATGCTGTGGGAAATGTTGATGCTGGAAGGATTCCAGGCCGGACTGGCCTGGATCATCGTCCTGCGAAAACGAGACGCCTTCCGCAAGGCCTTCGCCGGCTTCGACCCAAAAAAGGTCGCTCGATTCAGCGAGGCGAAAATCGAGCGGCTGATGGCAGACACCGGTATCATCCGCGCGCGGGCCAAAATCGAAGCGACGATCCGGGGCGCTCAGATCTTCCGCGAGATGGAAGACCGGGGCGAGAGCTTCAGCGACTTCTGCTGGTCTTTCACCGACGGCAAGGTGGTGAAGGGCGACGGCCGCAGCGCGATCGCAACGTCGCCCCTGTCCGAGCAAATCTCCAAGGAGATGAAGCGCCGCGGCTTCAAGTTCGTCGGCCCGACGATCGTCTATGCCTGGATGCAGGCCGTCGGCATCGTCAACGACCATTCCAGCAGCTGCTTCCGGCGCGCTCAGCTCAACGATCTAAAATCCGGATAGCAAACCGTCGATGATGCTTAGGCGAGCCGACGAGCAAAGTGTATGATGACCTTCATTCGTCAAGTCGTCCCCCCCGCCTGCGTCAGGAACCGCAGGCAGACTGGACGCGGTAACGCGATCCGCTCGCGCGTCGGTGTCAACCGGCCGCTCTCCTGATCGCGCCCGAACACGACAACGGAGTCGGACCGCTGATTGGCGACGAGCA
>DHJM01000125.1:2931-3828 GCA_002404335.1 Gemmatimonadales bacterium UBA4720
GCGATGTGGATGCCGGCCGGGTAATTCGTGCCGGTCCACCCGGCCGGGACGGTCGAGCGGACGTCGAGCGGAGACAGTGTGCCGCGCTCGGCGTCGAAGCGAAGCGTGGCCACCGTGGAATCGAGCTCATTGGCGACAAACACCAGCGGCAGCGTTGGGTGGAAGGCAATGTGGCGCGGACCCGCGCCGGGGCGCATCACGGCGTCGCCAGCCTCGATGTGGCGCAGCGATTTTCCTTCGAGGTCGAGCCGGTAGACGAACACGCGGTCGGCGCCGAGGTCTGCGGAGAGCGCGAAGCGGTTGGAGGGGTCGGCAACGATACAGTGCGCATGCGGCGCATCCTGCCGCTCAGCATTCGGTCCGCTGCCCGTGTGCTGCACCACGTGCGTCGCTGACGCGAGTGATCCGTCGGCCTGGATCGGAAGCAGCGCGACATTGCCCCCGACGTAGTTGGCTACGAGCACGACTCGGCCGCTACGGTCCACGCTCACGAAGCAGGGCGCGCCACCTTCCGACGGCTGCTCGTTGCGTCGAGTGAGCGTCCCGGTGTCGCTCGCGATCGCGAAGGCGCTCACCGCACCGCTCGCTCTCCCGTTGTACTTCTCGACTTCATTCACGGCGTAGAGAGTGCGGCCGTTCGGGTGGATGGCGAGGAACGATGGGTTCGCGCCGGCGTCCACCGAGCCAACTAGCCGCAGTTTCCCCGAGCGCCGGTCCATGCGAATGAGATAGATGCCGTCATGCCCGGCGCCTTCGGTATACGTTCCTACGTAGAGGAGTTCACCGTCCAGCTGCGACTCCTTGCGCCACGCGAGACTCTCCGAGCCACGCGCGAGCGCGACGAGACCGGCCGCCGACGATGCCAGGAAGTCGCGCCGCGACGGCTCGCGAGGTTTG
>DHJM01000125.1:3943-8109 GCA_002404335.1 Gemmatimonadales bacterium UBA4720
GTCGCGCCGGCGGGGGCGATTCCGTAGCGAACTGCAGGCCCGATCGGGCTCTGCTCCGGCACGGAAAATCCCCACACTGACTCCTCCATTGCGCCCGGCGCTGAGGGCACCGTAACGACCTGGAAAGAGGAAACGCCGCACGCGGGTGACCATGTAAAGATCGGGTTTGGTTGTCTCAAAACGGCAACCTGAACATTCCCGCCGCATGCCTTCGGCGAGGTCGTGTCGCTGCAGCCGGGAGTCGAGAGAAGCAGCGCAGTGCACATCAGATAGAACGAAGCACGGTGCATGAGAGGTCCTCGGGTGATTAAGCGAATCCAGGGTTGTGGCGACGTGTCTCACTTCCACCTGCAACATACATTAGGCGGCGACTTTAAGACGCTGGTCGACTCCCCAGGTGGATCGGGCCGGTGACTTCGACCGCGACAAGACCACAGGGAATTCCCTTTCCAACAAGCCAACTCACCATTGTCGGCAGCGTCTCTCGCGTCTCGACGCCGAAAAGGATTCGATTGTGGGAAGTATCAATTCCCCAACTGTTGACTCCAGAGCCTCGTGCTCCACCGAGGGCGCCTTGGAGATATTCCATCCAATCGTATAGTTCCGCGTAGTCCCACCTCGCTGGCAGCGCAACAACTGAATCCGGGCGCGTCGCGGGAAAGAGTTGATTCGGCGGCGCGAGAGAGTCGAGCGCGGCAATAGCGGCGCGCTTCTGTGATGGATCTCGAAGCCAAAGTGTCGCGTGGTTACTTCCATCGATCGAGGGTCCGAACGCCCACCCACCCGGAACTCGGCGAGCAAGCCACGCACTGAGCTGATCGGCATGAAGCTTTGCATTGGCGCCTGAAAGTGTGTCAGACGCTCTGAATTTCGGCAGGAATTTCGGCGACGCGTCCGTGCACCCGCTCGTGGGTTCGATCCAGATCGCTCTGTCGCGGTAGGGTTCTACTGGAGGATTGACGTGGTGATGCCCGCAAGCCGATGCGGCAAAAACAGCGCTCACGCCGATGATCACGATCTTCGGTTGCATTCGCTGCGCTCCCTGTGTTCGTTAGGCCGGCCGGAATCCCAATGCCTGTGTCGGCCACGCTAATGTGGATGGTATCTCCATCGGAATCGCCGGCGCCAAGTTCCCGTGTCTTCGGCTCGATCGTGCGGAACACGATCCGATTCGGATTGTCGGTGCCGTCGGGCCCGTGCATCGTGAATCGCCACATCAACCCTCATGCCCCAGTGGTGCTGGTCGCGACGCTACAGGTCCCGCTGATTGAGCGACACCATCGCGGCCGCGAGAATGAACACGAAGTAACCACCGGCGTACACCACCGCTGTCACACTGGGGATCGACACGTTGGCGAATGGGGAAAACGAGAGCGAACCCGCCAACGGAGTCTGCATTTCATACGCAGCCCGCCGCCAGAGTGACTCGGTTGGCATCATCAAGCTCGAGAGTACGCCCAGCCTCACGATCTGCGTGCTCTGTGAAAACCCACTCACTTGCTCGAGCCATCCACCCATGAACGCGACGCCCTCCAGACCGAGCGCGAGCACGCCGCAGGTCAGCGTCGAGAATCGTGTGCCCAACAGGAACGTCACGCTCAGCGCGACGAGGCACTCGACAACGATCAGCACCATTCCATGAACCGGATGCTCGGGCAGAACGCCCGTGACGGCGAAGGCGACCGCGACGGTGCTCCAGAACGTGATCGCGACATACACCGTGACCATCGCGGCGAATCCGAGGAATTTACCGGCGAGGATCTGCCACCGTGCAATCGGCTTCGTCGCGATAGCGTGAATCGTCCCGGAACTGATCTCACCGGCCAGCGTGTCGATCGACGTGAGAATCGTCATCACAACCGCGAGGAGATCGCACGTGTACAGCCCCACCATCAGCATGCCGCTCTCCACCTGATATCGCACGAATGGCGACATCGGACGCCCTTCGAACTCGGCCACCTGAAAGCGCAGTGCGACGGCGAAGATCGCGAGCAGCAGCACCGCGGCGAGCAGCGCCGTCCACAGAATTTTACGGCGCGCCGCCTCGCGCAGCGTGACACCGGCAAGGATCCAGAGCCCCCTCATAGTCCGCGATCCTCTCCGACTAGCCTCACGAACAAATCCTCCAGCGCAAGCGGCTCCGGCGTGACACGATAGACATCAGCGCCTGATGCAACGATGAGACGTACGATTTCAGGCAGCACATCCTGCGACGACACGCCAAAGGTCAGCTGTTCGCCCTCGTATCGAGGCGCGCGCACCAGCCCCGCAAGTTGAGCAAGCGCCGCCGGCGACAACTTGCCGACCTGCGCGGTGACGTGAAATCCTTCCGGTGAAGAGGTCCTCAGATCCCGATCGGCGATGACCTCGCCGTCCTTGATGAATGCGACGCGGTCACACGTGATTTCCACTTCGCTCAGTAGATGCGAATTGAGAAACACCGTCGCTCCACGATCGCGTTGTGCGCGGATGACGTCGCGCACCATGCGGCGCCCCATCGGGTCGAGCCCTGATGTCGGCTCGTCGAGGAAGACAATCTGCGGCTCGTGAATCAGCGCTTGCCCCAGGCCGAGTCGCTGCAACATGCCCTTGGAGAAGCCGCGCAGTCGCCGGTCGGCATGCTGCACGATGCCAACGAGCTCGAGCACCTCCGGAACCCGAGTACGCAATCGGCCGGCAGACATGCCGCACAGTCGCCCGTGCAAATGCAGCAACTCGGAGGCGGTGAGCCAGTCGTAAAACCGAAAGTCCTCCGGGAGAAAGCCAATTTGGCGGCGCGCACCAACGTCGCCAGCGGGTAACCCCAATACCTCCGCGCGTCCGCCCGTTGGTTTTACCAGGCCGAGGAGCATCTTGATCGACGTGCTCTTGCCCGCGCCGTTTGGCCCGAGAAAGCCGAAGATCTCACCGCGATTCACCGTCAACGACAGATCGCTAACCGCGACGCGCGATCCAAACACCTTGCGCAGGTTCCGCGTCTCGATGGCGCACGAAGTTGATTTGGTCAGTGGAACTCTCCGTGAGTCACTGCATCACCTGGCCGAACTCGCGAGCGGAACAGCGTCGGCCGAGCTCCCGTAACCAGCGAGCGTGAACACCGTTCCGCCGCTCGCCCACATCAGCTGGTATGTCGGTCCCCGTCGTCCGCCAGTAATGATGAGCATCGCTGGCCGTGCATTGATCTGCACTGCGTCGTAGGACCGGATACCCCTGGGCAATGACATAGACAACGTCGATTTTAAATCGAAGGCACGCTGGAAGTCATGCGTCTGATTCGGACTCATACCGGACAGCTCGAGCGCGATCGTGGCGAGCTCCCCAATGTTCAACCCGGGCGGAACTACAGTCGACGTCACCGGCGTTTGCGTGAAAATCACGCAGTTGGCATTGTCAGTCGAGGGTGGCGGCGGTCCGTTGATCTGATTCTGAATTGTGTTCGCGACAGGCGCCGGACAATTTCCGTACTGCACGCGAATCGCTCGGGGCGTTTGTGTCCTTAGGATGGTGCCGTCGATGCTGCCCGGCACTTGCGCGTTTCGTCGTCCCGCTTCCGCAAGCATCGTTTCGATCTGCGCGCGATTCACCTTGACGTTCATCGCGTGCGCTCCGATGACAGTGATCGACGGCGCGTCGCTTCGCATTCCCAGAAGTCGCGCGGTGAAGCCGGCCAACCGACTCGCTGAGTCTGCGCTCGGAACTGGCTTGTCCGCCTCGTTGAGTGCCACGCTCGTGGTTTCGCCAACCATGCTACCGATCAGCGCCTGGATCTGCTGGCCCCCGTTCGTCGCCGATGGGGCGGATATTCCGGGCGCTACGGCCTTGGGTTTGGCGATCCTGAGCGAGGCGAGGAAACTTCCTCCGAGGCCGCTCGACCACGAAACAGCGAGGAGCACGAGGACCGCGAGCATGCCGAGCGCGGGCAACGCCCGCCGAAAAAGCAATCGCTCCGTTGAATTCTCCATAGGCTATTTAAATACGCATGGGGTGACCACTACGCTGAAACGAAATGAAGGGTCCAGGCGGCCAACAACACAGTGGGCACTGATCTCCTCTGTGCCGTCTACCGCGTCACCGACTAATAACTAGAAACGATGTTATAAGGCATCCCGTAGTGTCCATACGCTTGCAGCGGACGGCAGGTAGCGTTGAGCGGGCAGCGGGTAGCA
>DHJM01000125.1:8278-9648 GCA_002404335.1 Gemmatimonadales bacterium UBA4720
ATGCAACGACTCATCCCGCTCGCGCTTCTCGTCGCTTCGCTCTTCGTCCCGGTCGCCGCACGCAGCCAGGAATCCCGCGTACTCGTCTTCTCCAAGACGGCCGGATTCCGCCATAGCTCCATCGGCGTCGGCCTCGCCGCTATCCGAAAGCTCGGACAGGAAAATGGGTTCTCCGTCGACGCGACCGAAGACGCCGGCGCTTTCACCTCGAAGAACCTCGCGCGATACCGCGCAGTCGTCTGGCTGAACACAACCGGCGATGTGCTGGACGCCGCACAGCAGGACGATTTCGAGCGCTACATCCAGGCCGGTGGCGGCTACGTGGGAATTCATTCCGCCACGGACACGGAGTACGACTGGCCGTGGTACGGCAGGCTCGCCGGCGCCTGGTTCAACGGCCATCCTGGCAACCCGAACGTTCGCAAAGCCACGTACCGGATTCTCGACAAGACTCACCCGTCGACGGTTGGAATGCCCGACACATGGGTTCGCGAAGACGAGTTCTACAACTTCAAGTCGATCGATCCGACAATCCACGTGCTCATCGAGATCGACGAAAAAAGTTACGAGGGCGGGACGAACGGCGACCACCATCCCATGAGCTGGTATCACGATTTCGATGGTGGGCGGGCGTGGTACACGAACATGGGTCACACCGAGGCGACCTACTCTGAGCCGCTATTCCTGCGACACCTCCTCGGAGGATTGCGATACGCGATGGGGACGGGGACGATCGACTTCGGCCGCGCGAGGCCAGAGGAGAATCGCTTCACGAAAGTAGTTCTCGCCCAGAAGCTGGACGAACCGGTCGAGCTCGCCGTGCTTCCCAACGACCGCGTGCTGTTCATCGAGCGGCACGGTTTCGTCAACCTCTACACGCCGGCGAACGGTCGCACGACACGGATCGCGACGATCCCGGTCAGCACGAAATACGCGGACAGCAGTCAGGCAGAGGACGGCCTGCTCGGACTCGCCGCCGATCCCAACTTCGCCACGAACGGCTGGGTCTACATGTACTACTCGCCTGCCGGCCGCGAGTCGAAGAACGTGCTCGCTCGCTACCGTATGAAGGGAGACTCGCTCGACCTCGCTTCGCGGAAGATTCTGCTCGAGGTGGGAACTCAGCGCCTGAAGTGTTGTCACACCGGCGGCTCCATCGCCTTTGACGGCAAGGGCAACCTCTACGTCTCCACCGGCGACAACTCGAACCCGTTCGCATCCGGCTACGCACCCATCGACGAACGGCCAGGGCGCATGCCATGGGACGCGCAGAAATCCTCCGGGAACACCAACGACCTTCGCGGCAAGATAATCCGCATCCATCCCGAGCCCGACGGTACGTACACCATCCCCAAGGGAAATCTCTTTCC
>DHJM01000125.1:9764-10513 GCA_002404335.1 Gemmatimonadales bacterium UBA4720
CGGATCTCGGTGGACTCACACACCGGATTCCTCTACTGGGGCGACGTCGGTCCCGACGCGAACGTAGACTCCGCCGGACGCGGCCCACGTGGCTACGACGAGATCAATCAGGCACGTAGCGCCGGTAACTACGGATGGCCGTACTTCGTTGCGAACAACCAGGCGTATTATAGAACCACCTTCTCGGATTCGGTGACAGTGGTGCCAGGAGAGAAGTTCGATCCCGCGCATCCAATCAATCGCTCACCCAACAACACCGGCCTCACCGAGCTGCCGCCCGCACGCGGCGCTTACATCTGGTATCCGTACGCAGCGTCTCCGGAGTTCCCGATTGTTGGCAGCGGCGGACGTGCATCCGCGGCAGGCCCGGTATTTCATAGGAATGATTTCCGCAACGCGGCCAGACCTTTCCCGCAGTACTACGACGGAAAGCTTTTCATCTACGAATTCATGCGCCACTGGATCATGGCAGTCAGTATGGACACAAATGGTGACCTTGTGTCCATAGAACGCTTCATGCCTAGCGCGAAATTCAGTGCCCCGATCGAGATGGAGTTCGCGCCGAGCGGAGATATGTATGTTCTGGAGTACGGTACCGTCTGGTTCAAGGGCAACGACGACGCGCGGCTCGTTCGCATCGAGTACAACGCAGGCAACCGGAAGCCGATCGTCGCGGCCGCAGTCGATCAGCCCGCCGGAGCATTACCACTACGCGTGAAGCTTTCGTCGGCGGGCACCATGGACCTCGA
>DHJM01000101.1:0-4918 GCA_002404335.1 Gemmatimonadales bacterium UBA4720
TTGGCGGGATGGTAGGTGATGATGTCCGAGACCAGAGCGCGCGCGAGCCTCT
This sequence comes from Gemmatimonadales bacterium UBA4720, assembly GCA_002404335.1. GTDB lineage: Bacteria > Gemmatimonadota > Gemmatimonadetes > Gemmatimonadales > Gemmatimonadaceae > UBA4720. The sequence goes on from DHJM01000101.1 coordinate 53, forward strand.
TGGCGCGCTGGTTTGGATCCTTGGACAGAAACGGGTTGAGCGGACGTCGTGGCCCGCCATCGCCCGCTGCGGGGGATGCAATGGGGGGCCTGGCCGGTGGGCGCGGGGTCGCCGGGGGTCTGGATGGCGACCCTGACGGAACGAATGGCGGCGCCGTTGGGGCTGAGGCCCCAGGCGACGCAGGCGAAGCGACAGGGGGAGTTGGCGGCGGTGGAGTGAACTCAGGCAATCCGGACGAAGGCGATGGAGGGGTCGCCGTCGCCGTTACCGAAGAGCGCTCGATCGATTCGGGCCTCGGCCGGGAGGCTGCCGGCGTTTCCACAGTTCGCGGAGGAGGAGGCGGCGAGGCGGGACGCTGCGTTGGAGGAGGAGCGGCGGCGGGCGCGCGCTGCGAGGCGGAGCCGAACGGTGGCGGATCCCAACCGCCTTGGCCTGCCGGCGCAGAGCGCGGACGATCCTGAGATCCTGATTCCGAGGGTGGGGCTGGCGTGCGGCCGCCTCCGCCCGCAGGGGTTATTTGGCCTGTCGGTGCGGGAATGGAGATGACGCCGCTGCACACCGAGCACCGCGCGCGCACACCCGAGGCAGGAACCTTGGCAGGATCCACTCGGAAGATGGAGCGACAATCCGGGCAGCTGACGTTCATTCATTGTCTCCGATCGTGCGTACATCGCGAATCGCCGTCAGCGGCTCCTGCGGCGTCACGCGCTCATCGCTGCGTCTGTCAACAGTATAAACCGAGCCAGGGAGGCTCTTGGCGTACGTTTTCATTTCGGTCGCAAGTTGGCTCGCCTGGCGGGCGGAGGTCAATGTTCGCCGGAGATTGGTGACCACTCCGATCGACAGCGTCATCAGGGGAACCCGATCGAGATGTCCTCTCCGGTCCTTCCCGAAAAAGTAGCCGGCGCGCCGGTCCTGCTCCGAATACTGATACGGAGCCAGAAGGTCGAAAGTCGCCACGATCTCTCCGCATACCGACGGAATCGAGTTGTAAGGTATGACGAAGATAAAGTCGTCGCCGCCGATATGCCCAATGAATCCGTCTTCCCCGCACGTTCCCTTCACGACGTCGTGGAGGAGCTTGGCGAGAATCCGGATCACGCGATCGCCCTCGTTGTAGCTGTAGCGATCGTTGAATTCCTTGAAATGATCGAGGTCGGCGTAGCAGACGGCGAACGCTTCGCCAAGAGCGAGGCGCCGGCCTATTTCGGATTCGATCGCGGAGGTCCCGGCGAGACGAGTCGACGGGTGAACGATCAAGTCGCGCTCCGACCGGATCAGCATCGCCGTCAGGCGTCGAACTGCTTCAGGCGGCTGCATTCCGTCGCGAATTACTTCGTCGGCGCCGGCATCGAACGCCTCTGAAAGCTCCTCGTTCTTCTTGCCACTCAGAACCGCGCAAGGCACGACCGCCGTGTACGAATCCTTCTTCAACCTGTGGACGGCGGCGAGCACCGGTCCCGCCCGCCGGCGTGCGTCGAACACGACGAAGCGCGGACGCGCGCGCAGGCCGATCGACATCAGCTCGTCAGCCGAGCTGAGAGTGACGATCGAAGCCTGCTGCGCATCGATCCAGCCGCTGATGTGCGCCGGGAGAGAAGCACCGTCAGGTGAGAAGTGTATCGCGTTTGGCTGCTGCAAAATCGTTGGCTTCCCGGGTGGACGATGATTCCGGTCTGTCAGAAGAAAAAGAACGCAACTCCGAGCACAGCATACGCGAGAAGAAGCAAGGCTCCCTCGAGCCAGTTCGTTTCCGCGTCCCTGATCACAGAGGACGTTACCAAAACAGCCAATGCGATGCTCGCCACCTCCATGGTGGTGAAAGCGAGATCCATCGGCTGGTGGAACACCATCCCTAAAAGAACCAACAGCGGCGCTATCAGCAGCGCCACCTGGATGCTGGACCCAATGGCGATGCTGAGCGCGAGATCCATGCGGTTCCGCATCGCCATGATGATTGCCGAGCTGTTTTCGGCCGCATTGCCGATGATGGGAATCAGGACCAGTCCGACGAAGAACTCGGACAGGCCCAGCACCTTCACCGCCTCCTCAGTAGCCGAAACGAGGACCTCCGCGACCACGCCGATGGTGACGGCGGCGGCGAGCAGGATCCCCATTGCTTTCTTTGACGACCATTTTGGGGCTACAGTCACGCCTGGACCATGGTCGCTCCCGAACGAGGCGGAGTGTGTCCAGAGGGAAAAGACCAGCCAGGCCACGTAGCCCGCGATCAGAAGCCCCGCCACGTAGTGCGACATACGCACGGTGGCCGCCCTCTCAGGATCGGGGTGCAGCTGATGGAACAGCGCCGGTACCACCAGCCCGAAGACCGCGATGAGGAGCACCGTCGTGCTCGACCCCGCCAGGTTCGGGTTGAATTTCTGCACCTTGAACTTGAGCCCGCCGGCGAAGAGTGCGATCCCGAGGACGAGGAGAAGGTTGCCCAGAATGGAGCCGGTGATCGATGCCTTCACCAAGTCGATCAGGCCAGCCCGAAGCGCCACCCCGGCGATGATCAGCTCGGCCAGATTCCCCATCGTCGCGCTCAGCACGCCACCAATCGCCGGACTGGTGTGCTCGGCCACCGCTTCCGTCGCGGCGCCCAGAACCCCCGAGAGCGGGACAATGGCGAGCGCACTCAGAATGAAAACCGCGATCGGGGGCGCTCCCGTGATTCTCGCAATGATCGCAATCGGAACGAACACAAGCAGGGCGTACAGGATTTTCATCGCTGGGCCCTCGAGTCCTGTTCCTGGATTGCTGACGGCGCGGCGGGGGCGCGACTGCCACCCACCGGCCATTTGCGCCAGATCAAAACAGGTATCGGAGCGAGACGTATACGGGGGCTTGCCCGCCCTCGGCCGGCAGGCCCCCGAAAGTCCGCGCAATGTCGAACACGAACCCGCCGCTTTGGAGGCCGAGTCCGAGAGCAGCGCTGGCATCTCCCCGCCGGTCGTGCCCGACGAACCCCGCGCGCAGATGCAGCTTGCCTTGATACGTGACATCCGTACCCAGACGGACTGATTTCCCTCCAAACGCTCGGGAATTGATGTAGCTGCCGGCCGCGCGAAGCTCTGTGTCTTTCAAGTAATGATCGATGAACTTCAGACGATACATCGCCCCGATATCGACCTGCGTTGGAAGCGGATCACTTCGGTTCGTTTCAGTCGAATTGAGTTTCCCCCCGAGGTTGCGTATGGCGACCCCGAACGTGAGCGGCGCTCCGACTTCGACCTCGTATTGCGCGCCGACGTCGACGGCTCGCGAGCTCTTGACCTCGGGACCAACGCTGCTGCATTCGCCCGAGCAGTCAAAGCGAATCTGCACCACCTTGTAGTTGAATCCCGCGGTCAGGCGCTTGGTCACGCTCGCCGCGTATGTGCCCGCAAGCACGACATCGCGCGGAAAGATGACGCCGATCACATCGTTGTTCGCGTCGGTCACCTGTTGGTCGCCGAGGTTTAAGATATTGAGCGAAAGCGCCGCAGTCCCGTATGAGCTGGTCGGGAGAACGAACGTGAGAGCATCGCCTGCGCCAGCAATGGTTTTTGAGTGGTGGATGGCCAGCTCGCGCTTGTCCTGGTCGGCGATCGATGCTGGGTTCCACCAAATCCCTTCACTCCCCGGTTTCCCCGCGACCATCGCCTGGCCCATACCCACTGCCTGAGCCCCCGTGGGCAGGAGCAGAAAGAGCGAGCCCTCGCTTCCGGCCTGCCCTTGAGCCCGTGCGTGTCCAGCGAGGAGGGCCGACAGCCCGACGCTAAAAAGGAGTCGCCTCATCTATCAGCATGATTGGGATGTCTTCACGCACGGCATAGCGCAGCCGGCACTTGTGACAGAGAAGGGCCTGCTCAGCCTCGCGATACTCGAGCTCGCTCTTGCATTTGGGACAGACGAGAATTTCGAGGAGACGCGCCGACAAGCTCATTTGCTTTTTCCTGTAGCGAGTTGATAGCCGAATCGTGAGAGACTGCCCGGGTTCTTGCGCCAGTTGGCGAGCACCTTGACCCAGAGATCCAGATACACCCTGGCGCCGAGAAAGGCTTCGATTTTCTTGCGCGCCGCTTCGCCAATGCTGCGGATCTGCGCGCCCTTGCTGCCGATGATGATCGCCTTCTGGCTGTCCCGTTCCACGTAAACTACTGCGCGGATGTAGAGAGGCGAGCGGTCCTCGCGAAATTCTTCCACCTGGACGGCCACCGCGTACGGCACTTCGTCGTGCAGCTGCTCGAGCACCGTCTCCCGCACCAGCTCCGCGGCGAAGAATCGAACTGGCTGGGTGCTGATGTCGTCCTCGGGGTATAGAAACGGGCTCTCCGGAAGATTGTGCGCGATCCGCGTCATCAATTCCGGGATCCCATCACCGGTGAGGGCCGAGACGTACACGAGCTCCTCGCCTGCGCCGGCCTCGTCGCGACGGCTCACGGGTATGGCGTCCGATTTATTGAGAACGGTTATGACGGGAGCGCGCGGCGGCGCAGCGAGCTCGGCAGCCTCGACCAGCGATGGTGGTCTCCCTTCAGTCGCGTCAGCGAGATACACGATCACGTCCGCCTCGTCGAGCGCGCGCAGCGCCGTCGAGCGCATCGCGTGCTGGAGGAGATAGCCGGGGTTCAGAAGTCCGGGCGTGTCGAGTATCACCATCTGGGAGTCGTCGGCCGTGTAAATGCCGACGACGCGGTCGCGAGTGGACTGCGGCTTCGGACTCGTGATACTCAGCTTCTGACCGACGATGCGGTTCAAGAGCGTCGATTTTCCGACGTTCGGTTTTCCGACTACGGTGACGATCCCGGCTCTAGGCATGAATGAAACTAGTCCGTTATCGACTGCAACTGAACGGGATCAACTGCAACTGAACGGGCGGGA
>DHJM01000101.1:5086-5302 GCA_002404335.1 Gemmatimonadales bacterium UBA4720
GTTCAGTTGCAGTACGAAAAGAAGAAAGGGCCGCTCAGAAAATCTGAGCGGCCCAATGAGGTGCCGGCGACGGCCTACTCTCCCGCGTCCTCTCGAACGGAGTACCATCGGCGCTGTAGGGCTTAACGACCGTGTTCGGAATGGGAACGGGTGTGGCCCCTACGCTCCAGTCGCCAGCGTAAATCAGTTGTCAAAAAATCGAAAGCTGGGGCGGCA
>DHJM01000092.1:0-10338 GCA_002404335.1 Gemmatimonadales bacterium UBA4720
ATTTCCTTGATGGTCTTCGTCAGCGCGCGGATCGCGATCTCTCCAGCGTGCCTGATGAGCGCGACTTCGTCAGCATCCTTCGACTCGCGCAGCGCCTCGACCAGATTGATCTGGGGCCGCCATTGCCAGCGCGTGCCCTCGGCGAGCAAACGCTGAAAGTCGCGATGCAGCAGATGCGCCGACTCGAATCCAACAACCTCAATGCCAGTAAGGCCTGCTGCCAAATTCCATAATCCAGTCCACAAGCTCTGCGCTTCGATGCGGACCTTCGCGAGATCGCCGACTTCGTCCCGCACCTGGGTGTCGTAGCGGAAATCGGTGATGAGGTGAAGATCGTGCGGCTCTACGAGGAGGAGCGCGCTCGAGCCGGAGAAACCGGTGAGATAGCGCACGTTGGGAAGGCTCGTGATGACGAGCGCATCGATGTGCGCGCTGGTGATCGCATCGCGGAGCGCAGCCGCGCGCGCGGGCCGGCGATCAGCCATTGGCTGGAACCGGAAGCTGTTTCACCAATCCACGGAGTGCCAGCTCGTAACCGTACGCGCCGAAGCCGCAGATGACGGCAACCGCCACGTCGGCCAGCGCGGAGCGACGGCGCTCGGGCTCGCGCGCGTAAATGTTGGTGAGATGAACCTCCACGAAAGGAACCTTCACTCCCGCGAGCGCGTCGCGAATGGCGAGGCTGGTGTGGCTGTACGCTCCCGCGTTCACGAGCGCGCCGTCGGCGCGGCCGCGCAAGGCGTGAACCGCGTCGACGATCTCCCCTTCCCCGTTGTGCTGCGAGAATGTGAGGTCGACTCCGAGCTCCTTCGCGACCTTCAAGAGACGGGACTCGATGTCGGCGAGAGTTTCAGTCCCGTAGAGAGCCGGCTCACGCGTGCCGAGCAAATTGAGGTTGGGGCCATTGATGACGGCGATTCTCACTCGCCCGTGAGCCCGTCGAGCCAGGCGCGGAATTTCGCGACGTCTTCTTCCGATTCCTGTGTGTGTGGCATCCTGGTATTCACCCGCGGCGTTGGCATTGGTGGCGTCGGCGGCGTAGCTCTCGACGCGCCGGCGGTGCCGCTGAAGGCGCCGGCGAGACGCGAGGCCGCGCGGCTGTCCGACGCGCTCACGGTCGCTCCAGCGAACACCGCGTCGAGCGAAGCGCTGGGAGCGGAGCTTCCCATAGGCGCAACGGTTTCGGCCGGCATGCTGTTGCCCGGGCGCGAGTTTCCGCCGGGATTCCCTGCGGAGCGCGGCGGCCGGCGTCGCCCCAGCGTCGCAAAGAATTCCCTGATGGACGGCTGTCGCGCGGCGATGTTCTCGGGAGCGGCGCGCGGCTCTTCGCGCCGGGGCGTTTCGATTGACTCGCGGTGCGGCGCGGCTTGTGGCGGTACCGGCGAATCCGGATGCGCCGCGTGGTCCGCGGCCTCGATCTCTTTGATGCGGGCCTTGAGCGTCTGGTCGTCGGGGCGGGATTCGGCGAGCTGGTAGTAGACTCTCAGCGCCAGCTGCCTGTAGCCTTGCTGCAGATAGAGCTGCGCCATCGTCTCGTTGACGAATGGCTCCGGTCCCGGACCGGAGAACATCCGCTCTTCCTTCGGTGATTCAGTGCGCGCGGGCGATGATTCACTGCGCTGGGGCGATGATTCACTGCGCGCGGGCGATGATTCAGTGCGCTCTGGCGCCGCCACGTCGGGTGGCGGCGTCCATGTGTCGAGCGCGTCTTCGTCGTCAGATCTCTTGCTGGTCGTGCCCGCGAGCGCTTGCGGGGGAGCCTTGCCGCTGAGGCCCTCGGCCCCGACGGGCTCGGGCGGCGATTCCGGCTCTGTTCCGAGGAGACCGTCGGCACCCATCAGGTCGTCCTTCCTTCCACCACGCAAACCTTCCGCGCCCATCCCCTCGTCCGGCACACCCGGCTCAGTCGGAGCGACGGGATAGTGGCGCTCGAGGCCCGCGACTGGGATTTCTTCGGAACGCTGCGGCGGTGTCGGCTCGGAAGCAGCGGCGGCCTCGCGAGCAGCGATCGGCTCGGGAGCCGAAACCCGCTCGGCGGCCTTTTCCGACTCGACCCTATGTGAAGGCTGGGCGGGTTCGAGAGCAGCGGTCGGAACGGTTTCAGAAGGCATAGACGGAGCGGGCGGCGAAGCCGGCTCGGGTGTCTCGCTCTCGGTGACGACCGGCGCGCCCTCTGCGTCGGCGATGAACGGGATCGCCTGGTCGCCGCCATCGATGTCGACGCCTGGAATCCCCCGCGGAGTGGGAACCGGCCTGGCATCGGTCGAGGCATCGATCTCGGACACGAGCGCGATCACCGGCGCGTCCTTCGGATCGGCGTCGAGCAGTCTCATGTACCACTTGCGCGCCTCAACGGTATTACCGCTCTGAAGCGACATGTCGCCCAACGATCGCAGGGCGATGAGATTCTCGGGATCCAATGTGAGCGCGCGCTCGAACACCAGCCGCGCCTCCTCGAACTCGCCGGTCTCGTACAGGGACTGGCCGTACACGATCTGCCCGCTCATGTGGCCGGGCATCTGTGAGAGCTGCGACCGGCAGATCTCTATCGCGCGCTTCAGCTGCCCGCCTTTGCGGTATTCGTTCGCGAGCGGAGCGAAATACCGACGGGGGTTCTCCTCGAATTTTTCCTGCAACTCCCGCAACCGGTCGTAATCCATCGCTTACCTCGGTTCAATCCTCAACAACTTCCCGGAACTCCGGTTTCACGCTTATGTACCAACTGAAAGATGCAGCAATCTCCGCGTTCGCGCGACTTGCATCTCGGTCCCCCAAACTCATAGTTTACAAGGCTATACGCCATCTCGCCCCAGCGACCGGGGCCACCCCAATTCGTGTAAGGAGTAGTGCCCTTGTTGCAGCAAATGCGGGCCTCCGCAAAATACATCTGGATCATAATCGTCGTGCTGTTCGTCGGCGGCTTTCTCCTGGCGCAGACCTCGGGACTGCTCGGCCGCGCGCCGGTGACCAATACCACCGCCGTTGCGACCGTCAATCGAGAGGATATCCTCGCCTCCACCTGGTACCAGGCAACGCAGAATCTCGAGCAGGACGAGACTCAGCGCAGCACGCAACCCATCTCCCTCGATGAGAGACAGAGATTGATGGACCAGGCGTTCGACCAGCTCGTGAGCGACGCCCTCCTCCGCCAGGAGTACAGCCGCCGCGGCATCACAGTATCAGACGACGAAATTCTCCAGGCGGCACGCTATAGCCCGCCGCCTCAGCTCATGCAGGCTCCCGACCTGCAGACCGACGGACAGTTCGATCCCGCCAAGTACCAGCGCTTCCTGGCCAGCCCGTTGGCAAAGCAGAATGGGCTCCTCTTCCAGCTCGAGCAGTACTACCGCACGGAGATCCCGAAGGAAAAGCTCTTCGACCAGATCGCGACCGACGTGTACGTCTCCGACGAGCAGCTGTGGCGCCGCTTCCAGGACACGCACGACACCGCGCAGGTCTCGTTCGTGGCGTTCGAGCCCGAGCGCATCCCCGACTCCGCCGTTCGCGTGAGCGACGACGAGGTGCGCGCGTACTACGACACCCACAAGAAGATGTTCGACCGCCCCGGCACGGCGAAAGTTTCCGTCATCATCGTGCCCCGAGCGGTGAGCGCGGCGGATTCCGCCGCGGTTCGCGCGCACGCGCTCGCGCTGCGAGCGAGAATTCTCGGCGGTGAGAAGTTCGCGGATGTCGCGCGCGCGGAATCAGCCGACTCGGTGTCGGCCGCTAATGGCGGCTCGCTCGGCAAGGGCGCGAAAGGAAGATTCGTCGCGCCTTTCGAGACGGCCGCGTACGCGCTCAAGCCGGGGGAGGTCTCGCAGCCGGTGCTGACGCAGTTCGGGTATCACCTGATCAAGGTCGATGCGCGGAAGGGAGATACGCTGACCGTGAGCCACATCCTCCTTCACATCGAGCAGAGCGACTCCGCCGCATCGAAGACGGACCGCCGCGCGGATTCTCTGGCGCGCATGGCGGCGTCCACCGACCAGCCCGCGAAGTTCGATGAAGCGGCGCGCGCTCTCCAGATTCCGGTAATCAGGAGCACCGTGGTCGAAGGCAACACCATGACCGTGAATGGACAGTACATCCCGAGCGTCGGCCCGTGGGCGTTCCAGGGTGCGAAGCCAGGCGAGACCAGCGAGCTGTTCGACGCGGCGGATGGCTACTACCTCGCGCGCCTCGATTCACTCACGCCCGGTGGAGCGCTTTCGCTCGACCAGGCGAAGCAGGACATCCGCAATTACCTGTTGAGGCAGAAGAAAACCGACGCCCTGGTTCCGCAGGCGATGAACTACGCGAGGGTCGCGGCGGCGAGCTCAATGGAGCAGGCGGCGAAGCTCATGAACCTGCAGGTAGTCAGCACCAAGCCTTTCACCCGGGTTACCGGCGTGCCCGAGCTGGCGCAGGCTCCGGAGGCAGTTGGCGCGGCGTTCACTCTGCCCCTTCACAGCGTCAGCGAGCCGATTCGTTCGATCGGAGAGGTTGTGGTCGAGCGCGTCGACAATCGCATCCCGTCGAGCCGCGCGGCGTTCGAGGCTCAGAAGGAATCGTTGCGCGCGCAGGCGCTGCAGCAGCTAAGGCAGCAGAGGGTTCGGGAGTTTCTTACTAATCTGAGAGCGGTAGCCAAGGTCGATGATAAGCGGAAGCAGGTTGAGGCATCCTCGCGCCGCACCACTCAGTAGTTCACGACGATCATCTGAGATCACACGTAAGGCAACTGAACGCGGTGGGAGGTGTCAGAGGCGTAGGTGCCAGGTACCGGGTCACGACGCCCGGACTTGCTTGCGTGGCGTTCGGGGCAAAACCATCACTGGATGCTCGTAGCAGCCTGCTCAACATCTTCTAACGCGCAAGCAGTTAGTTTGTCGCGCGCGGAGGAAAGTCCGGGCGTAGTGAACTGACAACTGGCGCCTACGCTTCTAACGCCTCCTACCCCGTTCAGTTGCAGTTGCTGTTAGTCCCGAGCTTACAGTCCTAGAGCAGCCGCTTAGGAGCCGGCCGTTCCGCTTCCTCTTCCGAGGTCCGGCGCCGCTCGAGCTCCGCCGACGTCAGCCTCGACTGGGTGTCCGACTCTAGCGGCGGCTTCGTTTCCGAGGTGACTTCGCGCGTCGCCTCGTTGATGTTCTTCTTGAATTCCCTGATTCCCTTTCCCATCGAGCCCGCGATCTCGGGGATCCGCTTCGCTCCAAACAGAAGCAGGATCACTACCATGATTATCAACAGCTCGGGGAACCCCAGATTGCCAAACATAGAAAACTCCTAGAAAAGCGAACGCGCTATGAGGTAAGCCACGAGTACACCCAACAGGCTCAAAAGTGACACATCGAGCGCGATTGGGCCGATGGCAAACTTGAGTATAACCAAATCAACAGGCAGCGGCCCAATGGCGGGGGTCACGCCGGTGGTGAAAAACTCTTTCGCCGCGCCCGGCGGCAGGAACCTGCGTCCCACCTGGGTCAGCAGACCACCGGTAATGAAGCCCGCCGACAGAACGAGAGCGTGAAAGAGGGCGCTTCGCCCACTACGGCTCCGTGGTGGTCGCATTATGAGTGTCTCTCCATGACGTAGGAAATTGACGCTGTGAGCGACCGGCGCGCTACGGTGTCAGGTAAATCCGCCAGCGACTCATGAGCCTTTTCGGCGTACTCCTCGCCGCGCTCGCGCGCGTATTCGAACCCGCCGTTCTCGTCGACGATCCGAGCGACGGAGGCGATGTCTTCGTCGCTCGCGGTCTCGCTTCCGAACAGCCGCTCGACTTCCTGGCGGGACGCGCGAGACATCTCGCGGAGCGCGTGAATGAGGGGAAGGGTCACCTTGTGCTCGCGCAGATCGAGACCCGACGGCTTGCCGGTGGTTTCCTCCTCTTCGCGGTAGTCGAGCAGGTCATCGGCGATCTGGAACGCCATGCCGAGATTCTCTCCGAAGTTCCCGAGTGCGTCGCGGTAGCGCCGGGCGCCCGAAAGCGCCCCCAGCTCGCACGCGGTTCGCATGAGCGATGCCGTCTTCGACCGAATGAGATCGTAGTATTCGCGCTCGGTAAAGCGCAGCGGATCGGTGACCGCCAGCTGCCGCATTTCGCCGAGCGTCATCTCGGTTGACGCCCGGGTCAGCGCCCGGAGGGCCTCGAGATCGCCCAGCCCCACGAGGTGCGTGAGCGCAGTCGAGTAGAGAAAGTCTCCCATGATCACCGAGATCTGGTGGCTGAAGAGCGCGTTGACGGTCGGCATCCCGCGACGCAGCGCCGAGTGATCGACGGCGTCGTCGTGCACGAGCGTCGCGAGGTGAATCAGCTCCAGCGCGGCGGCGAGAGTGACGGCCTGTGGCTCGGGCTCTTCTGCGACCTCGCTCGATAGCAGCAGAAGTGTCGGGCGGAACAGCTTGCCGCGCATGGCGAGCAGGTGCGCGCTCACCTGGCCGACGAGCGGCATATCGCTGGCGACGATGCGCGCCATCGCTTGCGACACGTCGTCGAGCTTGTCGCGGACCGGGAGCTGAATCGCCTGGAGCGTGACTCCACGCGGTGGCGTCACTTTCATCCTGAGGCGGGCCTGGGGCGCGGCCGATCTCACTTCGTGGCGGCCTTGGTCATCTGCTTGAGGCGCTTGCTCACATCGCGGAAGTCGATGTCAATCGCAAACACCCGCTGGTAGTACGCGGCGGCATCGCGCGCCTTCTTGCTCCCCTCGGACGCGAAGCCCAGGAGGTAGAGCACGCCGATCAGATCCTCATCCTCCATTCCGGGCTCGCGCAACGCGCGTCCGAGCACCGTGATGGCGACGTCGTGCTCGTTGCGCTCGATGAAGCACTGTCCGAGCGCCTCGTAGGCGCGGATTCGCTGCGTCGCGCCGCGCAGCGCCTTCTGGAACTCGGCGACCGCTTCGTCGATGAGGCCCATCTCCTTGTAGGCGACGCCCAGATCGTAGTGGCTGTCGAAATCCTCGTCGTCGACGTTGGCGGCGACGCCGGCCTTGAACTTCTCGAGCATGTCGGTGAAGTCGGCCTGCTCGCCCTCTTCGCGATTCTCGTCCTCCTGCGCGACCATGCGAGTCGAGCGCGGGCCGTGCTCTTCCCGGAGCCAGTCCCCGAGGTCGACGAAGTGGTCGTCCGTGTTTCGCTGCGGCGAGTTCTCTTTCGGAGTTGCCGCGCGCGGAATTTCAGTCGGCGGCGTGGATTGGCGTGGCGCCGGCTTGGGCGAAGATGCTTTGGACTTCGCAGCCTGGCGCATGAAGGGATTTACCGGAGGACGCTGCTGCTGCGACGACGGCTCCTCGCGGTGGGGGGTTTTGGGCTTCTTCAGTTTCGGTCGCGTCATCCGGAGCGGCTCGACCAGCTTCGGCTTGCTCGACCTTGGCGCGGGGTGCTCGTCCTCTTGTTCTTCTTCTTCGTCCTCCGCCTCGTCGTGCTTCGCGGCCGGTGCCTCCTTTCTCGCCGGAGTCCTATGCGCCGTTCTGGCGGCCGGTGCGCGAGCGGGCTTCTCCTCGTGGACTTCGGCCTGCTGGTTTTCGTCCTGGTCCTCGTCGGCGTCCAGCTCGAGCGTCTCGAATTCGCGCGTTTCGGGCTCGGTCGACGTCCTCCCATGGGACGGCGCGGCGCTTTCAGGCGCCGGGTCGTGGATGAAGAACCGATCGTCCTCGAGGACGTTGAGCCCGGCCAGAGGATCTTCGTCCAGGAGAGGCTCGCCCAGTCCGGGCTCGACGGCATTCAAGCCGGATTCGGCCGGCATCAATCCCTCGATTCCGGCCGACTCTGGGGGCGGTGCCTCAGGATCAATCACGAACGACGAGGGATCCGCCATGGATTCCAGCCCGTCGAGCGGGGAGATATCCAGCTCGGACAGCGACAAATCGAACGCCGGCTCGGGATCGCCGACAGAAGAGTCCGTCTCGAACCCGCTGACCGAAGAACCCGTTTGGAGGCCAGCAATCTGCTCCGATTCGAACTCGAGAGTCGGCTCGAGGTCAGCCAGTGGCTCGAGATCAGGCAGCTCCTCGATGTCCGGCAGCTGCTCGAATTCCGGAGACGGCTTCACGTGCGGCGGCGTGCGCGGCCGCGCCGGAGCGTGTGGCGCGAGCCCCGTTCCCTCGAATCCCTTGATCTTGGGCCGCGGCGATGTCGGCGACCCACCAACGTCGAGGAAGACGAGGCCGCCCTCCTCTCTCTTGACCGGCGTCTTTGATCGGCGAGGCTCTACGCTCGGATCCAGTGTGTGAATTCGCTGCACGGTCGCTTGCGCCTCGGCCGCTCGTCCCTCGGCGTCGAGTGATTCGTGGAGTATCTGCAGCTGCTCGATCGCTTCGGGGGCCTTCCCTGCCTTGGCGAGCTGGTCGGCGAGCATCAGCCGGATGTCGTCCTGACCGGGGCAAAGATCCGCGAATTCCTGGAGCGCCTTGAAGGCATCGGTCTCGCGACCGGCGCGGTGCATCCGATCGGCGTACTCCAGGAAATTCTTCTTGGCGTCGCTGTTGAAGCCCTTCTTGGCCGAGATCTTACCGAGCTTGTAGTAGATCTGATGGCGCGCCGGGGCGTGGCGGAGAATCTTGTTGCAGAGCGCGATGGCGTTGTTGAGGTAGCCGCCCTCGGTATAGAGGTCCACCGCCTGCTCGTAATAGTTGACGGCCTGATCGGTCTTGTTCAGACGCAAATTGAGGTCGCCAACGCGGTTGTAGACGGTTACGTCGCGGTCGTCGAGCCCCTCGGTCTGCTCGATTATCTGCAGGTAGACTTCGAGCGCCTTGTCGTATTGCTTCTTCTGCTCGAATTCGGCAGCCTTTTTTTTCAGCTTGTCGACGTTGGACATTAAGGGCGCCGGGCAAAAAGGACTTACCCGGTAGGCACGGCCTCCGGGGGACGAACGTTCAAGTTACTTCCGCTTTCATAGGGGTGACAAGGCGCGCCAGCCTTCCACGACCCGACACAAAGACGTGCGCCGTACCAGTATGGCAACTCCCGCGCGTCGGTGATTGCGAAGAGCGCGAGATCGGCGGCAAAGCCCGGCGCAATCTGCCCGACCTCCCCCGCAATTCCCACCGCGGCCGCCCCATTTGCCGTCGCGGCGATGAGGACTTCCGCGAGGCTCATGCGTAGCTGGCTCACACCGAGCGTTAGCATCAATGGAAAGTTAACCGTTGGGGAGGTGCCGGGGTTGAAGTCGCTGGCGAGAGCGACCGCCGCACCGGCATCGATCAGCGCGCGGGCCGGCGCCTGCCTGGCCTTGCCAAGGAAGAGCATGGTGCCGGGCAGAAGCGTCGCCACCGTGTTCGAGCTCGCGAGCGCCGCGATCCCGCTCTCGGAGATTGCGGCGAGATGGTCCGCCGATACCGCCTCGAGTGAGGCGGCGAGCTCTGCTCCGCCGCACGGCTTGATCTCATCAGCGTGGATCTTGATGCCGAGTCCGGCCTGGCGCGACGCTTCGAGAATTCGGCGCGTCTCGTCGATCGTGAACACGCCCGGCTCACAGAAGACGTCGGCAAAGCGCGCAATGCCCTGCGCGACGACCTTGGGCAAAAGGGTCTTGATCAGGAGATCGATGAACTCGCCGCGGCGCGCTTCGCTGGTCCGATATTCATGGGGGATTTCGTGTGCGCCTAGCCACGTCGGCACGATGCGCATCGGCTGGCGCTCGGCCAGTCGTCCGATCACACGCAGCGCCTTCAGCTCGTCTTCAACCGAGAGGCCGTAGCCGCTCTTGATCTCGAGAGTCGTCGTTCCGTAGGAGGCCAGCTCCTTCACGCGCGTCAGCGCGAGCTTGAAAAGGTCCTCCTCGCCACGCTCGCGAAAGTCGCGAACGGAAGCGTGGATGCCGCCCCCACGCTTCGCGATTTCCATGTAGTCGAAGCCTTCCGCGCGCAGCTCGTGCTCCTCGAACCTCGGCTTGCCAAACACGGCGTGGGTGTGCGAATCGACCAGGCCCGGCGTGAGCACACCTCCGCGGCAATCGACTACTTCGGCGTCCGGATAGGCGCGCCGGAGATCGCGCGCCGCACCGATCATCGCGATGCGTCCGCTACTGACGGCGATCGCGGTGTTCGTCAGGATGCCGGCGTCGCGCATCTCATTTCCTTTTCGGGCTCGTGCGGGGCCGGCGCAGGTGACGATCTGCGCCGCGTTCACGAAAATGAGGTCCTTCAGCAAGAGTGACAAACGATAAGGGCGCTGGGGCAGCAGCGCCTTTCTGAATATTTCTTGTTCTGGTCGTCAAGCATGCTGACCCACCAGTGGCGACGGCGAGGCCATCACGTCGAGCACGCGAGAAAAGCGGAGCGGAGCCTGCGCCTCGCCGCGACACGCGTAGAAGCAGGCGTTGCAGTCGATCGGCTCGTACTTACGAAATTCCGTCCA
>DHJM01000092.1:10378-12067 GCA_002404335.1 Gemmatimonadales bacterium UBA4720
GTCCGCATTCCGGAGCGGCAAGGCTCTGTGATCTCGCCCCGCACGTAGCGGGGAATTTGCTCCAGATAGTAGTCCGAGTTGGTGATGACTCCGCGCGTCTTCCGCTTGAATGCGAGCAGCTCCCGCACCGTTTCTTCGAGCTCGCGCGTCTGGGCGCGCTCGATGAGGCCCTCGGTGTTGCCGTTCTTGGAGTCGGTGTAGCAGCTGAAGTTGACTCCGCAGCCCAGCTCGCGCGCACGCTGCACGATTGGCATCAGCTGATCCAGATTGTCGCGCTTGATCACGGTGTTGAAGCGGATGCCCGTGATCCCGATCTCACGCATGCGCGGTATCGTGCGCATGATCTTCGCGCCCAGCCCCGGGATTCCACGCGCGCGGTCGTGCCGCTCGTCGAGAAAGTCGAGCGAGATGTTGAACTGGTTGACGCCTGCCTTCCAGATTGACCGCGCGCGCTCGGGCGAGAGCATTCCGCCATGCGTGAGGAGCGTCATGTATTTGAGCCTCACCGCGCCGTTCACCCCTGCCACCAAGTCTTCGAGGTCGCCTCTCAGCGTCGGCTCGCCGCCGGTGAATGTGATGACCATCGGGTTGAAGAACCTGGCGGCCGCGGCGAAAGAGTTTATCTCGGCAGCTTTGGCTGACGGATCAGTCTTCCAATAGTCGCAGAAGCCGCAGCGGGCGTTGCAGCGCTTCGTGACCTCGAAAGAAACGAGCACCGGACGCCGCGTGGCGGTGAGGTACGCGTACTTGGCCAGGAAGATCGGTACGTGCCACGGCTTGAACTCACTAGTGAGCATGTCAGCCGATCATCGGCAGATGCAGTCCGTGCTTGTGCGCCGTCTTGACCGCTTCCTCGTATCCCGCGTCAGCGTGGCGCGCGACGCCGGTGCCCGGGTCGTTCGTGAGCACCCGCTCGAGGCGGACGCGCATCTCCGGCGTGCCGTCGGCGACGATCACCTGGCCGGCGTGAAGAGAGTTGCCAATCCCGACTCCCCCGCCGTGATGGAACGACACCCACGACGCCCCGCTCGCGACATTCAGCATCGCGTTGAGCAGCGGCCAGTCGGCGACCGCGTCCGTTCCGTCGCGCATCCCCTCGGTCTCACGGAAGGGCGACGCGACGCTTCCCGTGTCGAGGTGATCACGCCCGATCGCGATCGGCGCCGAGATCTCGCCCGATGCCACGAGGTCGTTGATGCCGACGCCGAACCGGGCGCGATCGGATTGCCCGAGCCAGCAGATTCGGGCCGGCAGTCCCTGAAATTTTATTTTCTCCTGGGCGAGCGAAATCCAGCGGCGGAGATGCTCGTCGCTCGGAAACAGCTCGAGCGCGAGATCGTCGGTCCGCTTGATGTCGTTCGGATCGCCCGACAGCGCCACCCAGCGGAAGGGACCCTTTCCCTCGCAGAACAGCGGTCGGATGTACTCGGGGACGAATCCCGGAATGTCGAACGCGTTGCCGAGTCCCGCGTCGAGCGCGACGGTGCGGATGTTGTTCCCGTAGTCGAAGGTGACCGCTCCGCGCTGCTGCATCTCGAGCATCGCCGTCACGTGACTCACGACCGATGCTGTCGAGCGGCGAATGTACTCTTCGGGGCTCGCCTCTCTCAGCGCGAGCGCCTGCGCGAAGCTCATTCCGGCCGGCACGTAGCCGTTCAGCATGTCGTGCGCGCTCGTCTGGTCGGTGAC
>DHJM01000092.1:12150-12281 GCA_002404335.1 Gemmatimonadales bacterium UBA4720
CGCCGCACGATCTCCGGGAGGACATCAGCCGCGTTGCCCAGCAGTCCGATCGAGATCGCTTCGCCTGTGTGTATTGCGTGCGAGATGATCTCCAGTGCTTCGTCGAGATTCCGCGCTTTGCGGTCGAGGTA
>DHJM01000091.1:0-1184 GCA_002404335.1 Gemmatimonadales bacterium UBA4720
TATGCCGAACATCTGCTGGATATCGTCACGAGCGTGAGACGCGATGCGACGCCATCGGTTGCGCTCGCGATGGCGCGGCGCAAGGAGTTCGAGGGGCGGATGCTCGCGATCCTCGACCCGGAGCTTCGCCACTCGAGCCCGAGCCGCAAGCAATCGGCGGCGCTGATCGGATCGCTGGCGCTCATCTCTATTGTGGTGGGCGCGGCGGCGCCTGCGCCGCGCGCATCAGCTGCAACCCAGTCGCCTGCGGTGTCCGCCCAGGGAGAGCGAACGCAGGGAATCGATCTGCTGAATTCGCAGAAGTCGGACGTGAAGGGCTATCCTGATTCGCGCGAGATCATCGACGGCTCGAAGATCCATCAGAAGACCGAGACGGTGATGAGCCAGAACACGCAGACGATTACAAACACGCAGACGAGCAGTCGAATCCAACAAAACTTCGGAAAGATCGTCGACCAGGCGGTTCAGCTAGGTACCTCGGCCGCGTCCAGCGCGCTCATCCAATTGGTGCGCCAAGGCGGTGGGAAGGCCGGCAAGGACAGCGATGAGCGTCCGGCTCTTCTCGCAAAAATCCTCGCGACCGATACGAGCGCGAGCCTGCGGAGAATCGCCGCGTGGGGCCTGGCCGAGTACGCGGACTCACAGATTGCGGCGGACGCTCTCGCCAATGCACTTCGCCACGACGGTGATCCCACTGTAAGGGAGATGGCTGCGTGGGCGTTGGCGGAAGGCGATCACAGATCGACAGCGGTGGAGGCATTGTCCGCGGCGCTGCGGACGGATGCCAACACCCAGGTTCGCGCGACAGCGGCGTGGGCGCTCGGCAACGTCGGTGATAGGTCGTCGGCAGATGCGCTTGCCGCGGCGCTATCCGACGCCAGTCCGGAGGTTCGGAAGCGCGCTTTGTGGGCGATCGGCAACTCGGACCTGAAGCAGGCGCCACCCAAGGTCATCGCGATGTTGAGCGAGAAGGATCCCGAGTTGCGGGAGCTGGCGGCGTGGGTGCTGTACGAGATCGAGGATCCCGCTTCCATACCTGCGCTTGAAGCGGCCCTCGCGCGCGAGCCGGATAAGGAGCTGCAGATCGATTACATCCGCGCGCTTGCCGCGGTCGGAGAAAGGTCCGTGGACGCGCTCAAGGGATTGCTCGAGTCCAAGGATCCGGAGATCAGAACCATCGCGGT
>DHJM01000091.1:1274-1837 GCA_002404335.1 Gemmatimonadales bacterium UBA4720
AAGCGCCCTCTCTTTTGGACCTTAGTGCTGATTTTTCAACCTACCCCGCACGACAGGCGGGCACCATGAACGGAGTAATCATGCAGCGAATAATTGGATTGGCGGTAGCGACATTTGCCTTCTCTTCACTGAGCGGCGTGCCGGCTGTAGCCAACAGCGCGACAACCGGCGACGCAAACGCGTTCGCTCAGGTGCGTACTCAACATTTCGTGCGCGTGTTCGATCAGGGCCGTCACCGCGGTTCGCCGATCGATGTCGCCGCGTTGCTGACCGCCGCGCGGGGTGCGCCGCCGGCAATCTGTCTCCTCGCATCCCAGGCTGTTCGCGGCTGGGGATGGGGCGGCGGGAGCGACGCGCCAGCTACTCCGCTCTCACCCGCAGGCGTATTGACGGGCAATGATGACTATGAGTCGGACGCGATGCCGGCTGCGGACATTCAACGTCTGCTGGCGGGATTATCGTCTGATGACGCGTGTGTGCGCGAGCTGTCGGTTCGCCTCATTGGAACGCAGAAGGCGGAGTCGGTGGGCGGCGAGCTGGTGACGCGACTGGGCTCGACCGAT
>DHJM01000091.1:1918-16844 GCA_002404335.1 Gemmatimonadales bacterium UBA4720
GATGTCCGCGCCAACTCGGCGTGGGCACTCGGGCGGATCGAGAACGGCCGTTCCTTGAAATCGCTCGTCGGTCTTTTCGGCGACGATGCGGAGAAGGTGCGCGTGTCTGCTGTGGCAGCCGTTGGGCACATGGACTCGACGAGTAGTGTTCCACTCCTGATTCGTGTTGTGCGCCAGGACAATTCACCGGCGGTGCGCAGGGTCGCAGCGTGGGCGCTCGGGAATCTCGAGGCGCGCGAGGCGGTCGATGCGCTGAGCGAGACTCTGGCTCACGACGCGGACGCGCGGGTGCGTGAGATGAGCGCGTGGGCGCTCGGAAACATCGAGGACCGGCGTGGCGTTGCAGCACTGGCGGCGGCGATCCGGGGTGACGCCGAAGATCGTGTGCGTGAAACGGCGGTGTGGGGTCTCGGAAATATCGGCGATCATTCTTCGATTGATATCCTCGGTGCCGCCACGGCTGACCGCAGCGCGAACGTGCGCGGCACGGCGGCGTGGGCGATCGGCCAGATGGATGAGAATGGGACGAAAGCGCCGGCCGGATTGCTCCGACTATTGAGCGACGAAAGCGCCGACACGCGTCTCAAGGCAGCGTGGGCCCTTGGCCAGATCGAAGATTCCGGCGCGCTGCCAGCTATCCGCGACGCGCTCAAGGCCGAGAAGAACGATCACGTTCGCCGCGGGCTCATTCGCGCGCTTATGAAGTCGGGGGAGAGCTCGCAGACGACGCTCACTCAGCTTCTCAGCTCGAGCGACCCGCAGATCCGCGAGGCGGCGGTACGTGGAATCGCGGGCGCGCGCTCATTCGACCCGTGGCCGTGGCCCTGGCCGCGTCCGCGTCCATTCCCGTGAGATTGAGTATGTCAAACCTCGAATTCAAAACTCAACGGCACGACCGGCGTGAGAACCTGGCCGGCCGCGCGTGGGTTCCGATGCTGCTCGTGGTGATGGCGGCGTGTTCCGGGGAGATCCCCGTGGCGCCCCCCTCGCTTCCGCAAGTTTCCACACAGGCCTCGCAGGAACAGAACTACTCGTTCTCGATCTCTCCGGCGGATCGTACGGTGCGCGTCCGATTCACTCGTGTTCGGTCCGATGGCATCGAATCGGTGAGCTCATTCATGCAGCGGATGTTCGCGAGTGCAGATTCGGCGGGTGCCACGAGGCTGGTGCTCGACCTTCGGTCTACGCGGGGCGGGGATGCGTTCCTGGTTGTTCCGCTGTTGAAGGGCGTTCTCGCGCGGAAGCGCTTCGCTCAGCCCGGCGGACTGGTAGTGATCGTTGGCCCGGAGAGCTTTTCTCAGGGTCAAAACGCCGCGTCAATGTTGCGGCGATACGCGAATCCCGTTTTCGTGGGAGAGTCGACTATTTGATTGCGTAAAACGACCGCCACCATGATATTCGAGCCCCCCTCTCGGAGACAGGCCCCATGGTGGCTGAGACTCCTCGCGCGCGCATTGCAGCCGACCGTATCACGATGGGTTGCGGGTCGTTATCCTCGCTGCGCCTCGCTGGCGTTGCAGCTTCGTTCGCCGCAGCGCTCCTGACTGGCGTCGCGGGCGCTCAGAGTGCGGACTCGGCGAAACGCGCAGACGTCCCCGCGTTCTTTCAGTCCCAGGATCCAATCGAGGTGACTTTCACCACCAACATCGGAAAGATCCGCGGGGACAAGCGCGAGAATCCCCCATGGCGTCCAGCCACTCTCACCTACAGGGGCACCGAGGGCAATCTCGTCACGGTTCCAGTCAAGGCGCGTACGCGCGGCATCTGGCGACTGAAGATGTGCGAATTCCCTCCCCTCCGTCTCAACTTCAGCAAAGAGACATCAAAGGGGACGATCTTCCATAAGCTCGATAAGCCCAAGCTTGTCAGCTACTGCCATGACATGGACTCGTACGAGCAATACATCCTTCAGGAGTACCAGCTGTACCGCATCTACCAGCTGCTCACTCCGGTGAGTCACAAGGCGCGGCTGCTGAAGTTCGCGTATGCGGACAGTTCCGACGGAAAGGTGCGCGCGCGGCGATACGGCATCGTCATGGAGGAACCGAGCGCCCTCGCCGCCCGTCTGGGCGGAAGCTTGATCGCGCAGAAGGGGGCCAGGGCCAGCGACCTCGACCCTTTGCAGGACGCGTTGTTCGGGGTGTTCCAGTATTTCATCGGGAACACCGATTTCTCGGTAGCAGGGCTTCACAATGTCGAGCTCTTCTTCAGTAGCCGGGGGGATGTGATGCCCATCGCCTATGATTTCGATTTCGCCGGAGCCGTGAACGCGCGCTATGCCGTACCAGATTCGACCCTTCGTCTTCTGAGCGTCCGGCAGCGCTTATTCCGGGGCTACTGCACGGATGCGGAGTCTTACGGGAAAGCGTTTGCCGCCTTCAACGAGAAGAAACCCGAGATCTACGCGTTATACAGCGATTCGATCGGCAAGCTGATGGACCGCGGTACCGTTAAAGAAACCCTCCGCTATTTCGACGAGTTCTACGACACCATCAACAACCAGCGCGCGGCGAAGAGATCGATAATCGAGTCCTGTATCGGACGTAACTGAGGACGCCTCCGTCAACGGAATCCTCAGCCGTCGCGTACTCATCTTGGAAGCCGGACAGGAGGGCGAGGGCAGGGTCCGAGCCCCAAAATCCCGGGACGGGCGCTTGCTCGGATCTCACCAGCGGTCAACAAATCTTAGATCATCACTCGCGCGATATGCGTTGGCGCTTCTGGTCACCGCGATCGCGCTCGTCGCGACCCTGATTCTGCGGCGCGACGGGCCCACGCCGGCTTTCCTCTTTTTTGTGCCGGCGGTCGCGATTTCGGCGTGGTACGGTGGGCCCGGCCCCGCCTCATTGGCGACCGGCCTATCGCTCCTTCTGATCGATCTGAACTTTCTTGCGCCCGGCGGCTCGCTGCTGATCGACCGCATCGAAGCCCTCGAGATCATCGCCTTCGTCATCGTCGCGGCGACGATTACGACAACGATGGGGGCGTTGCATCGCGCGCTGGCGCTGGCCGAATCGCGGGCGGCGGAGCTCAAGAGTCTCAACGAACAAGTGGGCCGCAGCTACGACGCCGAGCGCGAGAAACGCCATGTCGCGGAGCTGCTGGCACAGGCGCGTGAGGAAGTGCTCGGCGTCGTCGCGCACGATCTGCGCAATCCGCTCAGCACCATCATCACCAGCACCGACATGCTGCTCCAGGAAAATCTCGAGCCGACGCGGCGAACGGAATTGCTGGAGGTCGCGCTCCGAAATGGCAGGCAGATGAACCGGCTCATCGGCGATCTGCTCGACACCGTGCGCATGCATGCTGGCAAGTTCACGCTCGACCTCGAGGATGTGGCGGTGGTCACGATCTTCCGTCAGGCGGAGGAAATGTTCAGGCCGATCGCGGAAAAGCGAGCGATATTCCTCGAGGCGGTTCCGCCGGATGATGGGGTCACCGTTCGCGCCGACCCCTTCCGTGTGTCGCAGATCCTCGGAAACATCGTGGGCAACGCGATCAANNTCGGCGTCCGCTATCGCCAGCACCCGGTCGAAGGACTATCGTTTGCCCATGCCAACGGATTTGATTCCTTCAAGCCGGCGAGCTTGGATTTTCTTGCTCGGTGCCGCCTTGATTGCCTCGGCCGCCGCCTGTCGACCCAAGCCGGCGTCCGTAGAAGAGCTCTACACCACTCGCGTGCTCGGACTCAGCTATCTCCAGCGAAACCAATTGCCGGAGGCTGAATCCGAATTCAAGAAGCTCACCAAGCTCGCGCCCGATGACCCCCTCGGCTACGCGAGCCTTGGACTCACCTATCTGCAAGCCGGTCGCTACGCCGAGGCGGAGAAGCAGCTTCGCCGGGCGCGAGAGTTGGACCCCGCGAGCACGGAGGTGGGTCTCGCGCTTGCGAGGCTTTACTCGCTTACGGGACGTCCTTCGGACGCACGCGCGATGCTGGAGCGGCTCCGCCGCGATACCACCGGCAATGCGCACGTACTGTATGCGCTGGCGGAGCTCGAGGCCCAGCAATCCGATAGCGCTTCGGCCAAGAGGTACGAAGACCGATTGAGGGATGTGCTCGCGGTCGCGCCCGCGAATCTCGCCGTTCGACTCAAGCTCGCGGATGCGCTCGCGCGACGCGGCGCGGCTGACAGTGTCGTACAGCAGCTCGAGGAAGTGCGGCGGATACCCCCGGAGCCGCCAAAGGAGGCAAGGGTGTACCTGGCCAGCACGATTCAGCTCCTGCGTGCGGGAAAGCTGGCCCAGTCGCGGACGACGCTCGACCGCTTCGTTGACCTGATGAAGGTCACTGCGCCGTATCAGGCGTCGCTGGAGGATGTGAAATGGACGGACGGTCCGATTCCCGGGCGCGCGGTGCTTACGTTCGCACCGAAGTCCTTCATTTCGATCCGCGGAGTGCGCGAACGGGCGACAGTCGATCTCGCGAAATTCGTCGACGCGACGGAGGACGCGGGTCTCGCGAGCGCGGAGACTCGCGCGAGTGCTGGCACTGCGCCAGCGGGGCAGGTGGGACCGACCGCCCTTGCGACTGGAGATGTCGATGGCGACGGAACCGATGACCTATTCGTCTCGTCGTGGTCGCCAGCGCAGCGAAGGTCGGTTCCGCATCTCTATCGTGTTCAGGGCGGATTCGTCCGCGACGATATCGAGCGCTCGGGTATTTCTCTGCCCCAGGGCGTCGCGTACGCAACTTTTGCGGACTACGACAACGATGGCTGGCTGGATCTTTTCGTCATTGGTGGTGAGGGGCGCGGTCACCTGTTTCGGAACCGCGGCAACGGAACGTTCGTGGATGTGACGGCGAAAGCCGGAGTTGGCGATGTCAAAGGAGCGCGCAAAGCGCTGTTCGCCGATTTCGATCACGACGGCGATCTGGATCTCCTTCTCGTCGGACACGGTCCGCGCACCCTCTATCGCAACAATCTCGACGGTACCTTCACCGACGCGACGGCGAGCTTCGGCCTCGCCGGCACGGACGACGCGCGCGATGCAGTCTTCGGCGACTTCGACGGCGACGGGCGCATCGACATCTTCATCGCGAACGAGCACGGCAGTGACGTGCTCTTCCACAATGGGGGCGCACAGCACTTTATCGACGTAACCGCGACAAGTGGCCTGGCCACGCGCGACGGTTCGGGTGCCACAGCAGTAGGCGACTACAACAACGACGGATTCCTCGATCTATTCGTCGCGAAGGCGAATGGCGGGGAGCCGACGCTCTGGCTGAACAAGGGAAACGGAACGTTCACTCGCGACGGCCGGTCGAGTGCCGCGATGCAGGCGCTCCGCTCCACGGCGGGATTGGCGGCGACGTTCGTGGACTACGATAACGACGGCTGGCTGGATCTCATCGTGGGCGGCGCATCAGTCTCGCGCGGGGCCGCATCGCCTGCGGAAGCAAGATCGGCGGGTGGAACGGGATCCGGGGCGCAGCTTCTCTTTCGGAACGACGGCACCGGAAAGTTTCTCGATCGGGCGACCTTGATTCCCGCTCCTGTGCGGGCGGCCGGAGCATCTGCGATCGCCGTCTCCGACGTCGATGACGATGGCGACGAGGATCTATTCCTGATCGATGGCTCCGGCGCTCCGCGTCTGCTCCGCAACGATCTCGGAAACAGCAACCTCGCCGTGAACGTGGAGCTCAAGGGTCTGCGCGACGGAAGCGGAAAGAACAATGCGTTTGGAATCGGATCGAAGCTCGAGCTGCGAACGGGTGATATCTACCAGACCCGCCTAGCCACGGGTCGCGTCACACACTTTGGTCTTGGCTCGCATCTCAAAGCAGACGTACTCCGAATCGAGTGGCCGAACGGCGTACCGCAGACCATCTACTTCCCTGGATCCGACCAGGACGTCGTAGAGCGCGAAATGCTCAAGGGCTCGTGCGCGCTCGCGTACACGTGGGACGGGAAGCGCTTCCGTTTCGTGACCGATGCGATGTGGCGGAGCGCCTTGGGCATGCCGCTCGGCCTCATGGGTGGGAACAGTGCCTTCGCGCCCGCGGGCGCGTCGCAGGAATACCTGCGCATTCCGGGCGATGCGCTCGCGCCACGGGACGGACGTTACGTGCTCCAGCTCACCGAGGAGCTTTGGGAGACGGCGTACGCCGACCAGGTCAAGCTGCTCGCCGTCGACCATCCCGATTCTGTGGACGTGTTCGTCGACGAGCGCTTCGTGCCTCCGGGCGCGGTGAATCTCCGGCTGTTCCAGGTGGCGCGACGCGAGGTGCCGCTGTCCGCGATTGATGAGCGCGGCCACGATGTTCTGCCGGCGTTGCGGGCGAGCGACGATGTCTACGTCTCGAATTTCACGCCCACGAAGTACCAGGGAGTGGTCGAGCCGCACGATCTCACTCTGGATCTGGGGGAAGACGCGGGCAGTCCCGGCACTTCTCTCTTCCTGCGCGGCTGGATCTATCCCACCGACGCGAGCATCAACGTCGCGCTCTCGCAGCAATCTTCGATCAAGGTCTCCTCTCCATCTCTCGAGGTGCGGGATGCGAAGGGCAGGTGGCACACAGCGATCGCGGATCTGGGGTTCCCCTCGGGCAAGGACAAGACGATGGTCGTGGATCTCGCCGGGAAGTTTCCGACTGCAGACCATCACGTGCGCATTCGCACCAACATGCAGATC
Organism: Gemmatimonadales bacterium UBA4720; assembly: GCA_002404335.1. Taxonomy (GTDB): domain Bacteria; phylum Gemmatimonadota; class Gemmatimonadetes; order Gemmatimonadales; family Gemmatimonadaceae; genus UBA4720. Next base: position 8,555 of record DHJM01000091.1, read on the forward strand.
TACTGGGACGAGGCGTTCGTCTCGCGCTCCCTCCCAGACAACCCCGTCAAGATCACGACGCTCGCGCCCCTCTCGGCTGATCTCCACTTCCGCGGCTTCTCCCGCATGTATCGAAAAGGCGGCCGCTACGGACCGTACTGGTTTGCGTACGACGACGTCGCAAAGGATTCGCCCTGGCGTCCAATCGAAGGCAACTACACGCGCTTCGGCGACATCCTGCCTTTGCTCAAGAGCCCCGACGACATGTACGTCATCATGGCTGCGGGCGACGAGGCGACCATTCAGTTCGACGCAAGCTCGGCGAAGTCCTTGCCGCCGGGTTGGAAGCGCGACTTCCTGCTCTACACCGACGGGTGGATCAAGGACTCCGATCTGAATACGGCGTTTGGCACCACCGTGGGTCCCCTTCCGTTTCATGGCGTGCGATCCTACCCATATGGAGCCGCGGAGACGTACCCGACTGACCCGCAGCATCAGCGCTACCTCCGTCAGTACGACACGCGGGTGGTGAAGCGGAGCGTGTCGCCGCCTTGATGGAGGTGGCGATGCTGACGAGAAAAGCCCCGCGACCGGCGCTGACGCGCTCCTCAGCGGAACCGTGATCGGGCAACCGACAGGAGGCTGTCCAGCCGGCGGTAGCGCCGGAGCATCTCCACAGTCGGGCTCGCGGTTCGCGGGGCGGTTGCCAGGGTGCGGAGCTGGTCGCACCGCTCGGTCCGTTGCGTGAGCGGTGCAGCCCCGTGCTTCGTGTCACCTTCGCCCGGCAGGCCAGCCGCGGGTGGCGGCGCAGTCGCGGATGTCGCCCGGCTGAATTCCGTTTGAGCGCGCGCGGTGTCGGCCCCTTTCAGCGCAATATAGCCCACGTAGAAGCGCGCCTCGGCGCTCTTGGCGTGCGAGCCGAGCACCTCGTCGAAGTACCGGCCCGCCTTTACGCGATCTCCGCGAACCAGCGCTACTTCGCCAAGGTGGAGCAGGGGGCCGGTTTCCTCCTTGTTGATTTCATAGGCCCGGCGCAGATGGGTCTCGGCTGAGTCTGGCTGGAACGGCGCCTTTGCGTCGAGGCAGAGATAGAGGCTGCCCAGCTGCGAGTGGGTTCGCGCGCTCGACGGATTGCGGGCGATGAGGTGACGCCACGCGCGCTCGGCGGCGGCGAAGTCCCCGAGGGCAAAACGCATGCTGCCGAAGTAATAGAGTACGTCCTCGTGATCGGGGTTCAGCGCGAGGGCGCGGGAATACGTCTCCGCTGCAGCCTGCGTCTGACCCGCGGTGCGCTCGAGCGTCGCTTGGCGGTACAGCGCCCAGAAACCCTGGATCCGCTCGCGCGCAGTCCCCATCTCCTCGCCTTCCACCACCACGACGCGCCGATTCGCGGGCAGATTCGTCCGCACCTGGCGGCCTCCGCTCGGCCACACCACCACCAGCGAATCCACACGGGTGAGGGCCCGGAGGCCGAAGTTCTCGATGAGGCTGTTCTGGGACAGATACGAGCTCTGCGCGCCCACCTGGCGTACCTGGCTGACGCCGCCGGCGACGAGCCGCAGCTTGGCGCCGATCCCCTGCCGATTGCTCTTCGTGCCGTGCAGCTCCACCGCCAGCCAGTGGTTGCGGTTGCCGCCGTCGTTGCGCAGCAGAATGCCGGGTCCGCCGTTGTTCACGACGAAGACGTCGATGTCGCCGTCGTTGTCGTAATCAGCGAACGCCGCCCCGCGCCCGACGTACGCGTTGCGAAAGTAGGAGCCGCTCACTGTGGAAACGTCGAAGAAGCCCTCGGTCGGCCCGCGGTTCCAGAACATCTGGCTCCGCATCGGCACTAGGTGTGTCGAATCCTCGGGAAACTGGAGCGTACTGCCATTGACGACGAACAGGTCGGGCCTGCCGTCGTTGTCATAGTCGATGAACGAAGTGCCCCAGCCGACGAAGTCGAGCGCGACCTGGCCAACGCCGTAACGGTCTGCCTCGTCGATGAACGTGAGCGGGACCGGCCGGCGTTTCCTGGCTTGCGGGGTGAGCTGGGCCAACTGGTTGTCGTAGAGCGCGTTCTCCTGCGCGAGCCAGTGGGTCAGGTACAGGTCCTGGTCGCCATCGCCGTCCCAATCGCCCACGGCGATCCCCATCGCGCTCCGATAGTCGCCGACGTGCGCCCGGTCACTGATGTCCAAGAACTTCCCCTTGCCGAGATTCTGGTAGAGCACATTGTCCGACACGTCGTTGGCGACGTAGAGGTCGGGCCAGCCATCCTCATCGAAGTCCACCCAGGCCGCGCCCAGTCCTCGACCCGTGGGATTCGTCACCCCCAACGCGGAGGCAACCTCGGAGAATGTCCCGTTGCCGTTGTTGTGGAACAGCAGGCTGCGGTCCGGCCGGAATGCCAAGGGGTTGATGCTCGCCGGGTTCTCCACGTTGTACCGTGCCGCCGATTTGCTGCGCTCCGGACGCGCATACTTCACATAGCCAGTCACGTAGAGGTCGAGGAGCCCGTCGCGGTCGTAGTCCCCCCAGGCGGCGCCGGTCCACAAGCCACGCGGTCCACCAATTCCGGAAGCGGCACTCCGGTCGGTGAATGTTCCGTCGCCGTTGTTGCGATAGAGGACGCAGTGCCCGTACGCCGTGATGACGAGGTCGATCCAGCCGTCGTTGTCGAAGTCGCCCCACGCGACCGCCATTCCCCAGCCGCGGAAGTCGATGCCCGAGCGCGTCGTCACGTCGGTGAACGTGCCGTCGTGGTTGTTGTGGTACAATATCGTGCGCGCCGGTGACTGCGCCCGCGCGGCAGCGGAGAGGGAGAGCGGCCCCACCTCGTTGGCGACGACGAGATCCACCCAGCCGTCGTTGTCGAAGTCGCCCCACGCCGCTCCCGAGCCCATGTCCTCGGGCAGCTGCGAAGACCGCGTGCCGCTGAAGTGCTGAAACGAGATTCCCGACGCGCGGGTGACGTCGGTGAACGATACCCTCGGGTAGTCCTTTGGGAGTGATCGCGCGAGATCCGCCGTCAGCCCCTCGACCTTCTCGCCCGGCCGGTACTGGGAGCCAGGTCGGAACACCCGCCACACCACGGCGGCAGCGACAACGAGAAACAGCAGACCCAGCCCGGCGGTCAGCCGGAGGAGGCGTTGCCGTCGCGTCAACCTGGCGATTCTTTTATCCGCCTACTCGCCGGCGCGGGTCACGTGGATCGTCTTCTGATCCTCGGACATCACCGTGACCGGCGCCGTGAGCCCCGACTCCTTGCCGAAGAGGAAGTTGATAAGGTATTGGTCCGCCTTTCGGTACATCAACCTGGCGTCGACGTGGAGCTCGGTGACTTGACCTCGCGGAACATGCACGGCGACCGTGCGGCTGAGCGGAGAGATCGAGTCGGGCATTGTCCGAGCTGGTGGAGGAGCGCCGCTCTGCACGACCTGGCCGGGACAGATGAAGTTGAACTCCGCCTGGTCCGAGCTTCCAGGGAAGACTGACCGGCGGTAGCGGACGCCAACCATCTCCCACAGGTTGTGCTTGTCGATCAGGTGGCCGTACTGGTCTACCGGTTCGGCCTTGAGCATGAAGGCGCCGGGCGCGATGAAGTTCCCGGCATCGCGCTGGCCGGTCTGAAAGACAATGTTCCCGGCCTGGTCGGTGACGTCGAGTTCGACCCACGCCTGAATGATGTCGAGCGGTCCGGTGGGGAAGTCGTGCCCCACTTTATTGTTGGTGAGAACGACGTTGATCGTGATCGGGTCCCCGGGCCTGACGTGGTCCGGCGCCATCACCTCGATCGGCACGGCGGGGCCTTTTCGCCACTTACTGGCGATCTCCGGAACCTCGATTTCACCACGCAGCCACTTCTCGGTCAAGCGCGTTTGCTCGTCCGCGCCGGGCAGTTTGAGTGCATGCGGCATGAACTGGTTGGCGGCAATGAACCGATGACTCCGGTGCTTGCCGTCGGACGGGGTCCGGTTGTAGTCGCGATCGTCGCCGCTCGCCGGATCGCTGGCGTCGTTGAGCGGCATGTGGCACTCGCGACACTCTACCGTCTTGGTGGGATCGTTGGGATGGTTCCAACGGCTCTTGCGCCAGGCGTCGAACTGGTTCTGCAGCTGCACCCAACCCACCCGATTGATTTCCTTGTCGATGAACTGCTTGTGGCAGGCAGCGCAGAACTCTGGGCTCTTGAAGAGCTTGTGCTGCAGGCTCTCGACGTGGTAGCGGGGGTACGACCGGATGAGGAAGTCGCTCACCATCCGCTGCGTGCTGCCCTCCTGCAGTTCGAACAGGTAGCGTTTGGGCTGGGTGATGACGTAGGCGGCGTTTCCCTTGACGTCCGTTTCCTTGATCGCGTGGCAGGCGATGCAGGAGACGCCCTCCTTGTAGCCGGCCTGGTTGGTGAGATTTTCAGCGAAGATGTTCTTGGTGCCGGAGAACAGAGAGATGGGGTCGTGGCACCCGCCGCAGTACCGTGTGGACTCTGGCCCGTTCTGTTCGCCCATCACCGTCTGCACTTTCTGGAACGCCGCGTCCATTGCCGAGTAGCGATGGGCGCTGACCGCCCATTCATCGTAGATCGCCTTGTGACAGCCGGCCGTTCCGCACGATGCCGAACCGGAGAGCGACCGCGCGTCGTACGCGCTGCCGCTGCGCGTTCGAGCCAGACTCGGCGCGAAGGGGCGGTCGGCGCCGTAGACGTAGCTGTAGTCCGTGGGCAGCTTGTTCACCAGCTTCGTCGGCCGGTAGAGCGCCGCGGCACCGGCGACGACGACGAACAGACCCACGGTGAGGACGAGCGTTCTCGCGCCGCACCAGCGCGCGGCCGCGAGGAGTTGCGCACCGGCCGTCGTCTCCCGGTTCCGGGCGGCGCGCACTACCAGCGTCACGATATGCGGCAGGACGGCTGCGACGAGGGCGAACGTCGCGACCACGTGCACGATGTCCCAGCCGCGACTGATCCGGGTGGCGGCGATTGCCTGAACCGTGAGCACCAGGCCCGACACCGCGGCGGCGATCGTTGCAGCCATCGAGAAGAAGCCGGTGAGCTTCACGTGGGAGAGACGAAGCGCGCGATAGGCGCGCCAGTGACGCAGCTGGTACCACGCGTATGGGAGGATGAACACGAGCCCGACGATGGTGTGGAGCAGTACCATCACCTGATTCGGCACGCTGAACGGCAGCAGGTAGATCGCGAGCCCTGTGAGCGTTTCGAAGAGGAGAAGGCCCGCCACAGTATACAGTAGGCGTTCCTGCCACTCCCGAGCTTGTGCCGTGGAGTAGTTCTGGGGAAAGGTCATAGCGGCAGCCAATATGCGAATGCATGCGGCCAGCCGCTGTCAGGGAAAAGGCTACAGGAATCCAAGGGGAAAGACTACAGGAATCCGCACTCCTCCCTCTTCCTTCCACCGACCCCCCTGCCCGTTTCCGGGGGAGCCGCTTCGCTCTACACGCGCTATACTCTGCGCATGTCAGGACATCCCAACGTGCGCCGGGCCATCATCGCCGTTCCGTTTTTCGCAGCCATCGGGCTCGCCATCCGGCTGGATAGCGGACCGATTCGTCCGCCGGTGGATGCGTCCCGTCCCGGTTTTTCGCTGCATGACGAAACCGCGGCGGCCGGCATTCACTTCATCCACCACCGGCCGACGTTCGACCCGAAGATCGCCAACATCGAGCCGCACGTTGCCGCTTTGGGCGCGTCGGTATCGGTGGCTGATTTCGACGGCGACGGATGGCCGGATTTGTATTTCACGAACAGCCGCTTCGGGTCGCCGAACGCGCTCTACCGGAACAAACACGACGGCACGTTCGAAGAGGTAGCCGCGAGCGCGGGGCTCGCGGATCTCAACCGGCCGGGCGATGGCGTGTCGATGGGCGCCGTGTGGGGCGACTTCGACAACGACGGCCGCGAAGACGTGCTGGTGTACCGCTACGGTTATCTGGCTCTGTTCAAAAACGTGGATGGGCACCACTTCGAGGACGTCACCGCCAAGGCCGGTCTGCACCGCTGGATGAACAGCAATGGTGCGATCTGGCTCGACTACGATCGCGACGGCCTTCTGGATCTATACGTCACGGCGTATTTCCGAAGCGATATCGATCTTTGGCACCTTACGACGACGAAGATCATGCACAACAGCTTCGAGTTTGCCACCAACGGTGGGAAGAATCTCCTCTTCCATAATTTGGGCGGCGGCAAGTTCGAGGACGTGACGGACAAGATGGGCGTCGGCAGCACGCGTTGGTCGCTGGCCGCGGCGTCGGCCGATTTCAACGGCGACGGATGGCCGGACATCTATCTCGCCAACGACTATGGTCCGGAGGAACTATACCTCAATGATCGCGGACGAAGTTTCATGCTGACCACCGCCGGTCTCGAGAGCGAATCGAAGAGCGGCATGTCGGCGACGCTTGGCGACGCATTCAATCGCGGCCGGCTCGACGCTTTCGTCACCAACATCTCCGAGCGCGGATATTTGTTTCAGAACAACAACCTGCGCGTGAACGAGATGGCCGAGACGCACCGCTTTCGCAACGTCGCCGAGGGCGCCATCGCCGATGCCGGCTGGGCGTGGGGCGCGCAGTTCGGCGATCTCAACAACGACGGCGCCAACGAGCTCTTCGTCGCTAACGGATTCATCTCTGCCGACCGCGGCAAGAGTTACTGGTACGCGATGTCGAAGATCGCCGGCGCCAACGGCCGATTCTTCGAGGACGCCGCGACCTGGCCAGCATTTGGGAACGCGAGTCTCTCCGGCTACGAGCCTTCGCGGGTATACATCAATCGCGGCGTTGCGGGCTGGGTGGATGTGGCGAGCAAGGTTGGAGCGACTGACCTTTACGATGGCCGCGCGGTGGCACTAGCTGATCTTTCCAATCGGGGATCCGTGGACGTGATCGTCGCGAACCAGAACCAGCCGGCGGTTGTGTATCGCGACTATCCGGAAAGCAGTAATCATTGGATCGCCTTCAAGCTGGTCGGCACGCGCAGCAATCGCAGCGCGATCGGCGCCGAGGTGGTGCTCGAGGCGGGACTTCTCAGGCAGCGGCGGGTAATCGATGGCGGATCGGGCTTCGCGAGCCAGAACGATCGGCGGTTGCACTTCGGACTTGGATCCCACGAGTGGGTGGACCGCGTCACCATCTACTGGCCCTCGGGATCGCAACAGGTAGTCACGCGTCCTCCCATAGACCGCTTCGTCACCATAACCGAGCCCGAGCGGTGACGTCATGAGCGACGTTACGCACGCGACCGCCACGGCGCGGAATGCGCTCGCGCGCGCGTGGGAGCGCGGAAGCAAAATCGATCCGCGCTATCTCATCGCGTTTCTGATCACGCTGGTGCTGGTGGCGGCGCAGCTCCGCTACCACATGCTCGGCAGCTACGACCGGCTGGCGCTGGCGCTTGGGGTCTGCGTGGGGACCGAGGCACTGCTCTCATGGTTCGATCGCGGCAAGGTCGTAAATCTCCTGAGCGCCTATATCAGCGGAATCAGTCTCACGCTTCTGCTCAAGCCGCAGGGTGGAGCGCTCTGGCCGTTCGCGCTCGGCGGCTTTATCGCGATCTCATCCAAGTACGTTCTGCGTTATCGCGGCAATCACCTCTGGAATCCCACGAACTTCGCGGTCAGCGCATTGTTGCTCGCCGCGGCCGATCACGTGTCCGTGCTCAGCCACCAGTTCGGCAACGACGTCACGACCAACCTGGTGATCTGGACCTTCGGACTGATCATCGCCGCGCGTGTGGGCGTGCTTCACATCACGCTGACGTATGTCGCCAGCTTCCTTTTGCTGAACAGCGCGCGCGCTTTGGCGCTGGGAATGCCGGTGCTCCCGGAGATCGCGCCGATCACCGGGCCGATGTATCAGCTGTTCGTTTTCTTCATGATCACTGATCCCCGCACCGTCGTTCGCGGGCGGCGCCGGCAGATAATCGTCGCTGTGTTGATTGCCGTGATGGAGACGCTGATCCGGTTCGCGTCCGACAAGGGGTGGCCGCTGCCAACCGGGTTCAATGCGGCGCCGGCGTTTTTCGCGCTTGCTACGGTCGGTCCGGTGGCGAAGTGGCTCGATATGCGGCGGTCGGAGCGACACACACAGGATCCGCGCTGACAACTACAAACTGAACGGGATCCGAGATGTCAGAGGCATAGATCTGAGTCGGTAGTCACCGCGCTCTGACCGTATCCGGCGCGTATCCGCCTACAACCCACCGCCTGTACCATAGCGCCACTCAGATATGTCGCAGCGTAGTTTCTAAACCCTGGTATCTACGCTTCTAAGATCTCGGATCACGTTCAGTTTGTAGTTGAGATGCCTTACCTGC